>NZ_AP021888.1:0-325000 GCF_011398155.1 Thiosulfativibrio zosterae
TTGTCAGCAATTTGGCCCCTAGCCCTCAAACAACTCGAACTGCGCCTCAATGATCAACAGTTCCACACTTGGATTTTACCCTTAAGACCTGTGGAAGATGAGCAGTCGATTCAATTGATGGCACCTTCTCCGTTCATTTTGGACTGGGTCAAAAAACTCTTACCGCAAATCAAAGAAGCCGTTGCATTTGTTGCGCCCTACGCCACCCCAGATATTAAACTCATGATTGGCGATTACGACCTTGATGAAGCTCCAGAAACTGAAGCCATGGTGATTCCGCAGCCGCTTAAGCCTGCCACCCCTAGCGCATCTAAAAATGCCGCTCCTGCTTCAAAAAATGGTATCAAACATAATTTAAACGCTAATTTTACCTTTGATACCTTTGTACAGGGTAAAGCCAACCAACTCGCAGCAGCTGCTGCACGCCAAGTGGCCGAAAACCCAGGCGGCAGTTACAACCCTTTCTTTATTTATGGTGGCGTAGGTTTGGGTAAAACCCACTTAATGCACGCCATTGGTAATGAATTGATGCGCGCCAATCCGGATGCTCGAGTGGTTTATTTGCACTCTGAACGCTTTGTGGCGGATATGGTGAATGCCTTGCGCCATAATAAAATTGATGAATTCAAGCGCTTTTATCGCTCGCTAGATGCCTTGCTCATTGATGATATTCAGTTTTTTGCCAATAAAGACCAATCTCAAGAAGAATTCTTTCACACCTTCAATCATTTACTAGAAGGCAACAAACAAGTCATCCTTACCAGTGACCGCTTTCCCAAAGAAGTGGATGGGTTAGAAGACCGTTTAAAATCAAGGTTTGGCTGGGGCTTAACCATTGCCGTTGAACCGCCAGAGTTTGAAATGCGCGTTGCCATTTTGATGAAAAAGGCTTCTGAGTTTGGCTTGTTATTACCTGATGAAGTGGCGTTTTTCATTGCCAAACGCCTGCGTGGTAATGTGCGTGATTTAGAAGGCGCTCTAAAACGCGTGGGGGCTTTTGCGCAGTTTACCCAACAAGCCGTCACAGTTGAACTTGCCAAAGAAGCCTTGAAGGACTTGCTGGCACTGCAACAAAAAATGGTCACCTTAGAAAACATTCAAAAAACCGTAGCCGATTATTATAAAATTCGAGTGGCGGATTTATTATCCAAAAAACGCACCCGCAACATCACGCGCCCAAGACAAATGGCGATGGGGGTTTCTAAAGAACTCACCAATCACAGCCTGCCTGAAATTGGCGATGCCTTTGGTGGACGCGACCATACCACGGTATTACACGCGGTGCGAAAAATCAAAGAACTGCGTGAAACCGATCACCGCTTTGACGAAGACTTTAACGCTTTAATTAGAATTATCACCAACTGATATCTTTGCACGAACAAAGGTCTCAACCCATTTATTGACTAGGATGACAGGGAATCTACTATGAAAATTAGCCTTTCTCGCGAAAGTTTATTGCGTGCGCTACAAACCGTGGCAGGCGTGGTCGAAAAACGCCAAACCATGGTAATCTTAGGCAATGTGCTGTTACAAATTCAACAAAATACCCTAACGGTTACGGCTTCTGACCTAGAAATCGAAACCCGTGCGCAAACTGAACTCGAAAGCTCACAAGGCGATTTCGCAATCACCCTACCTGCCATTAAGTTAATGACCATCGTGCGCTCTTTGCCTGAAGGCTTAACCATTGTTTTGAATTTTGAAGACGGCCGTTGTGACCTGTCAGCTGGGCGTTCGCGCTTTAAATTATCCAGCTTACCGGCTGATGATTTTCCAACCATAGACTTAACGCAAACCGAAATCTCTTTTGCACTGCAACAGCACCAATTGAAACAACTTATTCAGAACACCGCCTTTGCCATGGCTAGCCAAGATGTGCGTTTTTATCTGAATGGTATGTTGTTTGACATCAATCAAAGCGCGCTACGCGTGGTGGCAACCGATGGCCATCGTTTATCAACCTGCGCAACCACGCTATCAACCGAAGGCCTAGTACCTACCCAAGCCATTCTGCCGCGTAAAGGGGTTTTAGAGTTACAAAAGTTGATGAGTGATAATGATTCTTTGATTGAGTTTTCGTTAGCCAAAAATTACCTCACCGTGCGTCTAGAAGATACCGTGTTTACTTGCAAATTAGTCGATGGTCGCTTCCCTGATTACCGCCGTGTTATCCCGCAAAACAATGATCAAATCATTCAAACTGATCGTGAATTGTTCCGCAATCTATTACAGCGCGCCGCCATTTTATCCAACGATAAATTCAAAGGAATTCGCTTTGCCTTAGCAGCCAATCTGTTATCGGTGCATGCGCAAAACTCTGAACAAGATGAATCACACGAAGACATGGCGATTGATTATCAAGGCCCAGAAATGGAAATCGGATTTAATGTTAACTATCTGCTGGATGTTCTAAATTCGTTAAATGATGACCTAGTCACCCTGCGTATGAAAGATGCCAATAGCAGCTGTTTGTTTGAAACTCAAACCGATGTTTGTGAATGTCAGCATGTTATTATGCCGATGCGCCTCTAGCATTTTCCTCTAGCAATTCTGTGACTGTTTAAATCACTTTAAACAGTCATAACCTCAAGACACTTTCTTAACCTTGGCTAAAATCACCCAATTTTCTCTGCAAAACTTCCGTAATTTTGACCAGGCCTGGTTAAAACTGGCCCCAGGATTGAATCTGATTGTGGGGGATAATGCCGCTGGCAAAACCTCTTTAATTGAAGGTATTTGGGTTTTAGCCACTGGGCGGTCTTTTAGAACGGTTAAACCCTCGCAACTCATTCAACAAACCCACGCCGACTTAACCCTGTTTGCCGAAGTGGAGCAAGACGGTCAAACCCATAAACTGGGCCTAAACCGCACCGAACACTCTAGCACCTTGCGGCTGAATGGCGAAACCATTCACAGCCAGGCACTCTTGGCCAATAAATTGCCGGTACAACTCTTAACCCCCGAAAGCCATCGTTTGCTTGAAGAAGGCCCCAAAGCCCGCCGCCAATTTTTAGACTGGGGCTGTTTTCATCAATACCCCACTTTTAGCCAAGCTTGGCGTCATTATCAGCGCATTCTAAAACAACGCAATCATGCTTTGCGTCAAAAGCTCCCCAAAGCGCAAACCACTTTATGGGATGCACAACTGCTAGAAACCGCCGAACAGGTTCATCAAATTCGGCAAGCCTACACCGAACAACTTAAACCTTACTTGGATGAGTTTTGCCAAGCGATGATGCCAGAATTACAACTAGACATACAGCTGGGCTATAAATCTGGCTGGCCCAAAAACGCCGCAAGTTTGGCCCAATTGCTGCAAGACCACTATGCCAAAGATGCCCAACAAGGATTTACTCAGTATGGCTGTCATCGCGCCGACTTAAGTTTTAAACTGGATGGCCAAGATGCGTTGGTTAAATTATCGCGCGGCCAACAAAAATTATTTGTATGCGCTTTATTATTAGCCCAAGCCAGTGTCTATGAAAAACACAGTAACGCCCCTGTGATTATGTTAATTGACGACCTGCCAGCCGAGCTGGATGCCCAGCATAGGCTCACGCTATTAAAGCTGCTGGACTGCCTGAATATCCAACACATTATCAGCACCACCGCAGAAGAATTGGTCAGCGTGTTGAACCCAAAAACCACTCAAATATTTCAGGTCAAACACGGCCAAATTATTTCGGACTAAAATCTGCAGCTAAAAGCGCCAAAATAGCGCATTAAAACGCCTTAAACCCTTTCTAATTCACCTATTTAACTCAGGTTGTGATACAATCACTCGGTTAATTTTTTAATTAAAAAGCAGCGAAATCTATGACTGAAACAAGCAAACCTTCTCAAGCGTACGACTCCTCCTCCATTAAAGTCCTCAAGGGACTCGATGCCGTTCGAAAAAGACCCGGCATGTACATCGGCGACACCGATGATGGCTCTGGTCTTCACCACATGGTATTTGAGGTAGTCGATAACGGTATCGATGAAGCGCTTGCAGGTCATTGTGACAAGGTTGTGGTCACCATCCACACCGATGGTTCTGTGTCGGTTTCTGATAACGGTCGTGGGATTCCGGTCGGCATTCACCCAGAAGAAGGCGTTTCAGCTGCCGAAGTCATCATGACCATTCTGCATGCCGGTGGTAAGTTTGACGATAACTCCTACAAGGTATCCGGTGGTCTGCACGGAGTGGGTGTCTCGGTGGTTAACGCCCTGTCTGAAGAATTACACCTCACCATCAAGCGTGAAGGCCATATCTGGAAACAAACCTATCGCCATGGTGTGCCTGATGCGCCTTTAGCCATCGTTGGCGACACCGATTTAACCGGAACCGAAATTCGTTTTTTACCCAGTAAAGCCACCTTTACCAATGTCACCGATTTCAGCTTTGAATACCTGCTAAAGCGCTTGCGTGAACTGTCTTTCTTAAACTCTGGTGTGCACATCGAGCTTAAAGATAAGCGCGATGATCGCCATGAAGTCTTTAAGTTTGAAGGTGGTATTAAGGCGTTTGTGGACTACATCAACACCAATAAAACCCCCATTAACGAAAAAGCCTTTTACTTCAGTACCGTTAAAGACGACATCACCGTTGAAGTGGCCATGCAATGGTCAGAAGCCTATCAAGAATCGATTTTCTGCTTTACCAACAACATTCCACAACGCGATGGTGGGACGCATTTATCGGGTTTCCGTGCTGCTTTAACACGCACCATGAATGCCTATGCTGAAAGTGAAGGTCTAAACAAAAAATACAAAATCAATGTCAGCGGTGATGATGCCCGTGAAGGTTTAGCGGCGGTTATTTCGGTTAAAGTGCCTGACCCAAAATTCTCATCACAAACCAAAGACAAGTTGGTTTCATCCGAAGTGAAAACAGCCGTTGAAACGGCAATGAACGAAAAGTTCGCCGAATATTTACTGGAAAATCCCAAAGAAGCCCAAGCGGTTTTTGCCAAGATAGTCGATGCCGCGCGTGCGCGTGAAGCCGCTCGTAAAGCCCGTGAAATGACGCGCCGTAAAGGCGCTTTAGACATCGCAGGTCTACCGGGCAAACTGGCAGATTGCCAAGAAAAAGACCCTGCTTTATCTGAACTCTATCTGGTGGAGGGTGACTCCGCGGGTGGTTCAGCCAAACAAGGTCGTGATCGCCGTACCCAAGCGATTTTGCCATTAAAAGGTAAAATCCTGAATGTGGAAAAAGCCCGTTTTGATAAGATGATTGCCTCTGCCGAAGTCGGCACGCTGATTACTGCCTTAGGCTGCGGCATCGGGCCAGACGAATACAATATCACCAAATTGCGTTACCACCGCATCATCATCATGACGGATGCGGATGTGGATGGTTCGCACATTCGTACCCTACTACTGACTTTCTTCTACCGTCAGTTACCTGAGTTGGTACAAAACGGTTATATCTATATTGCACAACCGCCTTTATACAAAATCAAACGCGGTAAGCAAGAAAACTACCTAAAAGACGACACCGAACTCGAAAGCTATTTACTGCAATCGGCACTCGACCAAGCGCAATTATCTGTGTCAAAAGACGGTCCGGCCGTTCAAGGATTGGCGTTAGAAAACCTGGCCAAAGATTACTTACAAGTTGAGCGCATCAATGGCCGTTTATCGCGTCGTTATAATAAAACTTTCTTAAATCAATTAATTCTAGCCGATAAAGTGACCCTAGAAATGTTGAATGACCAAGCCGCCCTGCAAGCATGGGTGGATTTAGAATTGCAAAAACTGCAAGCCATCGGCGAAATTCAAAAGGTGACTTACCAGTTGTCTGTTGAACCCGCGCTAGAAGGCGAGGCTAAGTTCCAATTGCGCTTACAACAGCGTGAACACGGGACTTTGCATTCTCAAGTGTATAGCGAAGAGTTTTTTGCGTGTGCCGAATATCAAGCCATTGCAAAAGTCAGCGCTGCCCTTAAAGATTTGTTAGACGCCACGGCCTTTGTGCAACGCGGTGAAAAACAAGAACCGGTTAGCAACTTTAAAGACGCTTTAGATTGGTTATTAAACGAAGCCAAGCGTGGTCAAAATATTCAACGCTATAAAGGTTTGGGGGAAATGAACCCTGAACAGCTTTGGGAAACCACTATGAATCCCGAATCGCGTCGTTTATTACAAGTGACCATTAAAGATGCCATTGCCGCTGACCAAGTCTTCACCACCCTGATGGGAGATGAGGTAGAACCGCGTCGTAACTTTATTGAAAGTAATGCGTTACAGGTTGAAAACCTAGACGTTTAGTACGCATTAAAGCGCGTGATAAAAAATTTTGTTTTGAAATCTAATAGATTATGGTTTTAAATAGCACAAATTTTTAAAACTTTTAGTCGAAATTTAACCCAAAAATAACCAGGCCTGGTTATTTTTAGAAAACTTTAGGAGACTGTCTATGTCTGTGGAACACCCAATAGTATCCGTAACTGGTTCATCTGGTGCCGGTACCTCTTTTGTTAAGAGAGCCGTTGAAGCAATTTTTAAACGCGAAGGTTTAAATGCCGCCATTATCGAAGGCGATAGCTTTCATAAATATAGCCGCATGGAAATGCGTGCTAAGGTTGCTGAGTCTAAGGCAAACGGTGGTCCAGTGTTGACTCACTTCTCTGAGTATGCGAACGAATTCCAAAAACTAGAAGCTTTGTTTGCTGAATACAAAAAATCAGCCACCGGTAAGCGTCGTTATTACATTCACTCTGACGAAGAAGCCGCCGAGCATAACGCGCGTTTAGGCACTAACTTATCAACTGGTGAATTCACGCCTTGGGAAGATTTACCCGCAGATACCGACATCCTGTTCTACGAAGGTTTGCACGGAATGGTTAAGCGTATGGATCACGGTCCAGAAGAAGGTAAATACAATGTAGCTCAGCATGTTGACTTAGGGATTGGCGTTGCGCCAGTGGTCAACATCGAGTGGATGCAAAAAATCTACCGTGATACTTCAGAGCGTCCTTATACCGTTCAACAAGTGCGTGATACCATTATGGAGCGTATGGATGATTATATTGAATACATTCTGCCTCAGTTCCACCGTACCCACATCAACTTCCAACGTATTCCGTTAGTTGATACTTCAGATCCGTTCTCAACACAAACTGAAATCGCACCGATGGGACCATCACCAGAGAACTCTTTGGTTATTACCCATGTGCGTCACAAAGACATCGAAGATTTAAGCTTAATCGTTGATAAAATTGAAGGTGCTTGGTTACAGAACGAAACTACGATGATTTGTTCTGGTACTAAAATGGTTGAAGCCATGGATTTAATCATGACGCCAATCATCCAAAACCTAATCACTAAAAAGCGTGCAGCCATGGCGAGATTAGCAGCTAAGTAATTTATTTAGAACGCTCGCTAATACGAAAAAGCCCGGTTTACGAAAGTAACCGGGCTTTTTTTTTGGTGTAATCTTCATCAATCGCAATTAACGCACCATGACAGATGTGGCCTCTAAACGAATCGGCTCCCCTACCTCGCTTTCAATTTTGGCCTTTACCTGCTCGATGCGCGCGGCTTCAATCGGGGATTGCGATAACAATTTCACAGAAACCGTCATCGGCGAACCGTGAATAACTTGTACATCTTTAATCTCCAAATCTTCAATCTGAGATCCCTCTAAAGCTCTGACCACGCGTTGTTCAGAAACCATGGCATCAAATGCCAACACCAAAGGAATACTCACTATCCCCACAAACACCAAAGAAATCACAATGCCTTTTTTGGCTAAATGAAACGGACTAAAGCCCATCAGTAAAAAGGTAGCCGCTGCGGCCAACACAATACCGACAAGGTTGGTCATAAACAGTAAAAAAGCACCCCAAAACACATGCCAATCCAACCAACCTATGCCAATACCAGAAACCGCTAAAGGTGGTACTAAAGCCACTGCAATGGCAACCCCCGCCAAACTTTTGGCCACATCAGAACGCGCATTAGCATAAGCCCCGGCAATCCCAGAAATAATTGCCACCGCCAAATCTAATAGCGTTGGACTGAGTCGTGCGCCAATTTCATGATTAATGGCTTGCAAGGGGGTAATTAGGGTTAATAAAGTACCAAAAGTTAAGGCCATGACAATGCCGGTAAAAAGCGTTTTACCACTGACTGTCATTAAATCGGTATTTTGGCGCAACACCCCCATGGCCAGGGAAATAATCGGCGCCATCAAGGGTGCTAAAATCATCGCCCCGATAATCACTGGGGCAGAATTCGCAAACAATCCCACCGTAGCCAGCAAGGTGGCTAATACCATCAAGACCAAATAAGATTCCGAAGTCCGCGCATTTTCTTTTAAGGTTACAAAAGTTTCTTTAACCTCTTCTGGGTCTGAGTGATAAATCCAAGGTAAAGGTCTGCTGATTAATTCATTGATAGACTGCCCTTTAGGTAAGCCACTGATTCTCATGGATTCTTTCAGCTCTGCGGGATTTTCTTTTTTAGGTAAGCGTGTACTGAGCACTTTAAGCGCATCTTTTTGAACCGCTAAAGTGACTGATTCAGCCATCATTTGTTGTCCATCAATGCTATAAGCCAACTCTTTTGTACCTTTAATCACCAAGCTTTCTGTTTTGATGTGTCCCAAATAATCGGGCAAAACACCTTGCTCAGCTTTCTTACTAAACAGCTTAGTCACCAAAAAATTCACTATTTGCGACAAACTGCGGGGCGCTAATATCAAGGCATTTAACGTGGATTCGTCTACCAGTGTTTCGCCGACCGTACGACGGGTAAAATCGCTGCCACTGGCACGATACACCACGGTAATTCCCAAGGCAGCGGTGCTGACCGTGGTATTTTTTGCCGTGGTTAATTTGTAAGGAAACAAACAATCGTGACGAAGGTTGCGCACAAATGTCACCAAATGGAGCAGCTTGCTCATTAATCCTTCGTCCATTTGTGAAGCAGGACGCATGGTGCTTGGATTGCCCAACATAACCGATCCAAACACCAAATCATCATTACAAGTCATTAAATCTGCTAAAACTGCTTCTTCAACACTGTCAATATCCTGAAGGGCTTCCTTGGCTTTTTTGGGAACATCAAAGGTGCGGTAAAGCCTAATCATCTCAGGATGAGGCAAAAAACCCACCTGCCAAAGATGTTTGACTGCCAGCGGTAAGGCTAAATATAAATCAGCATCACTCAACCACAGCAATACCCGGCTATCTTCCGGTAAAGCCGGCAACGCATTCATATCAAAAGCAAAGCTGACAAACTCTTTATCTTCAAATAACGGCAAGATGGTTTCATTAAAAATATCTGTTTTTGCGCCATCATATAAAATGGTATAGGTCATTAAAGCGGCTCCTTAAGTATGCCCTTGACAGAAAATATCATATAAATCCTTCGCATAAGTGATGGGTGAGAAAAAATTCGATAAAATTAACTTACTAAACCGAAAAACGCCGAACTTGGCCAAGCACGCATTAAAGGGTTAGAAAATTTTAGCCATTTTTTAGCGTGCATTGATTCGTGCAAAGGTTACAATCGTTGTTAAACTTTACGGGTAAGAGCTAAAAGCGCTCAAAAAAGTCACTCTTAACTTGCGAGGAATTATGCTCAGTAAATCTTCTTTAAGCCTTTGGCTAAGTTGTTTATACCTTTATCAACCCTTGCTATTTGCCCAACAAACCCTGCCTAAATGGGAGTTTGGTTTGGGTCCATCGCTGGTATCTTATCCTGATTACCCGGGCTCTAAGGAAAAAAACGATTTATTGCTGCCATTTCCGTATTTTACCTACCGCAGTAAAGACTTAACCATTGACCAAAGAGAGGTCAAAAAGCCGTTATATGAATTAGGACCCTTAGAACTGGACTTGAGTTTGTCGATTTCTGTGCCGGTTTCTAGCAAAGACAACCAAGCTCGCAACGGCATGGAAGACCTAGATGGTTCGGTAGGGTTAGGGCCTGTTTTTAAATATACGCTTTATCGCAAACACATCAGTGAATTAAAGTTAGAGTTGCCCATCAGAGCGATTTTAGCCACCGATTTTAGGTCCATTCACCAAGAGGGTTGGGTCACATCACCGGGCATTTATTACTATTATCGCCGCAATCTAGGCAATCACCAGCGCATCAAAGCCACCTTTGGCACCAGTGCCGATTTTGCCACCGCACAATACAATGATTATTTTTATGGGGTCAATCCAACAGAAGCAACCGCGACCAGACCGGCTTATCAAGCAACAGGCGGTTTTGCGAATATGAGTTACAGTGCCTCAATTAATTGGCATATTGGACAATTTTGGATAGGTGGATTTTATCGACAACGCGACTTAAAACAGGCGGTGACCGCAGCGAGTCCGTTGGTGGAAACCACAAGAGGTGAAACCTATGGATTGGTCTTTACTTGGAACTTCTTAACATCCGACGAAACAGTAGACACATTAGAATAATGCAAAAAAAGGTTTTGAAACAATTACTTAAAACCGCTTTTTAATCTGACAATTTAAATTCAGCCACTCTACCTTTAAAATGTTCAAACCCAAAACTTTCTAGGCAGGGTTTGCCATCTATCTCGATTAAACGATTGTGAAAATCGATATATTTATGATTTTTTTTGGCCGTCAGCACATCATTTTGAAAATGCACATATTGTTCCGCTTCTCCTGAAAAGGTTCTGACGAAAGCATCCATCACCTTTTTGAAATCTGAGGTATCAATAAACAAACTCAGCCAATTTTCACCTCGGACCGTTTCACCCTGGGTGCCATAACCCAAAAAATTTTGCGGGTCTTCATAATCGATAATAATGGCATCATCATTTAAGATAATTCTAAAATCATATTCCATGTAACACTCCCTTCAGCCAGATTTTTAAAACCCAAAATCAATGGCTTCAATTTTACGGCGGTCGCGCTTAGTCGGACGACCTGCGCCTTTTTCTCGGTAGCCCACTAAAGCCATATCTAAAGTAGGTTTGCGTTGGTTTAAAAGTTCTTCATTTAAACGATATAAATGCTCAGCCATCTCTGCCGAGCCACGCTTATCGCTGATGGCTAAAACCGTGACTTTGACTTTGCGGTGTTCTTGCGTAATGGATAACTCATCGCCTAAAGCAATCACTTTACTGGGTTTAGGCTTTTGGCCATTTAGCTCAATTTTGCCGCCTTTTAAGGCTTCTAAAGCCAAACCACGCGTTTTAAAAAAGCGCGCCGCCCACAACCATTTATCTACCCGAACCTTATCGTCTAAATCTTCCATTATTCTAGATCTGCCAACCAATCTTTAGGGGTTAAATAGTCATAAAGTTCCGCTTCTGGACTGCCGGGTTCTGGATGATAATCATATTTCCAACTGGTTAAAGGCGGCATCGACATCAAAATAGATTCTGTGCGACCACCGGTTTGCAAGCCAAATATCGTGCCTCTATCATATACTAAATTAAACTCAGCGTAGCGGCCTCTGCGATAAAGCTGAAAATCTCTTTCGCGCTCACCATATTCAAACTGTTTGCGGCGATTCATAATGGGGCGATAAGCGGTAATAAAATGATTGCCAACCGACTGCATAAACGCAAAACAAGTTTCAAAATCCCAACCTAAAGATTCCGTATTCATATCATCATAAAACAACCCGCCAACACCTCGGGTTTCGTTGCGGTGTTTTAGATAAAAATAGTCATCACACCATTTTTTGTACTTGGGATAAATCTCAGCACCAAAAGGTTCGCAGGCTTCTTTGGACTGCAAATGCCAATGTTGCACATCCTGCTCAAACGGATAATAAGGGGTTAAATCAAAACCGCCACCAAACCACCAAACCGCTTCTTCGCCTTCTTTCTCAGCCACAAATAAACGCACATTGGCATGAGACGTGGGCACATAAGGATTGCGCGGATGAATCACCAAAGACACACCCAAAGCCTGAAACGAACGCCCCGCCAACTCTGGACGATGCGCCGTTGCCGATGCGGGTAAGGTTTTGCCGCGTACATGAGAAAAATTAACGCCGCCTTTCTCAATAACTTCTCCATCTTCCATCACACGAGTACGCCCACCACCCGTCAAGCCCATCGAGCCTTCCGCTTTTTCTCGCTCCCATGCATCTATAATAAAGTCTTTCGACCCATCTTCGGCTGACAATTGCTGACAAATGTCATCTTGTAAACTTAATAAATAGGTTTTTACGGCTTCAATATGGGTAGCGGTGACAGACATAGGGTTTCCTTCTCAGTTTAATTACTTCATTTTATTAGAAAACTCCGTACAATTTTATAAAATAACCAACTAAAAAAGATTTGGAGACCTCTTTATGAAACTTAAACAGCCTTTGCTGGCCTTAGCAATTCTTTCCACCCTAACTTTAGGAGCTTGCGTCAGTCAAACCACTCAAAAAGGGGCTGTTGGTGTTGACCGCCAACAATTACTGATTGTTTCAGAAAAAGATATGCAAGAAGGGGCTGTTAAAGCCTATGGCGAGGTGATTGACGAGGCCAAGAAAAACAAAACGCTCAATCCAGATGCCAAACAACTCGCGCGCGTTCGTGATATCGCCAATCGGCTAATACCCAAAACCAGTGCCTTTAGAACCGATGCACCTGACTGGGCATGGGAAGTCAATGTGATTCAATCTGACCAACTGAATGCTTGGTGCATGCCCGGCGGCAAAATTGCCTTTTACACCGCCATTATTGAAAAACTCAGTTTAACCGATGATGAAATCGCTGCCATTATGGGGCATGAAATCGCCCACGCTTTGCGTGAACATGGTCGTGAACGCGCTTCACAAGCGCAATTACAAAGTTACGGACTAGCGGCTTTAAGTTTAGCCACTGGCATTCAAGGCCCAACCCTTGATTTAGCCTCTATGGCCATGAATGTCACCTTAACCCTGCCCAATAGTCGTGAACACGAAACCGAGGCAGATCGAATGGGGGTAGAACTTGCGGCTCGCGCTGGCTTTAACCCAGAAGCCGCTGTGCATGTATGGGAAAAAATGTCACAGCTGTCAAAAGATGCTCCACCAGAAATTCTCAGCACTCATCCCTCTAACGCAAGCCGTATTAAAGACTTAAAGGTTTATAGCCAAAAAGTCATGGGGCTTTATCAAGCCAGTCAAAAAAGCTAAAGCTGACTCGGTTTAGCGCAAGCGCACCTGCTTTTGCGCATCCCAAATTTGCGAAGGCTCTGCCAAACCACTTAATTGACCTTGCATAACAGGGATTTGAGGAAAACACGCAATACAGTCTGCGGTCGTTTTAATCGGGGGTTGCCCCGATAAATTGGCACTGGTCGATACAATCGCGCCACCAAACGCTTCACACAGTGCTTTGACCTCTGGATGATGCGTCACTCTTATCGCCACCGTCTTGCGTCCACCGGTAATCCAAGTTGGCACTTTTGGGGTTGCAGGCAACACCCAAGTCGTTGGAGAATAGGCACTTTCCCAAGATTTCAGCACCAAATCTGACCAGGCCTGGTCAAAAATAAGCGCCAAATCCCGAATTTGAGCCACATTCGCCGCAATCAAAATAACCCCCTTTTCTAAAGGACGCTGCTTCAAATCCAACAAACGATTAAACGCCGATTCATCAAACGGATCACATCCCAAACCATAAACCGCTTCGGTAGGATAAGCAATCACCTCGCCGGCTTGGATAAGCCTGGTAGCCTCAGATAAATTGATTTGATTCAAAGTTTTAACCTACCTTAATAAAAGTGCCCAAGTTTAATCTCTTACCAGTCATAAAACAATCTAACCCTAAACCTTTACTGGCAATACCTAGCGCATTACGATTTGTAACACACAACAGCTTAAAAGGATTTCCTATGCCAAGAATGACCTTACAAATCTCAGACACCCTAGACCATCAATTGCGCGATTTAGCAAACGCACAATCTCTATCTCGTTATGAAATTGCCTGAATTACACTAGAAATCTTTGTTAAAACCCCACACATAAAAAAATAGAAAGCAAAAATTAACAAAAAGATTTAACTCAAAACTAAATTTTTAATTCGGAATCTTTATGAAAATTATTAAAACCTATTTGGACAAATTAAAAATAACAAATTAAACTTTAAAAGTTTGATAACATAATATTGGAATTTAAAATAATTCTGTTAATTTTAAGGAAACATATTAAATGAAAAAAATTATATCTCTGGCCGCCTTATTTGCGGTATTTGCTTCAGTTACAGCCTGTGCTCCAGCTAACGTATCATCGAACCTAAGAGCATCATCCAGCCAAGAATCTTCAATGGCTACACGCTGTGTTGATTTTACTACTGGAGATGAGGAAGAAGTAAACGAACTTCTAAAAAAATATGACGGGTGGAAAGTTGCTTATGCATCTGAATATACCACTTCAAATAAGTCAACAACCTCTATGGTTATGTGCTTTGAAAAACCATATAAATAATTTTTAGTCTACTTACCTTATGGCTTAAGCTTCCATTTTAAAAAGCTTAAGTCATCAAATAATTAATCACGTCTTAGAAGTTTAATTAAGAATTCAGCAAAAATCTCATCAAACTAATCATCCAAACAATCCAAAATGGTTTTTGGCACATCAGCTGTAGCGGCCTCAATCAAGAAATTGTCACCCTCATCTTTCAAATTTGGGCGCCAAGAATAATAAAGCGTTACTCAATCACAACTGGCAACATAAGTCACCCAAGAAATAATACTTCTACCCTAAGCTATTTTTTACTGTCGCATCAGTATCTGCGCTTTCAACTGCTTGGCTGCCATGGCATAGCCGCCCTCGGCGCTGTCTACAAAGTGGATGTGTTCTTGGCCAGTTTTTTCGACTAGGCAGGTGATGATGGCGCTGTGGGTTTGGTGACAGCCGTAATAGAGTTTGCCGGCTTGGTGAAGTTGTTCTAACCAGGCTAATAATTCGTTAATGGACGCTTGCGAAGCAGACATCACACACCGATAAGTATCGTCCAATTTCACATAATCAGAGTGTTGGATAAGGTCTTGTTTATAACCGCCCCAATGCACTTCTAGCGCTTCAATTTGATGCTCCATCCAATAATTACCAATGATATTTTGCAGCCGAATTTTTTGGCGCATCGCCCATTTTGCCCAGCGACTTTTATTTTGCGTTTTGGTTTCTGCTTCCACTTTTAATTTTTGTGTATTCATCGACAAATTTAATCCTGCGGTATTGAGCGGATGATGTTGCGAAGCGTCACCCAAAACCCTTTGGGTTTCGGCAATCAGCATTTGATAAAGAGCCAGGGATTCTGCTTGGGTTTTACAGCGCGCTTTGACCAACAAACTAAAGGTCACTTCTTGTTGACTGGGGATTTCATTCCAACGACATTCAAAACCGCTAAAGTCTGCCTTAGGCTCGGTATTTGGGTCTAGGTGATAGTGTTGGTTGGCTTTAATTTTGGCGTCTGCTTCTTCCATGCCGCCACCCATAAAAAAATATTGCGTTAAGTTGGGTGCGGCTTGGTAGCGACAAATATTGATAGGGCTTTCTAGGTCTTTATAAGGAATTAACCCCACGCGCAACTCTAATTGCACCCCATCCTGCGCCAGTTCTTGGCAGCCTCTTAAGGCGCGTTTTATTTTGGGTAAAAGCTCTGGCGGCACACAAAATGAGGCGCCATCGCCACCAAACACATAGGGCACTTTAGAAGGCTTAACCGCATTAAGCAAAGCCGCAATGGTGCTGCCACCCACGGCATTAATGTCGCGATATCGCCCTTCGGCGATGGCTTTTGTTGAGCCGCGCACATCGGTAATCACAATCCACCAATCTTGCGGCAGGCTGTGATAAGCATCGGTGGCTAAGGTGTCCGATAAGTTGTTGAAAACGGGTAGAGTTTCTTCAAAACTAAACGCCATTTTGACCTCAATTTTTTGATTGCTAAAAGACTGACTTGAGCGCATAATCCGCAAACTTTTTCATCTGCGTTTCAGGGCCATTATGTCATTAAATCTAACAGAAAATATCTTAGATTCTTTATTAGATGCGCTTGTTGAGCAAGGCTGGTTTGAATGGCCAAACGCCGTTGACGAAGACTTATGTCTAGAATTGCTGGCAGAAGTCGAATCTTTAGACGAAGAAGGCGAGTTGCGCCGAGCCGGCATTGGGCGTGGCGATGCCTTGCAACTCAATAAAGATATTCGCCGTGACCAAATCAAATGGCTCGATAATAGCACCCCCCCACAACAGCGTTATTTAAAGCACATGGCCAATCTGCAATGCCAACTCAATCGGGCGTTATTTTTGGGTTTATTTGAATATGAGAGCCATTTTGCGCTTTATAAAAAAGGCGATTTTTACAAAAAGCATCTGGATAGTTTTCGTGGCAAAGCCAACCGTATGGTCACCACTGTGCTGTATCTCAATCCCGACTGGCAGGCCGAATGGGGCGGTCAACTGGTGATTTATAACGAAGACTCCAGCCAAAAATTGGCCACCATTAACCCCAGAATCGGCAAAATGGTGGTTTTTATGAGTGAACAAATTCCCCACGAAGTGCTCCCTACCCTTCATCCTAGAGTCAGCATTGCCGGCTGGTTTAGACTCAATAACAGCATTGCCGGTGCCATAGACCCTGCTTTTTAAAGAACAGTTTGCAAAGTAAGACTCAGTCACAAAAAATGCCAGTTCTTAGCATACTTAATCGATAAACAGGTTAAACTTTTATGAAGATTGCATTGAAGACTTTAATTTCAAACGCAAACATACCTATTTCGTCCATTTAAAAAGGATTTTTTTATGTCGATTAAGCAAAGTAATGCCGTCATGACGCTGCTGGTGATCTTATTAGGCGTCGGTATGTTAGCGGCACTGAGTTATTCCATCAATCAAGTCAGTCATCTGAAAGACAATCAAATCCTGTTAAAGGAAATGAATGTTGATATCCTCATGTTACGCCGCCATGAAAAAGACTTTTTACTGCGTAACCAATTAACCTACCAAGAAAAATTCAACCAGCAAATAGCGGCCACCCAAGCTGATTTGCAAACCCTAGAAAACAACTTAGCCCAAGCGGGGTTCGCCAGCCAAGAAACCGCAACCCTCATGGGCATTCTCAAAAGTTATCACACCAAATTCACCGAACTGGTCGAAACAGCCAAAGCCGTTGGCTTAGATGAGAAGTCTGGTTTGCAAGGCGACTTAAGAAGTGCCGTGCACAATATCGAATCTGACTTAAAACAATATAAAAACGATGCGCTCTTAAAAGACATGCTGATGCTCAGACGCCGTGAAAAAGACTTTTTACTGCGCATGGACATCAAATACTTAACCAAATTTAACCAAGATGTGGCGGTATTCCAACAAAACCTGCAAAAATCAACGCTCACCAACGAGCAAAAAGACAAAGTCGCCCAGCTGCTAACCACTTATCAAACGCAATTTAAAGCCATGGTAGAAGGTTATGAGCGCAAAGGCTTTGACAGCAAGCAAGGCATACTCGGTGATATGCGCAATACCATTCATCAAACCGACACAGCACTGGAGTCGGTCAATGAAAAGGTCTCCAGCTTTTTAGCCGATAAAATTTCACAACTTGAAAATTTCATTTATGGTCTAGCCATCTTATTTATCTTGGGTGTCGTTTTAACCTCGCTACGCCAAATGAAACGCGTTTCCACAGCCGTCAAATCGCTGTCGGATATGATTAATGATGTGGCGCAAAACTATCATTTTTCGCAACGCTTTAAACACGATAACCAAGACGAAATTCAAGATATTGGCAATGCCTTAAACGGTTTGCTCAGTCACATGGAAAATGCGGTTGCAGAAGCCAATGGCGTGATGTCGGCCATTGCGCAAGGCAACTTTAACATACAAATCACTGCTGATTTTAAAGGTGATTTACTCACCCTAAAACAAGGCGTTAATAGCAGCGCGCAAAGTGTTGCATTTACCATGTCTGAATTAGAAAAAATCATGCAAGCCATTTATCAAGGGGAATTTGCAGCCCGCATGGACCCCAAAATCGCCCCCGCATTCAGAGAAAAAGTCGACCGTGCCATGCACCAAATGCAAACGGTCATCGGTGGCATTAACCAAGTCATGCACGGGCTTAACGAAGGCCACTTTGAAGAACAGGTGACCTGTGAAGCCAATGGTGAACTCAAAGACATGAAAGATACGGTTAACGATTCTATGCTCAGTCTAGCCAAAGCCATGGCTGAAATTACCCAGATGGCGCAACAGCAAGCGCAAGGTAATATTTCTGTGATTTGCACCAGCCAGTTCGCCGGACAACTGGAAGACTTAAAAAATCAACTCAACACCTCAGGTCAACGCCTCAACCAAGTCATTCAAAAGGCACAAGAAGCTGCCAATATTGTCTCGGGAGCCGCTGCCGAGGTAACCCAAAGTTCTATGTCTTTAAGCGAAAGAGTGCAAGAACAGGCGGCGGCTTTAGAGGAAACTTCTGCCACCATGGAGCAGCTCAGTGAAACCATTCATGCCAATGCAGAGAAATCTCATACGGCCAGCCAATTGACCAATCAGGCCAGTCACGATGCCGAACAAAGCAGCAGCATTATGCAAAACACCCTTCAGGCTATGGATCAAATCCAAGAATCCAGCCACAAAATTTCAGATATTGTTACCCTGATTGACAGCATTGCTTTCCAAACCAATCTATTGGTGCTCAATGCGGCGGTTGAAGCGGCGCGTGCCGGCGAACATGGACGAGGGTTTGCCGTGGTTGCAGGTGAAGTGCGCTCCTTAGCGCAAAAATCAGCAGATGCGGCAAAAGACATCACTCACCTGATTGATGAAACCGCCTCTCGGGTCAGCCAAGGCGTTGCTTTGGCACAAAAATCGGGGCAAGCCTTAGACAAAATTCACCATGCCATCGTGGATGCCAATACTTTGATTAATGAGATTTCCAAAGCGTCATCAGAACAATCACAAGGCGTGCAGCAGGTGAATCAAAGCATTCATCAAATTGACCAGGTAACGCAACAAAATGCCGCACTGGTGGAAGAAACCTCCGTGGCTGCTGAAAATCTAAATCATCAAGCAGAAACGCTTAAAACAGAAATGGCATTCTTTAAAACTCAGTCAGCCTCGGCTAAAAAGGCTTTGTTACCTCAAAAACTATAACCCTAAAACCCCATTAATAAAAAAGCCACAGACAATAGGCTGTGGCTTTTTAGGTGGCTCTTAAAAGTGTTAAATCAATTCAAGGGCAAAATCACCACTTCGTTGGCTTTAAACATGGGAATCAACACACGATTGCGCTGGGTATCTAACCCTAAATCCGCAGGCGCTTCTAGGCCATCCATCAGGGTTTTCACCGCTTTATTAGGGCTAATGTGAAACACCGCTTCGGCCTCCCAACTGGATGTAATGATTGAGCCATCGTCTAAACTCAATAAACCATCCAAACGCCCGCCGGGTAAAGTCATTTGCGCTTTGGTTTGCCCTTTCGCATCCATAAACACAAGTTTGCCACTGCCAAAGGTACCCATAATAATGCCGCCATCATGCGCCGCAACACCATTGGGTTTACCTAACTGAACCCCTTTTACAATCGGGATAACCTTGCCATTAACGCTCACTTTATAAATGGCATCCGCACCCGAGCCTGTAAAACCGGGCGCTAACCCACTGTCGGTTACATACACACTGTTGTCATCAGCTTTAGACACGCCATTTAAAAAGGTGCTGCCTTTGATGTTAATGTCTTTCAACTGTTTTCCTGAAGGCAATTCAAATACACGAACGGTATCAATATCGGCAATGTATAAACGATTGCCTAAAATTTGCATCCCTTTTGGCGCATTCAAATTGACCTGAGCATTGGCGCCATCAATCCACTTTAAATCCAACACCGTGCCGTCTGGGCTGACCTTAGAAATAAAACCGTTGTCGTCTTTATCAAACGGATTGCCATTAATATTGGCCACCAAATACACATCGTCTGCCGCGTTGTATTCCACCGACTCAGGCGTGGCAAAGCCCACATCGCTCACATAAATCGGCTCTGCTTGTGCAAACGCATTTTGACCTACCGCCCAAAAAGCCAATCCAAAAATACCGGCTAATGATTTCAATTTTAAAGACATTTTATAAACTCCCGTGAATAGAAAAAGTGCTTAGATGAAGACGCCAAATGCGAAAAATTCTTAATGAGTTTAGCAGAAATTTTTGAACATTTTGGACATTCTAACAAGTGTTGCTAGACTTTATAAATAGGTTTTGTAAAAGTTATGTATAATTTTGTTTCAACTGTTTGGATTCACCCATGGCAAAACCGCAAATACAATTAGTTTGGTTTAAACGCGACCTGCGCACCCACGACCATGCGCCGCTGTTACTCGCCGCCGAGCGCGGGGTGGTTTTGCCTTTGTATATCTTTGAACCCGAACTTTGGCAACAGCCCGATGCCAGTTTGCGCCAATGGCGCTTTGTGGCCGACTGCCTGTACGAACTTAATCTTGACCTGACGCGCTTGGGGCAGCCTTTAGTTTGTAAAATGGGCGACGCCCTGAGCGTATTGCAGGCCCTGCAACACACTTACGACATTCAAGCCGTGTGGTCGCACCAAGAAAGCGGCAACCTCTGGAGTTTTGGGCGTGATCTGAGCGTTAAAGCCTGGCTTAAACAAAACCACATCGCTTGGCATGAAATTCCGCAACATCCCATTCAACGTGGCGCTAACGCTTATCGTAATGCCTGGCAAAGCCAAGCGGAGGCTTTTTTTAACCAGGCCTGCCTGCCAGAACCCAGTTTTTTACCCTTTTGTCAGCCGTTTGAAGCTTTGCCAGCCAATCTACCCTTGCCACCCCCTTTGGTGGCGCATGAACAAATTCAGCCCGGAGGGCGGTCGCGTGGCTTGCAACAGTTGCAGCGTTTTTTAACTCAACGGGTTGGGCAATATTTGTATGACATCGCTCATCCGATTAAAGCGCGCCAAAACTCTTCCCGCCTGAGCCCGCATTTAGCTTGGGGCAGTTTGTCGATGCGCGAAGTGATTCAAGCAGCGCGCCAGCGCCAAAGTGTGGCACCCGATGTGCATCAACGCAGCCTTACTGCGTTTATTTCGCGCTGTTTTTGGCAAAGTCATTTTATGCAAAAGCTTGAAACCGAACCCGAAATGGAAAGCCAATGTTTGCACCCAGCCACCGAAACCCTGCGCTTTGATAATGTGCATGCGTTGGACTATTTAAACGCTTGGCTCAGCGGTCAAACTGGGGTGCCGATTGTCGATGCCTGTATTCGCTGTTTAAATGTGACTGGCTGGATTCCGTTTCGGATGCGCGCCATGCTGGTGTCTTTTGCCACCTATCAACTGTGGATTGACTGGCGTTTGCTCGCACCGCACCTCGCGCAACGCTTTACCGACTATGAACCTGGCATTCATTACAGCCAAATTCAAATGCAATCGGGCACCACCGGCATCAATGCTATGCGAGTTTACAGCCCGGTTAAACAATCGCAAGACCACGACCCAGAGGGCAAATTTATTCAATTTTGGTGCCCAGAATTACAAGCGCTCCCCAAAGATTGGATTCACGCCCCCTGGGAAATGCCGGAAATGATTCAAACGCAGTTTGGCGTTATGATTGGCCAAACCTACCCCAAACCGCTGGTTGATTTAGCCGACAGCGCCAAACAGGCCAAAGCCAAATTATCGGCAGCGCGCAAAGACCCGCAAGCCAAAGAACAGGCCAAACAGGTATTTGAAAAACACGGTAGCCGCTTAAAACGCAACCGCCGCACCTCGGTAAAATCGCCTGCCAAAAAAACGCGCAATAGCGTTCCCGACAACCAACTCAGTTTATTTGGAGATGCTTAATGCGAGGCATTCAAAAACAACACCTGCCCTCTAAAGACTGCCCCGTGTGCCACAAACCTTTTGTGTGGCGCAAAAAGTGGGCAAAAGACTGGGAAACCGTGATCTATTGCAGCGAACGCTGCCAACGCCAAGCCAAACAACAACGCCGTCAATTGAACGCCGAGGAAAACCCATGAAAGCCATTCGCACCCTTAGCCTGATTTTAGGTGACCAACTCAACCGCGACTCTGCCATTTTTGACGACTTTGACCCCAACCAAGATGCGCTGTGGATGGCCGAAGTGCTTGAAGAAAGTACTCATGTGGCATCCCATCCGCAACGCAGTGTCTTATTCCTAAGTGCCATGCGCCACTTTGCCGACCAACTGCAAGGAGAGGATTTTCCGCTGTTTTATAACGCCCTCAGCACCGATGCCAGTGCAAATTTCGCCAGTTTTCAAACTGCACTCAGCCATTTTTTAACCCAACACAGTGTGCAAAACATTCAAGTCGTCTTGCCCGGTGATTATCGTGTGTTGCAGCAACTTAAAACCACTTGCCAAAGTGCTGGGCTTAAACTCAAAGTGTTACCCGACCGCCATTTTATCAGCTTGCCCGGTGAGTTCAGCGCCTGGATGGCAAAGCGCAAAAGCCCCATAATGGAATACTGGGTGCGCCATTTGCGCCAACGCACCGGCATCTTAATGGCAGACGGCAAACCCATCGGCGGCGCGTGGAATTTTGATGCCAAAAACCGCGGTAATTTTGGTAAAAAGGGACCAGGCCTGGTCATTTCTGGGCCGGTTTTTGCCCCAAATGACCTCACCAAAAGCGTTATGGAATTGGTCAAAACCCTGTTCCCTCAACACGCGGGAAACCTTAGCCACTTTAACTGGCCAGTGACTGCCGAGCAGGCGCAACTGGCGTTAGACGATTTTATTGAGCATCGCTTGCCCAGCTTTGGTCTTTATCAAGACGCCATGTGGTTTGACCAGCCGTTTTTATATCATTCTCTGATTTCTTCCAGCCTTAATCTTAAACTCATCTCACCTTTGCGCGTGATTCAAGCCGCCGAACAGGCTTATCACCAAGGACGTGCGCCGATTGAAGCGGTGGAAGGGTTTATTCGCCAAGTGCTGGGATGGCGTGAATATGTGCGCTGCTTGTATTGGCACGCCATGCCGCAATGGCAAGACTGGAATCATTTTGGCGCAACGAACCCTATGCCCGACTTTTACTGGACGGGCAAAACCAATATGGTGTGTTTACAACAATCGATTGGCCAAGTGCTTAAACACGGTTATGGTCATCACATACAGCGCCTGATGGTCACCGGCTTGTTTGCGCTCTTGTGGGAAACCGATCCCAAAGCCATTCACGAATGGTATTTGGCCATGTATGTCGATGCGGTGGAGTGGGTGGAATTGCCCAATGTGCTGGGCATGAGCCAATATGCCGATGGTGGATTGATGGCCAGCAAACCCTATTTAGCCAGCGGCAACTACATTCAAAAAATGAGCCCCTATTGTACCAAGTGCCGCTACAACCCTGCAGAATCCACGAGCGACAAGGCTTGCCCCTTTACCACTTTGTATTGGGCGTTCCTCGTGAAACATGAAGATTTATTACGCCAAAATCACCGCATGGCACTGCCACTCAAACACCTGCAAAACTGGGACGAACCCAAACGCCAAGCGCTGGCCAAGCGCGTGGCGCAGATAAGGGTGGAGTTAAAATCAATTTAACCTCTATTGCATTCAAACCATTACTTGCCTACAATTGTAGGCAAGTATTTTTTACGGAGTTTTTTTCATGAGTACCACCGTGCGCATTAATGATCGTTTTTATCAAGAGGCCAAATCACAGGCAAAAGCTGAATTACGCTCTATCCCCAATCAAATTGAATATTGGGCGCGCATTGGCAAAACTGCGCTCGAAAACCCAGATATGTCGATAGAAACCATCCAAAAACTCATTCTTGCAAGACATGAAAATTCTGAACCGTTTGAATTTATCAATTCAGACGCATCATGAATCTTCTACAAAAGCCCGCTTTTAAAAGGGCCTATAAAAAACTCCATAAAAATCAACTTGAGTCCGTGAATTTAGCCATTCAAAACATCATTCAAACACCACAACTTGGAACCGAAAAGAAAGGAGACCTAGCGGGAGTATTTGTTTATAAGTTTGAATGTGTTCACCAAGAGTTTCTATTAGCCTATGAATGGGATGAAAACAGTAGAACTCTACTTTTGTTAGGGGTTCATGAAAACTTTTATCGCTCTCTCAAAAACTAATAACTTCCCATTTTTTCCTAAGACCGCCAAAATTTAACCAGGCCTGGTCATTTTTAAGGCTAAAATAATGGTTTTGCGCGGAAAAAAGCCATGCCTTTTGAGTTTACCACCACCGAAATTGAAGCCTTGTTTGAAGAGAAAACCTTTGAGCGCGCTGTGGATATTTATCGCCAAGGCAAGGTACGTTCGGTCACGCTGGAACCCACCACTTCAAGCACTCTTCTCAAGCTTAAAGGCATTACCCAAGGCAGTTACAACGAACGCTATATGCAGCATATTAGTTTAACCCGCAGTCCGCGCGGTTTAATTTTAAACAGCAGTTGTACTTGTCCGATGGGGTACGATTGCAAACATGCCGCTGCCGTTTTATTGAAAGCCCATAATCAATTACAACAACCGCAAGGTTTGGCTAAAAGTGTGCCTGCCATTAGCCAAAGTCCTGCCAATGTTGAAGCACGCCAATTTGAGCAATGGCTGCAAACCTTCGCAAAACAACAACTAGAAAACCTACCCGAAAAGCCTCAAGAGCATGAGTTTCGCTATCGTTTATTTAGCAAAGCCGAAAACCCACACAACTTGCCTTTGGATAGCACCAGCAATGATCTGGACATTTGGTCACAACATCTGACTGCCACAGGACGCTTGTCTAATCCCAAAAAAGTGACCAATGCCAAATTTTTGGATGGCAGCAAATATGGCTATTCTGAATATTCAGATGCCTCAGAGGCCATTGGGCAACTACTGAGCTTGTGTACTTTTGGGCCTTTTAACAAAAGCCAAATTGTTTTTAAAGAAGCCTGTGGATTTTTTGCCCTTAAAACCCTGGTTGAGACAGGACAATGCTTCTTTAAAAATAACGAACCGCCTTTGCAATGGCGCGATGAGCCCATCGAAAAACCCCTGGTGTTCAATGAGCAAGCCCAGCGCTTTGAACTGCCCTTTGGCAATCATGAGTTTTGGGTCTTTTGTGAACCGCCCGTGCTCATCAACACTCAAACCAATCAAGTGCAACCGATAAAATCCAGCCTCTCTGGCGCGAGTTTGTACCAACTGTTACAAATGCCCAAAGCCAATACCGCACTTTTGAGTCGACTACTGCCCTTGTTAGAAGAAGAACAAGCCCGCCTAACGCAACAAAAGCGTCAAAAAGTGGCGCCTTTACCCAAAATTAAAGGGTTAGAAGACAAAGAAATCGCCCCCGACCTACACCCGATTTTACGCCTGATTCAACACCCCAATCATGTGGTATCGTTTGAATTAGACTGCTATTATCCGCCCTACACCTGCCATTTTTTTCCTCGCACAACCAGCCTGACGCAACGGATTGATGGGCAAAAAATCATTCTCAAACGCCAAGTTGAAGCCGAAGATAAAGCCATTTTACGCTTGATGGATTTTTTACTGCCCCTCAACCCAGAGCAAGATCAAATTGACCCCTATGGCGAACCCATGATTAGTCCCTTATTTTGGGATTTGCCTGGTGAATCTTTAGCGACTCAAATGGGATTAGAAGCCTTTTTAGCCTTGCAAGACGAGCTGCCCAATTTGGCCGACGAAGGTTGGATTTTAGAAGGCTTTGCCGAACAAACCTTAGAAGTGCTTAATATTGAGGACATTTCAGTCGAATCGCAAAACCAATCCGAATGGTTTGAACTGGGATTTGATATGGTGGTCAATGGCCAAAGCATTCCGCTCGAACCCATTATTCATCGCTTAATTGGGCAATATCAAAGCAGCGAAGAAATGCCCGACCGCCTGCAGGTGCTTAATGAAAATCAACAGGTATTTGAATTTAGTAAAACGCAAATTGCGCCGATTTTTGATACCCTAATTCAGCTCTACAAAATCCATGATGCCAATGGCGATAAACTACGTTTGAGCCGATTTGATGCGCATTTGATTGCAGGCCTCAGCGATGCGCCCATTCGTTGGTTGGGCTCGAAAGACAGTTTAAAACTGGCTGAAAAACTCAAGACTTTTCAAGGTATTCAAACGGTTCAACCACCCCAAGGTTTACAAGCGCAATTGCGTGAGTACCAACAATTTGGTCTAAACTGGCTTGGGTTTATGCATGAATTTGGCTTTAACGGCATTTTGGCCGATGACATGGGACTGGGCAAAACGCTACAAACCCTCAGTTTTTTACTGCATCTCAAAGAAACCCAGCAACTCGACAAACCGGCACTCTTGGTGGTACCCACCAGTTTGATTGGTAACTGGAAAGCGGAAGCCGCGCGCTTTGTGCCGGATTTAAAATTGCTCACGCTACATGGTCAAGACCGTTTTAGCGATTTTGAACACATCCCCAATGCCGATTTGGTACTCACGACTTATCCGCTGATACCCAGAGATGCGGAACGCTTTGCCGAGATGCCTTTTAGCCTGATTATTTTGGACGAAGCCCAAAAAATCAAAAACCCCACCACCAAACTTTACCAAAGTTTGCAATGCCTAAAAGCTCAGCACCGTTTGGCGCTGACAGGCACACCCGTTGAAAATCATTTGGGCGAACTTTGGGCATTATTCAACTTTTTAATGCCAGGCTTTTTAGGCAACCTAAAACACTTTAAAGCCACCTACCAAAAACCCATCGAGCTTGAAGGCAATCGAGCGGTGCAAACCCAGCTTAATCAAAAAGTGGCGCCCTTTTTATTGCGCCGCACCAAACATCAAGTGGTCAACGAATTACCCGATAAAACCGAAATCATTCGCAAAGTCGAGTTTGAAAAAGACCAGGCGCAGTTGTACGAAACCATTCGCCTCACCATGACCGAAAAAGTGCGCGAAGCCGTGGCACAAAATGGGCTGGCAAAGTCGCAAATCACCCTGTTAGATGCGCTGCTAAAACTGCGCCAAGTCTGTTGCGACCCAGGCCTGGTTAAATTAGACGCTGCCAGCAAGGTTAAACACTCTGCCAAGTTGGAATTGCTGATGGATTTAGTAACCGAGTTATTAGAAGGCGATCACCGCATTTTGATTTTTTCGCAGTTCACCAGTATGCTGCGCATTATTGAAGACGCTTTAACCCACGCCAAAATCGCCGTGACCGTGCTAACGGGTCAAACCAAGAAAAGGGATGAAGCCATTGAGCGCTTCCGATCGGGCGAAGTGGATGTGTTTTTAATCAGCTTAAAAGCCGGCGGGGTGGGACTCAATTTAACCGAAGCCGATAGCGTGATTCATTACGACCCTTGGTGGAATCCCGCCGCCGAAAATCAAGCCACCGACCGCGCTTACCGCATTGGGCAAGACAAGGAAGTGTTTGTGTACAAATTAGTAGTCGCTAACAGTATTGAAGAAAAAATTCTCAATCTTCAAGCCAAAAAACAAGCGCTGCAAGACCAGCTTTACCAAAAATCCCAAGACAAAAACAACGCAGAACCCGACCACAAACTGACCTTAAGCGGTGAGGATTTGATGGCTTTATTGCAATCTTAAAGGTCGATCTGTTTAAACGGTCGCGCGGTGATTAATCAAAACCGTTTTAAACACATTAGGGTCTTTGATTTGGGTGAGTTCGCCTTCGCGAGGTAGGTGTTTATCTTTAAGACGAGACAGGAAAAATCTTAAGGCGCCCATTCGCAAAGCCGCTTGCCAAGCCGCTTCTTCGTCAAGCGTTAAAGGACGCACTGCTTGATAAGCCACCATTGCAGCCTGCAGTTTTTGTGGACAAAGCGTTAAGTCTGGCATTCGGCACCATTCATTCACCATCACTGCTAAGTCATATAACATGGCGCCATTGCAGGCGTAATATAAATCAATAATGCCCGACAACTCATCGCCATTAAACAGCGCGTTGTCACAAAATAAATCGGCATGAATCACGCTTTTTGGTAAATCCGACCAGTCTACTTGGCTTTGAAAGCTGATTTCTGATTCGATTAAAAACTGTTCGTCAGTGGGCAAGTGTGACCGAATCACTTCATAGGTGGCTTGCGCCCAGCTTAAATCGCGATCATTAGGTCTAAAACCGTTAAAGGTTTGGCCCGCCACATGAAACTTGGCCAAATGTTCACTCATCACTTCGCATTGCTTTTGGGTGGGATTTTCAACCCCAGAACCCACTAAACGCTCAACCAATGCGGCAGGTTTGCCTTTTAACTCCGTTAAATAAGCACCTTTATGATTGGGCTTGGGATGCGCTGTGGGAATTTTATGATCCGCCATAAAGGCCATAATATTCAAAAAATATGGCAATTCTTCAAAGCTATGGTGCTCAAAAATTGTTAAAACAAATCGCCCAGCGGAGGTATCGACAAAATAATTGGTATTTTCAATGCCTGCACTGATGCCTTCAAAAGACACTAAATCGCCCTGTTGATACTCTGCCAAAAAGGCCTCTAATTCCGAATGATTGATCAGTGTATAAACAGACATCCCAAAGCGTCCCCAGAAAAGGTTAAAATTAAGCATCGAATTTTATCATAAACCTTTCAAAACTAGGTAAGACCATGACACAAATCCTCCCCGAATTTAATCCGCACAGCCCTTTTATTTTGGTGGACGGTTCTTCTTACTTGTTCCGCGCCTTTCATGCCATGCCACCTTTAACCAATTCTCAGGGCGAAGCCACAGGCGCCATTTTTGGGGTGATTAATATGATTGGTAAACTCCTTGAGCAATATCAACCTGAGCGCATTGCGGTGGTTTTTGATGCCAAAGGTAAAAATTTTCGTCATGAGATGTACCCTGACTATAAAGCACACCGCCCGCCTATGCCAGACGAATTACGCAGCCAAATTCAACCTATTCAAGACATTATCAAAGCACTAGGCATTCCCTTGTTAGTGATTGATGGCGTGGAAGCCGACGATGTGATGGGCACTTTGGCACAACAAGCCACAGAAATTGAGCTTGATAGCCTACTTTCGACTGGTGATAAAGACATGGCGCAATTGGTCAATGAACATATCACGCTCATTAATACCATGAACGACACCTTGATGACCCCGGAAACTGTGGTCGAAAAATTTGGGGTGCGCCCTAACCAAATGATTGAATATTTAGCACTGGTGGGGGATACCGCTGACAATATTCCAGGTATTCCCAGTTGTGGCCCTAAAACAGCTGTTAAATGGTTACAGGCTTTTGGCAATATCGATAATCTGATTGAAAACGCCCCCATGATTGGCGGCAAGATCGGCGAAAAATTGCGCGACAATATTAATCAACTGCGCTTATCACGCCAACTGACCACCATTAAACTCGATTGCGATTTGCCCGTGCATGTTGGCGACATTAAGCGCCAAGCGGCCGATATGGAAGCGCTTACCACTTTATTCACGCGTTATGAATTGCGCCAATGGCTAGCCAAGGTTGCCAAAGGCGAACTGCCTTTTAGTGTGTCAACAGGACGCAAGGCGCACAGCCAAACGCTATCAACTGCGCCCATAGAGTCAGCAACAGAAACCACGCAAGCGTTTGATGTTCCACATGAAACCACAACCACCTCTGAGCAGTTTGATTTAATTTTAGATTGGGCGTTATTTAACACCTGGCTAACACGCCTTGAAAACGCCGAGCTATTTGCGATTGATACCGAAACCACTGGTTTAGATAGCATGGTCGATACGATTGTTGGGCTGTGCTTTGCGGTGCTAGAAAACGGCCAAACCATTTCGGCTTATTGCCCTTTGATGCACGATTATGAAGGCGCACCGCAACAACTGCCCAAAGTTGAAGTCTTGGCAAAACTCAAACCATTACTCGAAGATACGCAACCCAAAAAAGTGGGTCAAAACCTGAAATACGATTGGCATATTTTTCAAAACGAAGGCATTAACCTGCAAGGCATAGCGTTTGACACCATGCTGGAGTCTTATTGCCTTAACTCCGTGGCTACGCGTCACAATATGGACGACTTGGCACTTAAATACCTCAACCACACCACGACGCACTTTGAAGACATCGCTGGCAAAGGCAAAGGACAGCTCACTTTTAATCAAATAGATATTCACACTGCTGCACGTTATGCCGCCGAAGATGCCGCCATCACCCTTCAACTGCACCAAACTCTCTGGCCTCAACTGCAAGCCGACCCAGCCGTGGCAACCGTTTTGAGCGAAGTGGAAATGCCCTTAATCAGTATTTTGGGGCAAATGGAGCGTAATGGAGTGCTCATAGACAAACAAAAACTGGCCGATCAATCCTATGAGCTCACCGGCAAACTAGCCGACTTAGAACAACAAGCCCATCTAATCGCTGGCGAAAATTTTAACCTTAATTCTGCCAAACAATTACAAGTCATTTTGTTTGAAAAACTGCAATTGCCAGTGCTTAAAAAAACCCCCAAAGGACAAGCCAGCACCGCCGAACCCGTTTTAGCCGAATTGGCAGAACGCGGCCACGAACTGCCTACCTTGATTTTAGAATACCGCAGTTTGGCAAAACTTAAATCTACCTATACCGATGCTTTGCCTAAACAAATCAATGTCAAAACAGGTCGAGTACACACCTCTTATCAACAGGCAGTGGCATCCACGGGGCGTTTATCGTCCACCGATCCTAATTTACAAAACATCCCCATTCGCAGTGCCGAAGGGCGTCGCATTCGCCAAGCCTTTATTGCCGCGCCAGGGTATGTGTTGTTGGCCGCCGACTATTCGCAAATTGAACTGCGCATCATGGCGCACTTGTCGGGCGATGCCGGATTGCTTAACGCCTTTGCTTTAGGCGAAGACATTCATAAAGCAACGGCCGCTGAAATTTTTGGCGTGCCCTTAAGCGCAGTCACCACCGAACAAAGACGCGGGGCAAAAGCTGTTAACTTTGGCTTGATTTATGGCATGTCTGCCTTTGGCTTAGCCAATCAATTAAATGTTGATCGAGCCACCGCACAAAACTACATCAACCTGTATTTTGCGCGCTACCCAGGCGTGGCGCATTACATGGAAAGCACCAAAGCCAGAGCCAAACAAAATGGTTATGTTGAAACCCTAATGGGTCGACGCTTATATTTGCCAGACATCAACGCCAAAAACGGCCAATTGCGCCAATATGCCGAACGCACCGCCATTAACGCACCGATGCAAGGTACCGCTGCCGATATTATCAAAACTGCCATGAAAAACACCCAGGCCTGGTTAAATTTAGGGCAATTTGACGCCAAAATGCTCATGCAAGTGCACGATGAATTGGTGTTTGAAGTGGCCGAATCTCAAGTGGAAGACTTTAAACCCCACCTCAAACACATCATGGAATCCGCGCTCACTTTAGCAGTGCCCTTATTGGTTGAAATGGGGGTTGGAGATAATTGGGATGAGGCTCATTAAAAATAACCGTTTATTATAAAAAAAGCGCCTTTCGGCTCTTTTCTACTATTTTTAACAAATGTTTTTTTGTTAAAAATCAAATTCAACTCCGACAGAAATCGCAGCACCTGAATCTTTCTGACTATCCATGTTATCAATAATACTGAAACTGGATGTAGAAAGATCAACATTCAAGAATCCTAAAGTAGTTCCAAGATTCATGTAGGTTAATCCTGTACCAACCATATTACCTTTAAGCCCTAAGCGAACATCAGGAATATACCATGCAGAGTTTGTTGAGTAACTCCCTGAAATGCCCCAAAATTTTGTATCACTTCCATTGAGGTCCTTGGTTTCCATTAAATCAATACTAGAAGACAACGCCCACTCTCTATTCTTTGAAAACAAATCTGCGCCCAAACGAACTTGTGGATCAAAGGTCAGAGTTTTATCCATACCAAATGCAATTGCTGCTGCGTTACGTTTAATATCAAAAGATGGTGAGTTTAAATTATAGGCAACAACACTAAGTCCATAATTATCAGCCGTCCAACTTGCTCCCAAATCTAAAGCAACACTGCTCGAAGAACTTCCGGAAGTAATATCATCAACATAATCAGATATATCTTTGCTTTGATTACCTTGGTTATCATTGATATATTGACCAAAATCGATTGCTTGAGCATTCGAGGTTAAGCTCAGTAATCTAATGGTTGCGCCAGCAGCAACCTTACCTCTTAAATCTGAAGTCGAAAACTCTCCAAAATCATAACCATAACTCAGTGCAAATTCATCCAACTGATTCACTGTTATACCAATCGCAGCAGCCCCAGTTGTTGTTGAAAATGTCGTTGGAGATGTTGCGGTAATTGCTAAATCTGCTTTTTTAATAAAGCTAACTTTTGTTCCGACTTGCTTGGTGTAATCAAAAGAAATTCCACCATTTATAAAATCTGACTTAAACAATATTGGAGCTGTTACACCCGCAATAACATTAATGTTTCCACCATTGTAATCAGTAAAAAATTGATTAGTATTCGTTTGTAGATTTAGTGCATCTTGGATCGTATAAGAGCTTTTATCCAAAATTGTTTTAATGTTGTTATCTAAAAAATCGCTTGATCCTTCAACACCAAAAAGTTCTGCTTGAACTTGTAAGTTTAAACCCAAACCATATCTTGAACCATCAACATCAGCTGCGTTTATTGTATTGTTAGCGGGGTTAGTCAAACTTGAATAAACAGTTCCAGGATTTGAATTTGAACCATACCCAATATTTGGTCCAATAGTGGAGTAACTAGGCGCTGCCAAAACTGAGCTGGACGTTAATAAAAGTGCAGAGACTAGAATCTTTTTATTCATAAGAAATCCTTTTGAGTTTACCTAAATATAAATAAGACCAAATTAATGGAACATAGAATGTAAGCATTTAACTGATTAAGCTTATTATTAAATTATAAACTATAAACAGATAACTTTTATGATGTTAGTTCAAATATTTATATTGAATAATTATCAAAAACTAGACTTTATTCCCTTTCTGATAACAATTTTATTAGTTATCAAATGGTATAATTATTAATAATGTTAACTGATTAACTATAAAAAACTGGGATTAGAAATGTTAAAAAAAATCACTCTATTGACTAGCCTGTTGCCATTTTATGCACAAGCAGCTCTAGAGAACAATATAGACTTCTTGAACTTTGGCTCTCAAGCTCAGTTCAAGAGCTTTTCTGAAGATTTAACAGGCGCTTTAGCGCAAAAAACGCTGATTCCTGCAGAACCTTTAGGGACTGTTGGCTTTGACTTAGGCGTTTCTTACTCTTTGTCTAGCCTTAAAAATAAGCAAATGGGTGCTGTTTCTTTACAACCCAAAGACAGTATTAACACGGTAGCACTTCATGCCGTTAAGGGCTTACCCTTTGGAATCGACTTGGGTGTTGACTTAGCGAATGGCATCAACAATATCACTACCTTGGGCGGTTCTTTGAGCTACGCCATTTTAGATGGTGGTGTTGCTATGCCTGCTTTAAATATTAAGGGGTTCTATAACCAATCTTATGATGCAAAAGCAGTTGATTTTAGCAGCTATGGTGCGGAGTTTGGTGTGTCTAAGGGGTTTGCTAACATTACGCCGTTTGCCAGCGTTGGCTTGGTGAATGGTGAAGTGAAAGCCACTTCTGGTGCATTAAATCTAGGCGCTCCAGTTTCCGCTGAAAGCACCTCTATGATGAAGTATGCTGCCGGGGTTAACATTAACCTCATGGTGATGGATATTTTAGTGGGCTACAACCAAATTGGTGAAGTACCCAGCTACAGCTTAAAGGCTGGCTTCCGTTTCTAAACTTTGAGTCCTACTTTAAAACATAAAAAGGATGCTTTAAAGCATCCTTTTTTATTTTTGAGTTTCTATCAATCTATCGAATTTAAGGCAGGCTAAAGCCTGCGCCCCAAAGCATCGCAAAAATTAAGGGGCAAAAGTTTTCTAGAAATATTTTTGAAGTTTTACACCGCTTTAAAATGTCCATCGGCTATTTTTTGAACTTCTGGGTAATTGGTTTTACCCGTGCCTAACACGGGAATTTGTTCTACCAAAATCACTGTTTTTGGAATCATGATTTCGGCCACTTCGGCGGCTTTTGCGGCATCTTTTACTGTCTGACGGCTTAAGCCTTCGTCATTGGTCACTAAAATGAGCTGTTCCCCTTTGCGTTCGTCAGCGACCGCAACCACCACATGATGCCCTTCAGGGCTGGCATTATTAATGTAGCTTTCTACTGCTGTGAGCGAAATCATTTCTCCACCAATTTTGGCAAAGCGTTTGGCGCGTCCTTTAATCGAGACAAAACCTTCCTCGTCCACATCCACAATATCCCCTGTATCATGCCAACCGTTGGTAGGCGGTTGCAAAATACCGGGTTTATCCGGCATTAAATAGCCTTTCATGATGTTAGGGCCTTGTACAAACAAGCGACCACCTTCTGTGATACCTGGTACTTCTTCCAAGCGATATTCCACGCCTGGCACAAATTGACCGACCGTGCCGGTTTTGAAAGAAGTCGGTGTGTTAACCGATAAAACTGGCGATGTTTCAGTCACGCCATAGCCTTCATACATAGGTACATGGAATTTGTCAGCAAACAAACGACGCGTTTCGGGACGTAATTTCTCAGCCCCCGCCACCAAAGCTCTCACACTGTAAAAATCGTAAGGCTGGGCTTTTTTGGCATAGCCTGAGAAGAAAGTATCGGTACCAAATAATACCTTAACATTGAGCTGATAAATAAGCTCTGGAATCACCCCGTAATGTAATGGTGATGGGTATAAATATACTTTTGCACCTTTTAAAATCGGCCATAACAAACCCGCCGTTAAACCAAAACTGTGAAAAGTGGGTAAGGCATTAAAGAGTTGCTCACCTGGAAGTAAAGTCACCATTGCACTAATTTGGTTAATATTGGACACCACATTTTGGTTAGATAAAACCACACCTTTCGGCGCACCTTCCGAACCCGAAGTAAACAACACCACTGCTTCGTCGTCTAAAGTGTGACCATGCCCAGGCAAGGATTTTGGACTGCCTAATAAAGCCCCCAACTTATCAAACAAGCCGATTTGCGCTCTAACATCTTCTAAATAAATAAACTCTACCGTTTCAGAAAGCGCTGAGACGACAGGCGCCAACTCAAACACTTCAACAAACTTATGGGATGTAATAATCGTAGAAAGTTCTGCCGTTTCGCAGGCCGATTTCATTGGCCCAATGCCCGCTGTAAAATTCAACATGGCTGGCACATAACCATAGGCTTTAAGCGCAAAAAAAGTGGCTGCAATACCGCTCACATTGGGCAGTAATACCCCAACCCGTTTTTGGTCTTGCAAAGTTGCCCGTAATTTTTTGCCAAGAATTGTGCTGCCCAAAATCAATTTTTTACGACTCAACTCAACGCCATTCAAATCTTCAATACAGGGGTTTTTGGCATCATATTGTTTGGCACTGCTTAATACGGCTTGCCATAAATTATGGGATTGGGTTGCACCGTAAAAACTACTGTCACGCATCAGCAAATAAATAGCGTTTCTTAAATACGCATGTTTAGAGCGACCTTTTAAGCCCTTAGGTGCTTCAATGCGTTGCGGCGGTAACACCGTTAGTGTGATTTTTGGAAACCAACTTTGACGCGTAAATGCGAAGCGTGTGCCGTCCAAATAAGACATTTTGCTGTATTGAGCGCCTTCGATAAACACTGGCAAAATAGCCACTTTGGCGTGATCTGCGACCATGGCGGTGCCTTCATACACCTTCATCAAACTGCCGGTGGTGCTGATACGCCCTTCCGGGAAAATCATGCAATGATTGCCGCGTTTTAGTTCTTCAATCATGTGTTTGGTGGCAAATGGGCTGTGCAAATCGACGGTGAAAAACTTTACAAAACTCAGCAAATAGCGCTCATACCAGCGATGCGTGTGTTTTTCATCAATCATAAAGGTGATATTGCCGGTTAAAAAGGTCGCCAATAAAGGGCCATCCAACAGCGATACATGATTCGCCACAATCAAAGCCGGCGATTTACTGGACTCTATGTGATGAAAATGTTCTAACCCGCGAACTTCCACACGATACAACAACTTTAAAATGAGTTTAACAATCCACTTCATACTTCAACCTCAACTATTGGCAACCTTGCCAAGCATTGCCAATGACGATGCAACGCCATCGCCACCAGCACATTTAAACCTGCAATGACATAAAAGATCGTTATCAAATCTAAACCCAAGCCATAACATAACAAAAAAAACAATGACGACAACACCATCAATAGCGCATTAATAATATTATTCACCGCAATCATGCGCCCCCGAAAATATTCTGGAGAATGGGTTTGCAAATGCGTGTAAAGCGGCACAATATAAATGCCGCCCAATACCGGAATGGCTAAAAATGTTAGCCAAATCAACACCGCAATCCAATCGCTAAAAAACACGCTGGCGGTCTGCAAACTTGCGGGCTCTGGCAAACTGATGGTGGCCATTAAACCACTCGACAGCGCAATAAAAACCGACAAACTTGCCAACAACACACCATGATAACGCAGTGCCGACAAAGCAGAAAATTTAGGTACCCAGCGGTTCACTAAAAAAGCACCCAAGGCTATGCCCACTGTAAAAGTCACTAAAAACGCCAACACCACAGATTCATCACCGCCCAATGCCTTAACCAACACCGGAATTTGACTCAGATAAGCCGCACCCAAAAACCAAAACCAAGAAATTGCCATCACCGCCAAAAATGCCTGAGCATGATTTCTTGCCGCACTGACCTCTTGATGGGTAAGCTTAAAGAGTTTAAAGGGCGGTTTTATGGGTTCTGGGCGCAGATGCGAAACAGGAATTTTTAAACTGGCAAAATAGCCTAAAAAAGCCATAAAAATAACCAGGCCTGCCATGAATAAAACACCATTCTCAGTCAAAATGACCCAGCCACCCAATAAAGTACCCAATAAAATGGCCAAAAAAGTAGAGCCACTCAACCAAGCATTGCCTTGTGTTAATTCATGCTCAGCCAAATGCTCTGGCAAAATGGCATATTTAAGCGGACCAAAAAACGCCGACTGTGCGCCCATTAAAAACAGCAACACAAACAGCGCCCACAAATTCTCAGACAAAAGCGCCCAACCGCCAAACAACATAATGACTATCTCAGCGAGTTTAATCTGACGAATTAAAGCGGTTTTCTCAAAACTATCCGCCAAATTGCCAGCAAAAGCTGAGAACACAAAAAAAGGCAAAATAAAGATGCCTGCCGCCGCCGTGGTAAGCAGTCCAGCCTGTTGAGGGTCGTCCGCTATGCGAAAAACAATCAACATGACTAGGGCGCTTTTAAATAAATTATCATTAAAAGCCCCCAAAAACTGCACCCAAAACAACGGCAGAAAGCGGTTGGAGAGAAATAGCGAACCTTGCAAGTTCGTCTGCCAGATTATTGCTTAACAGTACTGTTACTGGTAATCGAAATTGCCGTCCCTGCAGATGCTGCAAAACTGGCCATCGCTTGTTGCATGGTTTGAGTTGTTACTGCACTCGATGTTGTATCTAATAATGAACCATGTGTGCCTGCCGTAAAACGAATAACGCCTTTAGATCCACCAACAGCACCAGTGTCTTTAACCGCATTTAAACCTTGAAGGCTAGCCCAAGGTTCAGTTCCCGCTAAGGGCGCGGTTGAAACAGCGTTTGGAATCACTTGATCATCCGTTCCAGTATTGCCGTCACCCACAACCTCCATGAGTAAGGTAGGTACGGTTATTCCACTCACATAATTTACAGGGTCCCCAGAATCTGAAACAGTTTGTGCCGCTAATAAAAAACTGTTGTAATCGGCAGAACCTTTAACGATGCCTTTAGCCGCTAATCCAGCGTCAATTTCAGGTCCAAAAGAAGCTGAGTTAGCCAGAATATAAGATGCTTGCAAACCAGAAGCGACAAAAGTAGCTGATTTTAAGTCTGGTGATTTATTGGCAAAAACACCCCCAACCATACCGCCTAAAGAATGCCCAACAAAATGTACATTGTTAGCATCCAATGACAGCCCTGTCGCTGCGCCTAAAGCTGCTTTTAATTGAACCAAATCAGAAACTGCCTGGCGTAAATTATCGCGTGTTGTCAATAAACTGCTGAGCTGAATAAAGTGGCGACCCGAGGAATCTGCCACACCATCTGGCTGAGCCGCCGTAATACTGCCATTACTGTCTTGGGTAACAAAATCTAAATCAAAAGTTCTTTCTGGCGTATTGGTATTTCTTAATGCTGCTAAAGCACTGGTTGAAGTAATACCGTGTAAAGGCATATCAATTGCAATTCCAACAAATCCAGCCGCCGCCAAAGCGTCAGCAACGGCAATTAAGTTCCCTCTATTTTGAGTAATACCATGTTGAAAAATCACCACAGGCCACCCAGATGTCGGCATAGTGCCGGTGGGGACGGAGGCTAGAACTGGAATCGTTACATCAGCGTTCTTCTTAGGTGAATCACCTAAAGCAACAGAATACTGAGTCAAAATACCACCCGCTTGGCCTTTCCATTTGTCAATTAATGGCGCCGTAGGGTTTGTTGTCGTTGGTGCTTCTAAAAAATATGGAACGGTTAATGCACCCGCGTAAATCTTCGTAGAACCGCCTGTTCCGAATGCAGTCGTTGTCAAATTAGTATCTGCTAATTGCAAACTGCTGTTAGTGACACCTGTAATTGCTTTATCAAGCACATCATCAATGGATTGTGTGGAAAAAGATGAGGTCATGATAATTTCATCACGACTCAAACCACCCATCGCAACAGCGTAACCTAATTGCGCCTGAGTAAACTGACGAACAGGCTCTAAACTAACCGCCGACGAATTAGGAAGACCTGGGACAACGCTTAAGTTATTAGCATCAATTAAAGGTGTTGTTAATTTCAAATAGGCATAGGTTGCGCCACTAATTGCAGCATTTCCATCGGTATCTTTTAAAGCATTGGTAATCGCAACCATATAGCTACTTTTAGCGGCTAAGGGTTTTAAAGGCAAAATGACCAGTGTTTTGCCATCTGAAGATAAGGTTGCAAAATAATCTACGCCATAAGTTAAGGTTGCTGTGATACTGGTTACCGCCTTAGTGGATGCATCTGTTGTTACCTTAAAAACCTTAACCGCTGCTGCAACGGTGGTTGAGTCCATTGCTTTGGATAATCCTATTGAAATCGGAGCAGAGGTCGAAAACCCATCCAGCTCATTCAATGCATTTTTAGGATCGCTAATATCGTTCGCATCTTTAACTGTAAAATTTAAAGTGCCATCGGTAGAACCTGCAAATAGCAGATCATTTGGATAGGGAATATTTGAAGTTAAAGGATCAAAAATAGGTGAACCTTTGGTTTCGGCAAGTTGTTCAGTGGTTGCTGGCGCAGAATCTAGGGTAATATCTTGTTTTTCAGTTCCGCAACCGCCCAAAATAGTCGCAGATGAGAATAAGGCAACTAATAGGATTTTTTTGTTAAAAATGTTTTGAATGCTCATGTCTGTTCCCCTAATCCTTAATATTTCCAAACCAATTGTGCTGAAACGATATCAATGTTGATATCAAAATTACCTTGCAACACATGGCTGCCTGTGTCGGCATCAGTGGCTTCAATTTTAGGATTGCCGCCAAAAATATGGGTATAACCCACATCTAAATTTAAGGTTTTAGACAATTGATAACCCGCTCCCACCGAAACCCAAGTACGGTCACTGTCTGAAATTCTGGGCGTTCTGAGTTGTGCATTTTTAATAGGGGTTTGATCGAATGCCACACCCGTTCTTAATTTTAAGGTATCGTTTAGCTGATGGGTCATCCCTAAAGAGTAACGCATCGAATCTGTCCATTCTTCTGGTTGAACTGAGTCATCTTTGGCTGGATTGTCAAACTCGATGCGCAATTCTTGGAAAGTGCTCCACCCTGTCCAAGTGGCGTCTGCCAAAATCTCGGTTTTTTGAGAGAAAGGATAGGCATAACTTATAGAAGCAGTTGCGGGTAAAGACACGCTGGCCGACACATTGGTATCAATGTAAGACGCACTGCTTACATTGGCAGGCGTGGTAAAGTCTGCCTTGCCTGTAGCGTTGTGGCTGATTTGCGAACGAAATGCTAATCCCAAGCGCCCCGCTTTTTCAAAGTCAACCATCAAGCCCAAGTTATACCCATAAGCCCAACCTGAAGCCTCTAGGTCGGCATAGCCATCATTTTCTTGTGGTGTGCTGGTCAAACCAAAATCGATTTTTTGAGTGAGGTTTACATTGATATATTGGGCATTCAATCCAAAACCAACCGATAGATTGTCATTTACTTTGCGTGCAATGCTTGGGTTAAAGTTGTAGGTTTTGGTTTCGGTATAAACCGCGTTATAGCGCCCTACCCAATATTGGTCATAGTCAACGGTTGAACCATAAGGCACATTAAACCCAAACCCTAGGTCATAGTTGCCCATTTGTCCTTTCCAATAAAAGTTGGGCACGATACCCATTTGCGCGCCGTCATCATCTGCGCCCCTTAAAGGTGAAGTGCTTCCATCAGAATTTTTAACGTATGAACCCTCATTATTAAACTTTGCAGATGGCAAAATCACATGAGTGCCCACGATGATTTCATGCCCTTTAATCGCTGTCATCCCCGCTGGGTTAAACCACATGACGCTGGCGTCTTCGGTTGAGGCGGCGGCACCGGCGTAGGATAGGCCTTGGCCGCTGGCGCTTTGTTCTATCAGTGCAAAACCTGAGGCATAGGCTTGGCTGGCGAACAAGGATAAACACAGAGCTGACAGTTTAAAAGGGGTTTTCATAGAGCATCCTCTTTGATGATTTGCCTTAAGTCAACCTCAAGACAAACAGGTAAAAGGCCAAAAAACAGGTCAAAAATGACCAGGCCTGGTTAAATTTGGGCATTTTTGGATTATTTTTTAAGCGTCATAATCCAAAAAAATTGCTGTGATTATAACAAGCCCCTTTTAATTGACTCATTCAATATAATTATGGGGCTGTAATAATTTTGATTGGTCAGGCTAGTTGACCGTTTTATTTTATCGGCTTAAGCGGCAATACCTGAGTGTCGAAGCAAGGCATCGATTTGCGGTTCTCTGCCTCTAAAAGCTTTGAATAATTCCATGGGGTGCACTGAGCCGCCTGAGGCCAAAATGGTGTTTTTGAATTTTGCACCTGTATCAGCGTTTAAAATTCCGGTTTCTTCAAACAGGCTAAAGGCATCGGCTGATAAGACTTCTGCCCATTTGTAACTAAAATAACCTGCCGCATAGCCGCCCGCAAAGATATGGCTAAAACTGTGCGGAAAGCGATGCCACTCGGGCAACATGACCACCGCAACCTGCTGACGCACGGCTTTGGCAAACGCCAAGACATCTAGCGGATTTTCTGGGTTGTAAACCGTGTGTAATTTAAAGTCGAACAAGCTAAACTCTAATTGGCGCAGCATGGCCATGGCCGATAAAAAGCCGCGACTTTTCTTTAAAGAGACCAACAACTCAGCGGGCAAGGTGGCGCCGGTTTCTATGTGCGCGGTCATTAAATCTAAGCCTTCTTGTTCCCAGCAAAAATTTTCCATAAATTGCGAGGGCAATTCCACGGCATCCCAAGGCACACCGGCTATTCCAGAAACATCTAGGTGTTGCATTTTGGTCATCATGTGGTGAATACCGTGCCCAAACTCGTGGAATAGAGTGGTGACTTCGTCATGGGTTAAACAAGCCGGTTTATCGCCTACTGGTGGCGTAAAGTTACACACCAAATAGGCAACAGGCTTTTGTAAAACACCTTGCGGATGATGCCAACGCGTAATGGCAGAGTCCATCCAAGCGCCGCCGCGTTTGTTTTCGCGGGCGTATAAATCTAAATAGAAGGCTGCAAAAGGATGCTCTGCACCCTGCTCATACAGTTCAAAAAACTTAACCTCGGGATGCCACACATCCACCCCTTGTTTCTGTTTAATTTGTACACCAAACACTTGTTGGGTAATGGTAAACAAACCCTCTAACACTTTGCTCAGCGGAAAATAAGGTTTTAAAGTTTCTTGCGACAGTGACAAGGTTTGGTCTTTGAGTTTTTCAGACACATAGGTGACATCCCAAGGTTGCAGGTCTTCTATGCCTAAGGTTTTGGCAAAGTCTTTTAGGCTTTGGAGTTCGGCTTGGGCTTGCGGTTTGGATTTAACCGCCAGGTCTTCTAAAAAGCCAATCACCTGCTCGGTGCTGTCGGCCATTTTGGTGGCCAGTGACAATTCGGCATAGTTGTTAAAGCCTAACAATTGCGCCTTTTCAAAACGCAGTTTAAGAATTTTGTTAATCAGTTCAGAGTTATCAAAGGTAGTATCGGCGGCTTGGTCAGACGCTCGAGTGGCAAAGGCTTTGTAAACTTCGGCACGCAATTCTCGGTTGTGAGCATTGAGCATCACCGCATGATAGGACGGAAAATCTAGGGTAATGCGCCAGCCTGTTTGATTTTTTTGTTCGGCTAATTGCGCCAAAAGTCCTTTGGCAGAATCGGGTAAACCGTCTAAATCGGCTTCGTTTTCAATCAATTTTGACCAGGCCTGGGTAGATTTAAGCACTTGATTGCTGAATTGACTGCTCAATTGTGAGAGCTGTTGCGAGATATCTTTAAAGCGCACTTGTTGTTCTGGCGCCAAATCTATCCCCGACAATCTAAACCCACGCAAGCCGTTTTCGATGACTTTCTTTTGCGCCAAACTATAGCTGGCGTATTCATCGCTGGACGCGAGCGCTTTGTATTTGGCAAACAATTCGGCGTCTTGCCCTAGGCGCGTAGAATAGTCCGTGAGTTTTTCTAAACAGGCGTTATAGGCTTCGTGCCAAGCATCATCATTTTTAACAGCATCCAAATGCCCCACCGGCCCCCAAACGCGCTCAATGGCGGCATCGCAGGCTTCTAAAGGTTCCATAAAGTTTTGCCAGGTGGGTTGCTGCGTTTCAGCAACCAGCGCTGCAATTTTGGCTAGGTTATCTGCCAAGAGGGTTTCAACCGCAGGCACAATATGTTCCACATGAAACTCAGAAAAAACCGGTAATTCGGTTGGGTGATATTGACTGTTAAATAATGGATTCATTCTGTCCCTCTTTAATGATGCAGTTTGCTAAAATTTGATGGTTAACACGCTAAAATATCGGATAAGTTTACTCGGAAATTTTCAATAAAGGAATGCTCATGAACCCTTCAACCCTGCTTGAACCCTTTCATTTTCGTCATGCCTGCAAGGTAATGGATGCCAACCAAAAAATTCCGGCAGACCAATTTGCAACCATTTTAGAAGCCGCGCGCCTAAGTCCCAGCTCGTTTGGCTACGAACCCTGGCGTTTTTTGGTGGTGCAAAATATGGCCTTGCGTGACAAGTTAAAACCGCATACTTGGGGGGCGCAAAATACCCTGCCCACCGCCAGCCATTTTGTGATCGCTTTGGCCAGAACCGCCAAAGGCATGCGTTATGACAGCGCTTATATTCAACACATGATGCAAGACATTCACCATTTACCCGCTGAAATGATTGCAAAACGCAAAGGGTTTTACCAAGCCTTTCAAGAAAGTGATTTTGATTTACTGTCGTCTGAACGTGCCCTATTTGACTGGTCTAGCAAACAAACCTATATCGCCTTGGCAAATATGATGACGGTCGCGGCGCAAATGCAGATAGATTCTTGTCCGATTGAAGGCTTTAAAACCCAAGAAGTCATGGATTTATTAGCCTCAGACTTTGGGGTGGACACCACAGAATTTCAAATTGCTTATATGGTCGCCTTTGGTTATCGCGTGAATCCACAAAACCCCAAAACACGCCAACCAATCGATGATATTTGCGAGTGGTTTGAATAATGGCGATTGTTCAAAAAACACTGAGCATCACCACCCATCAACGCGGCACCCAAAATATCACCTCAATCATCGATGATTTGGTTAAAAATGCCGGCATTCAAACTGGGCTTTGCCATGTGTTTATTCAACACACATCGGCCTCATTAATTATCACTGAGAATGCAGACCCCACGGTGTGCTCCGACATAGAAACCTGGATGCAACATCACATCTTAGATGCCGACCCCAAATATCGACACGATTATGAAGGCGATGATGATATGTCAGGGCATTTAAGAACGATTATGACGGATACCAGCCACAGCATACCGATTACAAATGGTCGCTTAAATTTGGGGATATGGCAGGGGTTATTTTTGTATGAACATCGCACCGGCAGTTTTGAGCGCACTTTAGTGGTGACGATTCAGGGCGAATAAAAAAGGCTCTAAAAAAGAGCCTTAAAGTATTCGCGATTAAAATCCAAATATAGTCTAAACGCTTAAAAATCTTCCCAAGTTTCTGGGTCTTGCGCTTTTGATTTATTTTCTATGGACAAAGGTTTTGTTGCGGGTTTAGTGCCCGACTTAACCGCTAATTGCGGTTTTGCAGGGCTTTTGGGTGCTGCCAAGCTGGGGCGAGCAGTCACTTGGCGCGTTTGGCTGTGATTGGTTTTAAAGAAAGCCATATTACGACTTAACTCAGTGGCTTGGTCACTCATGCTTTCTGCTGCCGCCGAGGTTTCTTCAACCAAAGCGGCATTTTGTTGCGTGGTAGCGTCAATTTCATTGACCGCTTTATGCACTTGATCCACCCCTTCCGCCTGTTCGGCAGAGGCTTTGGCAATCTGCTTAATCATCAGCGTGACTTCATCAATTAATTGCGTAATGCCATTAATCACCTCACCCGATTCTGTGGCTAAATGCGTGCCTTCATCTATGCGTGCCACGCTTTCATTAATTAAAGATTTAATGTCTTTCGCCGCATCTGCTGACTTTTGCGCCAGATTACGCACCTCGCCCGCCACCACGGCAAATCCGCGCCCATGATCACCTGCTCTGGCGGCTTCTACCGCCGCATTCAGCGCTAACAGATTGGTTTGGAACGCAATGCTGTCAATTAGGGTAACGATTTCTGAAATTTTGTGACTGGATTGTTGTATGGCGTTCATGGCGACAATGGTTTTTTGCATGACCTGGGTTGCCTGAACCGATTCACCCTGCACTTTTTGCACCACTTGCGACACTTGCTGAGCATTTTCGGTATTGTTTTGCACTGCAGAATTCATCTCATCCATGGTGGCCGAGGTTTCTTCCAAAGCCGCTGCTTGTCTTTGTACGCGGCTGCTTAAATCCAACGCACCTTTAGAAACTTCTTCGGCTTCTGAATTGACGATACCCGCTGCCGTTACCGCTTGGTGCACAATTTCAGACAGTTTGCTCACCGATTGATTCACCGCTTCTTTGAGTAGGCGTAAATCACCGTGATATTCTGCGCTGATCACCTGAGTTAAATCGCCTTCACTTTGGGCGACCACCACACGGGTAATGTCTGCTAAGGCTTCATCAATGGATGCCATGGATTGATTGATACTTTGTTTCAAAACATCCAATTCACCAGGCGCAAACACCTCTACGCGATGTTTAAACTTGCCTTGGCGCATATAACCCATTACTTCGTTGATATTGCGAATAATGCCGTTGGTTTCTGTCATGGCTTGTTGCGCATCAGCCATCATTTTGTGGTATTCACCCGAGGTATTGTTTTGAATGGCAATATCAAATTGTCCTTCTCGCATGGCTTTCATGACCCGCGCCAACTCTTTGATAACCAGTGCTATATTATCCACACTGTGATTCACGCTCATTTTCAAAGTATTTAAATCACCGTGATAATCACCCGAAATGCGTTTAGATAAATCCCCTTTTGCAATCGCCCCCACGGTTTGATTGGCTTCGGCAAGCGCTTGGCTCACTTGAGTTAACAGACTGTTAATTGCCATAGCGGTTTTACCCACTTCATCACCACTGTTGACCGGCGCTCTGATCGAAAAATCGCCGGTTTCTAAAATATGGGTGGTGGCTTGCTGCATTTTGGTTAAGGGCGTTGCCACCATTTTGATAATGGCAATCACTAAAGTAAAAGTGAGCAATAAAATCCCAAACACCACACCGCCTAAAGACACCCAAGCATCAAAAATGGCTTCGTTAATGGGTGTGGTATAGACGGTTTCTGGCATGATAAATAGGTGGCGACCAAACACTTTGTTTTCTTCATCAAAAGCGGGAATATCGACATACAAATGACCATTCATTAAATAAATGGCATTCTGATCGGCTTCAACTGGGCGATAAAAGGTTTGGGCTTCTTTCAAAGCCTCTGGGTTAAACCATTTATTACTGGCAATTAAATAGTTATCTCCCACCGGCTCATTGTTTTCAACCACCGGCATTTTGCCGTATTTTTCTTGGATATAGCGTTTATCTACCAAGAGTAACCAATCGCCATCCTTGTCTTTTTTAAAGGTTTTGGCCACCGATGCCAAGCCTTGAATAATGGTCACCATGCCCACAAAATCTTCGTTTTCAAAAATGGGCGAAATCCCCACCACGGCAACCCCTAAAGCCCCTATGCCTAAAGATCCCACGGCTTGTTTATCTTTCATCACTTCTTGAATGAGAGGATTGTTGGCCACATTTTGACCGTAGTTGTCTAAATCCCAAGAACGAATTAAAGAACGGCCATCTGCCGTGATAAGTTGTGAGCGAATGTTTTTGTAATTGGTTTTTTTGGCGTAGTTTTCTTTAATGTTTTCAAAAAAAGGCAGCAAGGCTTCTCTTTCTTCAACCGCCATGGCATCAATAATGCCTTTTTGTAAAGTGATGGCAGTCCCTGCCAAAATTCCACCCTGCACTTTTAAATCAACTTGCGCTTGAATGTAATTGGTCATTTCTTTAAGAAGGGTTTGTTCAATTTGTTGCGGCACAGGCTTAACAATGGAGATATACATGGTCATACCCGCAATAAAAGCGACCAAAACACCGACAATGCTGGAGATAAAAAGAACTTTTGCTTTAATTGAAAGGTTTTGAGTTTGCATATCCCCTCCTTTTATATGACTCATTAATTGATTCTGTAAGCGAATTTATGTAGTCATTACATCATCAAATGACGCTAATTGAAATAAAAAATTTATGTGAAATACCTAAAAAATCAAGCCTGTTGCAAAATAATACACTTGCCAGAATGACACAAAGTTTAAATGACTTTTTAATGACCTGTGATAACGCTTTTCTATTTTGCATACTGCTGATTTTTACTTATAATGTAGTTCGAATTATTCATTATTTTTCTCTTCTCAGTCATTTGTTAATTGAAAGAACATTGGAAGAACCCTATGCAAAAGCATTCATTAAAAACCATTGTCTTAAAAGTTTCTTTGGGCGTCGCCCTAACCGTATCTTTAGGTTTAGGCACTTTTTTATACATCAACCAAATTAAACCCGTTGAACAGCATGTTAAAGATAATCTCACCTTGCAAATGCAGCAGTTTATCGACAGTAAAATGGATTTAAAAATTCAGGCTGGGATAGTCGGCGCCACCATGGTTTCTTTGCAACCTGCAGCCCTTGAAGCCTTAACAACAGGCAATCAAGCCGCGTTAAAAACCTTATTTAAAACTCTCAAAGATGACTATGCTGAAAAAACCAATTTTCGCGGTATCTTCAGTGAAGTGTTAGATGCGCAAGGCAAATCGGTTTTGCGTTCGTGGAATTTGAACTCACCCGGTAATGACCAAAGTGGTGATGCGTTAATCAAAGCCGTTTTACAAAGCAAAAAAGCGCAAGGTTCTTTATCGTTTGGAGAGCGCGGCGTGGTGATTACTTCTGTGACACCGGTGTTAAATAACAAAGAATTGCTTGGGTTAACCACCATGGTGCAAGGCGTAGGGTCGATTTCGCGTGACTTTACCAATGAATATCAAGGGGCTTGGATTATGCTCATTGATAAAGAATATGTTCAAAAAACCACCGGTAGTTTAAAAGCCATCGAAAAACTTAACCCCATGACCGATCGTTATGTTTTGGCCAATAACAAATGGTTTTCTCCTGAGGTCATCGAGTTGACCAAACAGGTTTATCAACCGATTAATGGCAAACAAAGCGCTGTTTATCTCAGTGGTGATTCCGTTGTGGTCGATTTACCTGCTTACGATCAAGAAAACCGTATTTTTGCTCGCCAAATTTTCATTCAAGATAAAAGCGTCTTCACCAATCCGCTCACAGAAGCCAAAAACCAAGCTTGGATGACGCTGTTGAGCGTGATTTTAGCCATTTTAATTTTAGCGATGATTCTATTATTTGCGGTGATTAAACTGGTGATTAAACCGCTCGAAAGTTTGAAAAAAACCATGAGTGACATTGAAGAAACGGGCGATTTTAATATTCGCTCCAACATCCAAACCCAAGATGAAGTTGGCCAAACTGCTCAAGCGATAAACCATCACCTAGACAAAGTGAGCACTGCTGTTAAAGAGGCCAACAAAGCCATTCACGCGCTCGCCAATGGCGATTTAAACCAACGCATCAATGGTCGGTATGTGGGTGATTTGCTCAAGCTGCAAAATGGCGTTAATGAAAGTGCCGAAAATGTCAGCCAAATGATTACCGAAATAGGCAAAGCGGTTAATCACTTAAATCAAGGCGAATTTAACATTAACCTAAATGTTGAGGCCAAAGGCGTGTTTGCCGATATTTTGCAAGACACCAGTCATGCCATGCAAAAACTTGACCTCATCATCCAACAAACCAATCAAATCATGCTGGAAGTTTCGCAAGGGGTTTTCCACAAACGCGTCACCAGCGATGCGCAAGGCTCATTAAATGTGTTAAAAAATGCCATTAACAAAAGTTTAACCAACCTTAATGAAATTATTCAAAACATCACTCAGGTCATGGATAGCCAAAGCCAAGGCGATTTGGTGCAGCGCGTTGCCGTCGATTGTGAAGGCGATCTACTCACCCTAAAAAATGCGATTAATAACAATGCCAACCAACTGAGCCAAATTATCGAAAAAGTCATTATCGCTTCGCAAAATGTCTCCAGTGCGGCAGACGAGGTTTCTTTGGGTTCACAAAGTTTGAGCGATTCAGTACAACAACAAGCCGCTTCTATGGAAGAAACCTCCGCCACCATGTCTGAAATCAACTCAGCCATTAAACATAATGCCGAAAATGTCATCAATGTCGATCACCTAGAACATCAACTGGATGAGAATTCTAAAACGGCTGGTAAAGTCATGCATGAAACCATCGAAGCCATGAATGCCATTCAAGGTTCAAGCCATAAAATTGGTGAAATTGTCAGCCTGATAGATGGCATTGCTTTCCAAACCAATCTACTGGCATTAAATGCTGCGGTTGAAGCCGCAAGAGCGGGTGAACATGGTCGTGGATTTGCCGTGGTGGCAGGCGAAGTGCGCAACTTGGCAGGAAAATCTGCCGATGCCGCCAAAGACATCAGTAAACTCATTGGCGACAGCATTGAACTGATTAACCGCGGCACTGCATTGGCCAGTGAATCTGAAAGGGTTTTGGGAGAAATGAATAAAACCATCAGTGAAGTCACTGATATGATTGGTAATATTGCTTCTACCTCGTCAGAACAGGCTCGTGGAGTAGGTGAGGTTAATCAGGCGTTAGGATTAATTGACCAGGTTACACAGCAAAATGCTGCCTTAGTAGAACAAACTTCTGCGGCAGCCGAAAGCTTAAAAGACCAAGCCATGCAGCTCAGAGAAGATACCCAAATTTTCAAAATTGCGGGCCATTCTTCAATGCGTTTAAATCAAACACCCAAGTTATCCAAAAAATAACTCGGGCGTTAGGTGGTTTTTATAAGCTAACCTTCTAAGGCCACTAAGAATACAGCCTATTTAAAAGAACCTCTATTTTTTTCTATAGGCTGTTTTTTACATCACGATAAAAGTTTTCATGACTTCCCAGTGCTAATAACTCCAAAATCAATTGGTCTTCTTGGTATGAATAGCCCAAGAGAACTTCTTGTTTAACCATCTTGAATTTGTAAACTCTTAAATAAGCCAAATCACCTTTTTTCTTTTCTCCAAGTTCGGGCTTATCCATTAATAATTTAACCGCTTTGTCCAAATCTTTCTTTTGATTTGGGTAAAGTTTTTTGGCCGCTTTTTGAAAGTTAGGGGATTGAAGAACTTGTTTAACCGAACTCATAGGGCTCCAATTTTCCAGCATCCTTTTCGGCTTGAGAGATAATGACCTGTCTTACAAATTCATATGGCAAATCAGGATTGTCTTCCATCATCTCACCAATTTTTGCCCAATGTTCAATCTGTTTAGGAACGCTTCTATTGAAGGCTTTTGCCATAATTCCAGCTTTTTCAACGAGAGACTCATCCAGTCTAATGCTTGCGGTCGCCATACCATAATCCTTTTTGTAGTAATTTGATTCAATTGTAGCAACTTGCCACAACCGACTCAACCAATAATAAATGGTTAGTTTGAAATGATCCGATCCTGAGGGGATTTTTAAGAAATGCAAAGATAGGGTCTTTAAGATTGGACTGTTTTATAGACGTTTTATAAGGCTTAAAATCCCCAATGACTATTGGGGATTTTTTTGGTTAAAAATTTTAGACTATTTGGCCATAAACTCATTCATATGATTAACCGCATCTTCACCGGCAAAATCTAAGAAGAAATGGTCTGCACCATCTACTTCAAACACTTCTATGTTGTTATGGGCTTCTAAAATTGGTTCGATTTTTTTCGGTAAATCCACCACCACTTTATCGTCTGTTCCGGCAAACACTAACACAGGTTTTTGAATATTGGGCAGCACATGCAAGGTGTCCATCATGGGATTATTTTGGTAATAGTCTGCAAAACTGGCAGCACTGACTGGGCTTTCTTTGCAATACACAAAATTGGTTTTGGGCATTAGCGTATCGCCTTTACCAGCTTTCACCAAGTCATTGGCTTTTTTAACCAATGCATTCAAGTCTTGCTGATATTTGGTTTGATACTCAGCCACTTCGTCTTCCCAAGACCAAAGTTGTGGCGCAAACAAGACGACCTGTTTAATCGCTTTATCGTCATTATGCAAAGAGGCATACCAAGCCGTTTGGTTACCGCCACGCGAATGACCCACTAGGGTAATATCTTTAACACCCTGCTTTTCTAACCATTTTACCCAGGCGTCAATTTCCGTTAGGGCATCCGTATGCTTATGGGTATGAGGTCTGTCGCAAGATGTCATGGCAATCTCTTTACGATTGTCCATGCCCAAACTTAAGCTGATGGCCAACACACTTTGCCCAGCTTCCGTTAAGTTTTTCTTGAGCATTTTTGCGGTACTATAATCTTGGTTCATCCAAGTACCATGGGTAAACAGAACAACGCCATCCTGCAGGGTTTTGCCGTCTGCCAATTGCAAATCGCCATTGACCGTTAAACCATTGGCTTTAATTTGCACCGCTTCTGCAAAGGCATTTTGCGAAAACATCAGCGCCAATCCTAATAGACCAGCCAAACTATTTTTTGAGGTTAAAAATTTCATTTTCACTCCTTGAAAACAACGTTACATAAAATTGAGACTACGGAGAATATCATGCAAGAAAATGCGTTAAATAGCGAACATTTTGTTTTAAAAGTCAGTGGCAAACACGGCTTAATTTTTAAAACCAAACACAACGACCATAGCTACCTAGAAAAAGTTGCCAAAGAAATGTTAGAACTGCCAGATGGCCACTTTACAGAATACGAAATTCACAGCAGCGACCATGCCAATGAAGAAATGACCCATCCTGAATATTTGATTCATCCAACGTTCGATTAAGCGCCAAAACCGCCATTAAAATGACCAGGCCTGGTTGAATTTGGCACAAAAATCGGGGGGTTTTAAGGGTTTTATTGCTGCTGATAACCCATTTGACGCATGCAGTCTTCATAGGTCATGGGCACCATGGTTTGAGATTTGATTTGCACAGCACTGGTGCCGTTTTGATTTTGCCAAGCGCCGGTGGCTTCGCCTTTGCAATACAGGCTATCGCTGCGGAAAGCTTGGTCGGTTTGTTTGTCTTTTTTAATAAAGACTTGGTTGCCACACCCACTGAGGGTCAGCAAGATGAGCGTTGTAAAAATCAGTTTCATGCGTTTTCCTGAATATTGAGTTTGGCGATGCGTTTGGCTTCAAAAAATAGGGTTTTGAGCCCTTCAACGATTTGCATTTCAAATCTAAAAATTTGCATTCGCTGCTCGTTCGCTTGAAAGTTTTTAGCTTGATGCGTCAAGGCCTCTTCCATTAAATGGTTAATGGTGGGTTTGGCAGTGACCACTAGCACGGCTTTGTCGTGTTGGTCGTCTTGCAAGGACAACAAGGCATTATCTATGGCTTTGGCAACTTCTTTGGCTAAAGTATCCATCAACTCTTCCATGGTTTTACTGGGTTTGAGTTTTCGTGAAAGCGCTTCGTGTTTGGTTTTGAGCAGATTATATTCAATGGTTTCTAAAATAATCGATAGGGTGTTTACCAAGGTAATCATTTTGACATAATAAGCCTGTTGATCATCATCCAAGTCGGAGCGACTGATTTTACCGATATACTCCAAAATGGCTTGTTGATAGCGTTTTAAACGAATCAAACTGCTGTCTTCAAATGCCAATTGACTGAGTTGGGTGTTTTCGGAATAGCGAATCACATGGGCAAAAAATTTGGCAAATTCTGTCTGAAAATTCGCCAATTCCATTTTTAGGTTACCAAATGCCAAGCTGGCTGTGCCTGCCAAACTTTCGTCCAAAAACAGCGGTTTGATTTCTTTGGAGTGACTTTCTTCAGGAATCACCGGCACCAGTTTATTCACAAACCACACAAACAGCGGAATCATAGGTAAAAACAACACCAAAGCCGAGAGCTTAAACAAGGTATTGGCATTGGCAATTTCACGCGGCACATCTTGTGAAATACTGTTAATCCCTTGCATATCGCCAGGTGAAATGGCGATAGCTAAAGCCGCCAAACTCCCCAAAAATGGCAACCAAATCAAAACACCCATCACATTAAAGGTGACATGAACTAAAGCGGTTCTTAGGGCATCACGCGTTTTACCCAAGGCGGCTAGTAAAGCGGTGGTGCAAGTGCCTATATCGGCACCCATGGCAATGGCAATACCGGCTGGCAGTGTAATCAATCCACTCGAGGCCATGACAATCACAATCCCAATGGTGGCTGATGAAGATTGCACCAAAGCGGTAAATAAAAACCCCACCAAAATACCGTAAAATGGATTTTGTAATTCACGCATTAATTCTAAAAAGGGTTCAAAACTTTTGAGCGGTGCCATACCGCTGCCCATGACATTCATCCCAAAAAACACCAACCCTAACCCCATGATGAGTTGACCAATACTTTTTTGCTGACTGGAGCGTTCTAAAAACTGTAACAAAAACCCAAAAGCCACCATCAATAATGCCAAATTGGTCACTTTAAACGCCACTATCTGCGCTGTCATGGTGGTCCCTAAATTGGCACCCATGATAATACTGGCCGCTTGTGTCACGGTAATAAACCCAGCCGACACAAACCCCACTACCAAAACAGTGGTGGCCGATGACGATTGAATAACCCCGGTGACCACTGCCCCAGAAATAGCACCCGTGACGCGATTGGTGGTGAGTTTGCCCATGAAAACTTTCATCTTTTCACCGGCCACAGCCAAGAGGCCCTTAATCATCATGTCTAGGCCATATAAAAATATCGCCAAGCCACCCAGCAGTTCCATCGACATTTCAAACCAATTTAGGGTCATGTTGGCATCCTTTGTAAAGCGTCAAAAAAGCCCGCAAAGCGGGCTAGAGTGTTTTATTTGATGATGGTAAAGAGTTCGGCATTAATCATAAAGTGCACCCAAATACTGGCGGCATAACCTAACGCCACCACGGGCATCCATTTTAGGTGTCCCATAAAGGTATACATGCCTCTGGATTGTCCCATCAAGGCCACACCGGCCGCCGAACCTATGGACAATAAAGAACCCCCAACGCCTGCGGTTAAGGTCACCAATAACCAATGACCATCCGACATACTTGGGTTCATGGTGAGTACCGCATACATCACCGGAATGTTATCTACTATGGCCGACATAATACCCACGGTAATGTTGGCTTCGGTCGCACCCCATTGGGTATACATCACTTCTGAAGCCATGGCTAGATAACCAATCGTGCCTAAACCACCGACCACTAAGATAATTCCGAAGAAGAAAAATAGTGTGTCCCACTCGGCACGGGCAATCTTGTTGAAAATATCAAAAGTAATGGGCTTGGATTCTGGGTGGGTTTCGCCTTCTCCCGTATTGCCAATTTCATAAGACATTTCGCCGGTTTTCTTGAGGTAATAGGCAAAAAACTGCAAATAGGCCAAGCCAGTCATCATGCCTAATACCGGGGGTAAATGGAACAGCATATGCATTGATACAGCGGTGGTAATGGTCAATAAAAACAACGCAATGATGCGTCTGGCACCGCGTCTTAAATAAATAACCACATCAATCGGATCTGGGATTTGCTTAGGAATAAAGAACATCATAATCATCGCTGGCACCACAAAGTTGACCAAAGATGGAATAAACAAATCAAAGAACTCAGTAAAACTTAACACGCCTTTTTGCCAAACCATCAAGGTGGTGATGTCACCAAAAGGACTGAAAGCACCGCCCGCATTGGCCGCCACCACCACATTAATAAACGACAAGGTGACAAATTTAGGCGAATTAATACCCACCGCCAAAATGACCGCGCCCATTAATAAAGCGGTGGTCAGGTTGTCGGCAACTGGTGAAATAAAGAAGGCTAAAAATCCGGTAATCCAAAAGAGTTGGCGATAACTAAAGCCTTTAGACACTAACCAGCCTCGTAAAGCGGCAAATACATTGCGCTCTTCCATGGCGTTGATATAAGTCATGGCGACCAATAAGAACAGGAATAATTCCGCGTATTCTAAAATATTGTGGCGCACCGCTTCTTCAGCGGCGTGCGGAAAGCCCATATTGCTGTAAGCAATGGCAATCAACACCCAAATAATCCCTGCTGCCAAAATGACCGGTTTGGATTTGCGCAAATGGGTGAATTCTTCGGTCATCACAAACAAATAGGCAATCACAAAAATCGCCAAACTGGTATAACCGACCCAATGGGTCGTTAAATCTAGGTTTTCTGGTAGCACAGAACCTGATGCTAGGGCCAGGCCTGGTAAAAATACCATCAAAATAGTGCTTAAAATGCTGAAGACCGAAGTCATGATTTTTCCTTTTTATCAAAATTGATTCTGTGTATTATAAATACTTAATTCTTAAATTAGGAAAAGTCGATGATTAAAAGTATAAAAGACTATAAGATTTACGCGCCTTGGGAAAGGGCTTTTAATAAAGTCGCCACCCCTTTTGAGCACTTTCTCCATCAACAAACCACCACCGGTTTGGTCTTGATGATGATGACAGTGGTTGCACTGATCTTAGCCAACAGCCCAATTGCCGAAAGTTACAAACATCTCTTTCATACGCACCTGACCATCAGTCTTGGCGGTTTTAGCATTGACCACAGCTTACATCATTGGATTAATGATGGATTGATGGCGTTATTCTTTTTTGTGATAGGTTTAGAAATCAAACGCGAAATTTTGGTCGGCGAATTGTCGGATGTTAGAAATGCCATTCTACCGATTTTAGCTGCCATTGGTGGTGTGGCTTTCCCCGCTTTGATTTATGTTTATATCAACGCAGGCTTACCCAGTGAAAATGGCTGGGGAATTCCCATGGCCACCGATATTGCCTTTGCCATCAGTGCTTTGGTGTTATTAGGGCGCCGCGTGCCCGTGGCTTTGGTGACTTTTTTAGTCGCTTTAGCGATTGTGGATGACTTAATTGCGGTTTCGGTAATTGCGATTTTTTATACCGCGGATTTAAATTTATTTGCTTTAGGAATGTCGTTTGTCTTTTTTGGCGTGCTGTTAGCCTTTAATCGATTTGGGATACACCATCCACTGCCCTATTTTTTAGTAGGCGGTATTATGTGGATTTTCATGCTCGAATCAGGCGTTCATGCCACCATTGCCGGTATTTTGACCGCTTTGGCGATTCCCGCAAAACCCAAATTTAATCCTGAGTTTTTCCAAAATCATATGTGTAATTTGACCGAGGACTTTAATCGCCACCCGATTGGTCCAAATCATATGTTGCATGATGAACAAAAAGCCACTTTGCATCACATGGAAGATGCAGTACACGCCGTGCAAGCACCTTTAAATCGACTAGAACACGATTTTCATTTACCGGTGAGCTTAATCGTTATCCCATTATTTGCCTTAGCCAACGCGGGTATCGCGTTAGATTTTAGTCAAATGGGACAAATGATGATGGAACCTGTGACTTTAGGCGTCATGAGTGGATTGGTGCTAGGTAAAGTGATTGGGATTGCTGGTGTTGCCTTTATTGCCATTAAGTTAGGCATTGCCAGATTGCCCAAAAATGCCTCAATGAGCCAATTGTTTGGCGTGTCTTTCTTAGGGGGTATTGGATTTACCATGTCGATTTTTATTGCCGAATTGGCTTGGTACGATACGCCAGGCGGCGCTGAAATGTTGCTAGAAGCCAAAACAGGGATTTTGTTTGCCTCTTTGTTTGCTGGTTTATTTGGGTATATTTGGTTGCGATATATTGCCAAATCACCCAACACTGACCATTAACGGCTTTATTTAAACAACCTATTATTTAAATTCACCAACATCTCAGTAAGCTTTTTAAAATCAATCGGTTTACTGAGAAACTCATCCATACCCGCTTCTTTACAAGCAATTTGATCTTCTGTAAACGCATTCGCAGTTAAAGCAATAATAATAGGTTGTTGGCTTAATGCCATTTGGCGAATATGTTGGGTGGCTGTCAGTCCATCCATATTGGGCATTTGAATATCCATCAAAATCATATCGTAATCTTTATGTTTAACCGCATCTAAGGCCTCTAAACCATCCATGGCAATGTCTGGATTAATACCCAATTTTTGCAATAATTTGGTGGCTAATAATCGATTCACTGGATTATCTTCAACCAAAAGCATGTCTATCCTAGATAAATCACTTTGAGAGTTTTCGGCTTGAGGTTTTTGCACATTTGACTGAGTCACAGGTGCTTTAAAGGTGAAATGGAATATAGATCCCTTGCCTTCTTCACTTTCAACCCAGATTTTGCCTTCCATTAATTCGGTTAATTTTTGGCAAATAACCAACCCTAGCCCTGTGCCACCATATTTGCGCGTGGTTGAGGCATCGGCTTGCGTAAAGGAATTAAACAATTTTTGAATGACTTCAGGCGACATCCCTATGCCAGTGTCTTGCACAGACACTTGATAAAAATCGGTTTCAGGCAATTGTTTTAATGTAATACCGACTTGACCGGCTTCGGTAAATTTAATGGCATTTGATATTAGGTTATATAAAATTTGGCGCATTCGAGTTGGGTCAGTTAATACCCATTCTGGACAATTTTTATCCACTTCCATCACCAATTGCAAATGTTTGCTTTTGGCTTGGGGTTCAAATACATCATATAAATCTTTGAAAATTTCATTTAAATGAATCGGTAATTTTTCCAAATCTAATTTGCCAGCTTCAATTTTTGAAAAATCCAAAATATCGTTAATTAGGGTTAATAAAGAATGGCTGCTGCTTTTTAAAACCCGAGCATATTGGTTTTGCTCTTCATTTAAAGGGGTTTCCAGCAATAAATTTGTCATACCTATCACCCCATTCATGGGGGTGCGAATTTCATGGCTCATGGTGGCTAAAAAATTACTTTTGGCTTCGGTGGCGGCTTGAGATTTTTTGAGCGCAATTTCCAGTTCTTGAGTTCTTTGCTGCACCAACTGTTCTTGGTTTTCAGCAAAGGTTTTTAACTCTAAGTTACGCTGCATAACTTCATCGCTGGCTTCCATGAGCGCTTTTTCTAAGGCAATTTTTTGAGTCACATCTTTTGAAGTGACTAAAACTCTTTGCTGGTCACTCATCAATACCAAAGACATATTCACAATGATATGTTGCTGATCTTTGACTACACAGGTTTTGGTAAAGTCTTTAAAGTAGCCTTTACTGACAACCGCCTCTAAAACCATTTCACTTTTTTCAATATCTTCTGGCAAGGTTAAGGCTAAACAGCTGGTTCTGAGTAATTCTTGGCGCGTCATTCCCGTCATTTCTAGGTAAGCAGGATTGGCTTCTAAAAACGCTGTGGTATGAACATCTAAAATCGCAATACCATCTTTTGAAGCATTATAAATGGCTTCAAAGTTTTCTTTTTCTATTCTGAGTTCTTGGGTTTTTAAAGTGATATTTTCTTGTAAAGTGCGCTTTTCAAGCTCCCAGGCCTGGTAAAAAATAATGTTATTGACGGCATAAGACAGCTTAGAAATTAGATGGCGCAAGGCGGTATGATTGGTAAAATTTTGGTTTTCGGTTGTTTCAGAATTACCTACCACGATCAAACCATAGGGAACCTCTATATCACCGGCAAACAATTCCAGCGAGGCTTCTTTAAGTGATAAGGTTTTGAGAAATTTTTCGACCAAAATTTCTGGCGTTTGTTCGGTGTGATCTAAATGACTTTTTTCGATTCTCAGGGTTTCAATGATTTCGCCAGATAACAGCAAATTAATCATCGGGAGTATTTTCTTTTCTGAGTCGTTATAACCGGAATGACTATGCACTTTAAATAAACCCGTGGCATCATCATGTAAAAAAATGACGCACTTTTGAAAACCCAAAACCTCAAGAACAAACTTTTCTGTGAGTTTGAATAAATCCATCAAGGGCGTTTTTTCATTCACTTTACGCCATTCTTGATGTAACTGTTCGTAAAAACCTAACTCAATATTCATCTGACATCCAGATTATTCATGATTACAAGAAAACTTCTACTTCTAAATAGTCATCTCCACAAGAAATGCCTTTGGTCATTTTGGTTTTGTACTTGGCTTTAGAACGACGCATTTGTCTAAAACCTTCTTCGGTATCTATGCGTTTGCCATCGACAATATCGGTATTGTAAATAAGCTGCATTAAGCCGGTAAATCCACCACTATTTGCCCAATGTACCGGGTAATTATTTTGACCATACATACGCAAATAACTCATATCTTCAAAATCATTATAGTTTCTAAAGACTGCACGGTCTTGCGACAGTTCTACCGCTGTGTGATAACCCCAACCCATGGTATTGACTAAGGCAGCGAGTCCTTTAATCCAATCTTCTTTGGTTTTTAAATAGGGTTTAACCGCTTGGTTCCATTCATTAGAATTCATTATCCCGCCGTAGGTAAAAAACCCACAAGCATGGCCCGCTTCTAACAATAATTCGGTGGCAAGTGTTTCACCATATTCACCTGCCACTTCACTCATAGATTTAACAAACTCAAACTGTAAACGATTAACCCAATCACTTTGACAACGAATCAAATAAACCCCAAAAGCCGGAATAAACCCTTCTTCATTGCCCACAAAATGCGCATGCGCACCTAAAAATGCGGAAGTCACCACCTCTTCAAATTCCCAGTCTAAAGAAACTTTAGGTACTTCTTTAAATTGGGTAGGCTGTTTGGGTGGATAAATGGCAAAATTAACCAGGCCTGGCTTAATCACATGGGTATTAAATGCATCACCACAGGCCATGCAAGTGGTTTGGATGGCTTGAACTTCAGCGAGGGGTTTGTCATAAATTACGGCATAGGCTGAGGCTAAAAATCCGCTGGTATAGTAATCAACCGGATTTTTAGACAGACCAAATTTTTGAACCCATGTTTTTGAAAAGAAGGATTTGTAAGTGGTTAATTCAATACCCGCTTCAGTCATGGACGATAAATCAATTAACCCATAACCAAACGATTTATAAATATCTTGCGCCATTTTTTTAGCATCATCTTCAGCCAACCCCTGACATAAATTGCTGAGTTGATAATACACAGAATCTGCCGCTGAACCCACCAAAAATAAACGACTGTCTATATAATCAGCATCCAAAATTGAGCGTTGTAAATAATTGATATAGTGATGGCAATGAAAAATCATGGCTTCACCGGCTATTTCAATTGCATTATGTTGCTCATCAAATTTATATTGTTGAATATCAAACATAACGACTCCCAATTACTTTTCTGGATAAGGCAGTGAAACTAAGTTTTCGGCTGTTTCTTTAGCCAATAGATATAGTTTTTCGGGGACGACTATTTCGTCAGAATTTTCGATCATTTCGGGTGTAATTTTTTGATTAACCGCTAAAAATTCTGGCAATAATTTAACCAAAATACGATCTACAATCTTAGATTCGCCATTTTGAATTGCCCAATTCAGTAAGGGTTTAATGTCTTTCATAAAAATTCCTTGGTTCATGACGCGGCCAAAAACTGACTGAATACTTCCTGTAATACTTCAATTTTAATGGGTTTTGTAATGTATTCATCCATCCCTGAATTGATAAAAAATTCCCGATCACCTTCCATGGCATTTGCGGTTAAAGCAATGATGGGAATCGGTTTTAAATGTGCTGCTTGTTCTTTTTTACGAATTTCAACGCAAGCTTCGGTACCTGACATATTAGGCATGTTTTGATCCATTAAAATTAAATCAAAATGACCTTTTTCAAAAGATTTTACCCCTTCAAGTCCGTCGCTGGCAATTTCATAAGTTAAGCCAAATCTTTTCAATAGTGCAGACACCACTTTTTGGTTAACCAAATTGTCTTCAACCACCAAAATATGGCCGTTAAACTGTTGTAAAGCCTTACTGTGATGGACTTTTTTAGGCAGTATTGCGTTGTTAATCGGCGCAATAATACTAAAGGTAAACTCACTGCCCTTGCCAACTTCTGAAGTCACTGAAATTTTGCCACCCATTAACTCAACCAGTCGGCTACTGATGGATAAACCCAATCCTGTGCCACCGTATTCACGGGTGACAGAACCATCGGCTTGAATAAAGGGTCTAAAAATGTCATCCAATTTATCTTGAGCGATACCAATGCCGTGATCTTTAACGCTGATTTTAAGGAGTTGTTCAATTTTATCGTAATGCGCAGTGAGTTCTATTTGAGTCGCGTTGGGTGAAAACTTAATCGCATTGGCCAAAATATTATTGAGTATTTGATGAAATCTTAAGGGGTCAAACCTTAAATATTCTGGTAAATCTTCTAAGCCACAAGTGATTATTTTTTGGTCTTTTTGACTCATTTTTTCTTCGTTTAACGCAATACACTGCTCAATTTCAAAACGCACTCGGTTATTGGCATCTTGAATAACAAACTGATTACTTTCAATTTTGCTGAAATCTAAAATGTCATTGATGATGTTCATCAAATCTTCACTGGAATTCTTAACAATATTTAAATATCTGAGTTTTTGAGGGTCTTTTTCGAGTTCTTTTAAGATATCAATAAACCCCAAAATGCCATTCATTGGGGTTCTGATTTCGTGAGACATATTGGCCAAAAACTGGCCTTTTAAGCGATTGGCGTTATTGGCTTTGTCTGTTTGAACTTTGAGATTTTCAATTAATTCGCTGTTTTTTAAGTTCAACTCAAAATTTTGTAACAGATGTTCATTAAAAACACGGCCGTTTTTAACCACAAAAGCGCCAAAAATAAAAATAACCAAAGCAAACAGGGATTTTTCTAATTCTCCATATTGCAAAAAGGCAAGCATTAAGGGCAAAAGGGTAATCACCACAAAGGTATAAAAATAATGTTTTATAGGGGTGAGTGAAGTGATGCTACCGGCAACCATGCCCGCTAAGGTAATGGTGATATAGGCATTTACAAATTCATTGCCATAACCAAACATCAACATGGGCAAAGAGGCCCAACCCAATGCGGTTAAAACCACCATACTATAAAGCTGATGATCAAAGTGTTGCGAAAACTCGTGATTGGCTATTTTACTTTGAATCGACTTACCTAAGAAAAAGCGAAAACTAGACACCAAAAACATATAACCAGCCCAAATATACAAAGCCATAGGTTGGTTAAATATAGAAATAACACCGGCTAAGAATAAAGCAATCATCAGATTACCTAAACTGCTTACGGTATTATTTTTAAGTATTAAATCCAATTGCACAGATCTAATATTCAGTTGGTTAGTATTCATGCTTGAGTCACTGAAAAGTTATTCAAAATTAAAATCATCCAGTTTGGGTTGCGGTGCTTTCCCATCGTAAATGAGGTTGGTGCGATATTGCAAATAAGACTCTCTCATAAAAATATAAGGGTCGGGTTGTTGTTTCATTTCTGCCGTTAAATTTACGACTTTGGTGTAACTGATAAATTTATCACCCACAAAAAACGCAGCACGACCTGTTTGGTCAGTTTTAATAACATAGGGGTAGGTAGGGTCGTAACCACTGTCAATCAATCCACCAACCAGCTCTCTTGTTGTATAAGGCCCTATAAATGGAATCATCACAAAGGACGCTTCATTCCAAACACCCCAACGATATAAAGTTTGACCCAAATCTTCTTTCTGATGCACTAATCTGGCTGGGGTCGCAATATCTAATAATCCGCCTAATCCAAAAACCGTATTGATTGAAAAACGCATTAAACTGGTAAAACCCGCCTCACCTTTGCCTTGCAAAAAACTGTTGAGCATATTGATGGGTTCTTTCAAATTTGAAAAAAAGTTATCAAGCCCCGTTTTAGCAGGATCTGGCACATAATTGATATAAGCTTTGGCAACCGGTTCGCCAATTAAATCATTAAACCCCACATTAAAATCATAGATCGTTCGATTATAGCTTTCGAAAGGATCCTGAGAATTCATGGGTTTAGATTCTGCCGCAAAGTTTGGCAAACTGACCAAACTGCTAAATATCATTAAATTAATTTGTAAAAATTTCATTTTAGGTTCTTTTTATCTAAAAGTTAAATTGTCGTCTGAATTAAGGTTCAAGTACAGCACAATGAAAATTTATTTTTTGAATTGATTGTTTTAACGATTCAATTAATTCTTTTCTAGGGAAGGTTTTGCGCCAAGCCATAATGACTGTGCGATTAGGGACTGGGTCGGTTAAGGGTTTAAAAGTGAGCAGATCATTTTGTTGATTTTGCACAGATGAACAGGGAAGTACGGTTATGCCAGCACCTGATGCTACCATATAACGAATGGTTTCTAGTGAGCTGCCTTCTAAAGTCTTTTGCCAATTATCGCTGTGATAATTCATGTGAATTAAATTAGGGTAAGCCTCGGTTACCTGATCTCTAAAACAATGACCAGAGCCTAAGAGCAAAAAAGTTTCATTGGTGATTTTTTCTAAAGACACTCGGTCATGTTTGGCTAAGGGATGTTGATTGGGTAAAGCTGCCACAAAGTCTTCGGTATAAAGTTCTAAGGTTTCGATATTGGGCTCATGAAAGGGTAAGGAAATAAACATGACATCTATCTCACCCTGTTGTAATTTTTGCGCTAAAACATGGGTATAGTTCTCTTCAACTATTAAATGGGTTTTGGGAGAAATCTCATGAAATATGGGAATCAGTTTTGGCAGTAAATAAGGGCCTACGGTATAAATGGCGCCTATTTTGAGTTCTGTTTGGCTTTTATTTTCATTACTGGCTAAGAGTTTAATTTGTTTGCTGGTATTTAAAATTTCATTGGCTAAGAAAACAATTTTTTCACCGATTGGGGTCACCAACACTTCGTTTTTTTTTCTTTCAAACAGGGTGACTTCTAATTCATCTTCAATTTTTTTAATCGCAACGCTTAAAGTGGGTTGGCTGATAAAACAAACTTCAGCAGCTTTTTTAAATTGTTTTTCTTTAGCTAAGGCACAAATATATTTCAATTCATTGAGCGTCATTTTTTAAACAAGCCTTTTTTTGAAGGAGAAAAGTTATCCCTATAGTATTATTTATTTTATATAGATTCTTTTGTTTTTATTGTTATTACTGAAGCTTTTTTGCGTTGATAAGTCATTTTTTAGTTTATTTATTAAACAGTTAGCTTGTTATTAAAAGCAGAATAACCCCACAAATAACCCCTTGTTTTGCATGTGGGTAGTTTGTGCATAAAATTGGCTTGCCGAAAATACTCACATTTTATGCACATTTCTTCACAGGTTTTCATTAGACTTATACGCGATTAAAAAAGAAGTTAGAGGTCTTATGTCTATCGCAGCTGTCATTAAAAATCGTCGCACCACCTATCAATTTACTAACGAAAAAGTGCCGCAAGAAATCCTTAATCAATGCCTTGAAGCAGCCATTTGGGCACCCAACCACAAAATGCGACAACCTTGGTTGTTTTGGCAATTAGGTGAGGTCAGTCAAGCTTGGCTGGCGCAAATTTATGCCGAACATCGCGCCTCTAAAAAGGTTAGCCAACAAGACCCAGAATGGACTTGTTTATATGACAAAGCTGTTCAAAAATTTCAACGCATTCCCCAAGTGATATTGGTGGGGCAAAAATTGGTTGAGCATCCTGTGGATGTGATGGAAGACTATGCGGCTTGTGCCTGTGCCATTCAAAATTTTCAATTGATGGCAACTGAATGTCAACTGGGCGTGCAATGGAGCACTGGCCCAGTGATTGGTGATGATCGTGTTTATCAGTATTTAAACCTCGATAAAACGCAAACCAAGCTGATTGCAGCGCTTTATATGGGTTTTCCAGACTGTGAGGTGACTTCGGTAAGAAAGTCTGTTGAAGCCTCTTTAATTCAGCTAGATTAAGCAATCAAATATGATGGATTTTGCGGGCGTATTCCAAGAACTGTTGTGGCTCTAAGGGTTTAGAAAATAAAAATCCTTGGCACATTTGGCAATCGTGCGCCAATAAAAAGGTTTTTTGTTCTTGGGTTTCAACCCCTTCTGCTATAACGCTCATCGACAAGTTATGGGTTAAATTGATAATGGTTTTGGCAATGGCGGCGGGTTTTTCATTGTCTGGTAAACCATCCACAAAACTTTTATCAATTTTAAGCTGGTCAATCGGTAGGTTTTTTAAATAACTCAGTGATGAAAAACCGGTGCCAAAATCATCCAACGAAATTTTAAAACCAATCATTTTGAGTTGATTTAAGATTTTGGTGGTTTCTTCTAGATCATTTAAAAAGATACCTTCGGTAATTTCGAATTTAATTTGGTAAGGCACAATTTCATATTTTTTAATGGCCTCTTTCAAAAACGCCACCAGGTTTTTTTCAAAAAAGTGAATTGGACTGAGGTTAATTGAAATCACCAGATGGTTGATGTGATTTTTTTGAATAAACTCAAACACACTGGCAATCAACCAATTCGAAATCGGAATAATGGTTTGGTTGTCTTCTGCAATGGGTATAAATACCGCAGGACTGACCAGTTCGCCTTTTTTATACCAGCGCAATAAAACCTCACCACCGGTGGTTTTACCCGTTTCCATATGCACTTGAGGTTGGATTACCCAATGCAACTCATCTTTAATCAGGGCATTTTTTAAGGCATCATCTAACAAACTTTTGTATTTAATTTCGACTTCCATATTTTCTTCAAAAAATTGAATTTGGTTTTTACCCAATTCTTTAGATTTGAATAAAGCGATGTCCGCCTGTTTTAAAAGCTCATTAGCGCTGTAATTTTCACCATCAAATACCGTCACCCCAATTGAAAAATAGCTGTTGTAAATTAAGTTTTTCAATACATAGGGTTCGTTTAAATTTAATAATAAATTAGCGGTCATATTGGATAACAGCGAAAAGTTATTTTGATTACTTAAATTATTAAAAATAATTAAAAATTCATCACCCCCAAATCTAAAACTCACATCAGTTGGTTTTAAAAAATGCTGAATGCGTTTGGCAATTTCAACCAACAACAAATCCCCTTGATCGTGACCATAGGTATCGTTTAAATGTTTAAAGCGGCTGATATCTATAAAAACCAGTCCAGCGCTTTGGTAGTTTTTGGCGTTATTGGCCTGTGTTTTATGAATTTCTTTTTCAAAGTTAGAACGGTTATATAAGCCTGTTAGCGCATCTTTGTGGGCAATATCTTCAATTTGCGCAAATTGCTGCTGGATTTTGGATTCCATTTGATTGAAGTTGTTCATCAAATCCCCAATCTCATCATTTTTAATATTATTGAAAATGGCATTGGTTTGTTGTGGATTGGATTTTTTAGTGGCTTGAATAATGTGATTAATGCGTAAGGTTAAACTGTTACCCAATAACCAGGCAATCAATGAACCAATCAAAATGGCCAAAAATGCATAAATAAATCCTTCGCGGGTAATTACTTGTAAGTTTTGATGTAAATCTTGGTTGTTGATAGCCACCCTAGCCCAAGCCAGATTATTGTTTTTAATACTGATTTGAGAAGCCACATCAATAATTTGTTCGTTATTTAATACAATGGTTTGGGGTTGGGTAGACCCTAAAAAATCAATGCTGGTTTGGTCAGATAAATAAAGCCCTACTTTTGTTTTATCGGTATGCGCCAAGATTTTACCTTGAATATTTACAATCATGGCATAGGCTAAATTGGGATGATTTTTTTGGGTTTGTAAAATCCCCTCTAACCCAGCTAGGTTGCTGGATAAGGTCCATTCTAAACTATTGTAGGCCAGGGTTTTAGATAGGGTAAGCGCGTGTTCAGTGGCTTGTTTTAATAAGAACTTGCGTTCCTTTGACACCATATCAAATATAAAAACACTCATCAGCAAAGCGTTTACCAAGGCAATGCTTAATATAAGTTTGTATTTAATAGAGTTGGGCCAAAGCCACTGAAAAATAGTCAAAAGGTTAATCTCTGCTGGTTTTATCTAAAAGCGAATTATCGCCCAGGGTTTTTCTAAACTTTTCTATAAAATCTGCCACAGGTGCATAGGTTTCATTATTGGCTTGGTAAATTTTTTGCAGATTCATTCTTTCTAAAAGAGCCTCACCTTCTGGTGTTTGGTCTAGGTTGGCTAATAAGTGTTGTACCCTTAAAGCCAATTCGGCTGGCACTGTAACCGTGTGGTACATAAAACTATTATTAGGCAAAGTATCGGTTTCTGCAAAAATTTCTAATTGATTGGCTATCTCTGGCTGCTGTTTTTCAAGTTCTAACCAAGGCACTGGCCAGGTGGCTGAAGCAATGGTTTGTCCGGTATAAACATTTAAAATACTAGACTCCTGTGAGCCTACATAGAGTGTTTTGGTGTCATTTTGAATATCTAATCCATGAGTGACTAGGTAGTATTGCGGCATCATGGTTGCAGCCAAAGCCGTGGGTGCAGGGTAGGCAATCGATTTGCCTTTTAGCTGATTAATATCGGTAATATTTTGGTCTTTTCTGACCAAAATAATGCCTTTAAATAAATCATTTGACCCCATTTGATTAATCACTTTGTAGCGTTTTTTAATGGCATTTAAAGTTTGATAGGGATTTGGCAGTAAAAAATCTAAGGATTCCTTGGCAATTTTTTGGTCATAACTGGGGTAATCTTTAGAGGCTTGAATACGGAATTGGGCGTTACTAATGTGTTGTGTTAAATAATCGGCTAAAGGATTAAACACTTCATAAAGTTTGCTGGGATTATGAAGCGGATGAACGCCAATAATATAAGTTTTGGTGATTTGATTGATGGGGGTTTGGCTGTATTGTGGCTGATAAGGTGGCAATTCATCGCCACAGCCCACTAAACCGAGCAGCAGGATAAATGGGAACAGCCATTTTAAGTAAAGCACCCTACTGACCATCCATGTCTCCAAAGTTTAAAAATTTAAGGTTTCTTCTTCGCTGATAAAATTAGCGTTAAACCCTAAAGATTGTCTCACCGAGCGTTTAAATAACAGTTTGTTTTGTACGGGTAAAGGTAAATCAGTAAATCGAATGAGGTTTTTCGCCATCATTAAATCCAACATATCTTCGATCACCCGCACCATATCCAAATCGAGTTTTTCTAAAATCTTTTTAACCAAGGCATCATTTTGAGCATTGTCTAAAAACATTTTTAATTCAGGATCAAACAAATTCACTTCTTCTAACCCATCAGCGGGACTGAAATAAATATTGGCAATCGACCCTTCAGCAGAACGCTTGATATAAATCATACTGAATTTCTCTTATTTTTATATGCAATTCTACATAAAAAATAACCAGGCCTGGTTAAAAAAACCGCTAAAAATTGATTTTTAGGCGGTTTTTAAAGGATTTTTAAATAGGTTTAAAAAATTAAAGCTTAAATGCTTTAACCACCTGTTCCAAATTTTGAGCCGATTCTGATACCGCATTGATTTGTTGTACGGTGCGCTGAATCATTTGCGTGTTGTGTTGACTGATATTTTCAGCCTGAGAGACCGCTTGGGTAATGTTTTGCGCCGATTGACTTTGTTCAATACTGGCTTGGTTAATGGAATTGACCGATTGCTGGAGCGTTTCGACTTTTTGTTTAACCTGTTCTAAAGAGTGATTGACATGGTTAACCAACTCTACCCCATTATTGACCTTTTCATTAGAGTTAGAAATAAGCGTTGATATTTCTTTCGCCGCATCTGCCGACTTACCAGCCAGATTTCTCACCTCGCCGGCAACCACGGCAAACCCTCTGCCCTGTTCGCCCGCTCTAGCCGCTTCTACCGCAGCGTTAAGCGCCAAAAGATTGGTTTGGAAAGCAATGCTGTCAATCAGATTAATAATATCGACAATTTTGCCTGATGATTCTTTTATGTCATCCATTGCTGACACCATGCGTTGCATCACCGCCATCCCTTCATTTAAAGCGGTGACCTGCTCATCGGTAATTTGGGTGGCTTTGCTGGTGTTTTGGGTGTTAGAGCGAATTTTGTCGGTGGTGTCTTCCACGGCTTGTAAAGTGCTGTGCAGGGTTTGAGATTGTTGATTGGAGCTTTGTTCTACCGATTCAGAATCTTCACGCACCTGAACAATTTGTTGCTGAATATGGGTTGAAGCCTGAGAGACTTCGCTGATTAATCTGGCTAAATTATCCAAGGAACCATTTAAAGAGGTTTTAACTTGGTTGAGTTCACCCTCATAGTGACCTTTAATTTTTACCGACAAGTTTCCTTGCGCCAAGTTGTCAGACACTGTGCCCATTTCTTTCATATAAGCTTGTAGTCTATCTAAAGTGGCATGCACACTGTCTTTAAGTTTGCTTAGGTCACCTTCAAAACCTTCAATGGGTAAGCGTTCGCCAAAATTCCCTTTGGCCACTTGCGCCATTAAAGAGCTCACAGCCATAACCGCTACATTGAGTTTTTGGCTGGTTTCTTCGGTCACTTTTTGTTGTTTAGCCACTTGCGCTTGGGCGGCTTCTGCTTCAATGACTTTGCTGTCGGCAATGGCTTTTTGTTGGTCCAGTTCATTGAGTTTGATTTCTAAATCGACACTGGCTGCATGCGCTTTGCGCGAGGCTTGGCGAATTTGCAGCATCAAAATGGCCACCAACACCAACATGGCAATCACCAAAACAATCAGCGTGTTAGACAGAGTTTCGATGAAACGGTTAACTTTAAAATATTCACCACTGTAAAACTCACGCGAGTCTTTGATGGCTTTTTCAATATTGGAAGAGCTGATGTTGTCTAAAATTTTATGGACTTTGGGTTGATACTCCATAATCAGACTGATGTGGGTTTTAAGAATGGTGTAATCAGATTCTGAAATGTTTTGCTTATAGCGTTTAATGCTGTTGAGTGTTACAAAAATATCTTGGGTTTTGACCGCTTCGTTACCCGACATATATTGAAACATTTGCGCCTCTAAATAGGCTAACAATTGTTTCATCAGCATGTTTTGTTCGGAAACTTTATGAATTCGAATCAACTCGGGTAAATAAGCTCTTGAGTTGCTCAGTAAAGAGTTGGCACGCATAAACTCCAAAACATAAGTATCGAGTTGGTTAGCGTCTTTAATGACTTCATTATTTTTTTCTAATAAAACTTGTTTTGCACGCGCATCCAAAAACTCGGGAACATAAACTAAAGCATTAGAATAACGCTTAAGTTTTACTAAGTTGGCTTGTAAGAAATCATAGTGCCCTACGCCACCGCGCCCAGATTTGAAAGCATTTTCAGAGGTTCTTAAAAAGTAGTTTTCCAACTTAGAATAACCATTCATATAGGCTTCATGGTGGGTTTCATTGATGTTGGGTTTTATGGCAATAATGCTGATGACCCCAATAATAATGGCGACAATTAAAGTCATTAACAGAGTGTTTGCAGTGTTTTTCATAGGAAGACCTTAAGCGCGTTATTCTTTAGGAGGCAGCATGGCTTGAGTTTCAAGCTTGCCTGTCAGAGAGGTTAAGAAATCTGCAATTAATGCACGATCTTTATCCGGAATTTTACGACCCAATTGATTAAGTCCCATAATTTTGATGGCGTCATCCAAAGTTTTAGCACCGGCATTGTGAAAGTAAGGTCCAGTAACTTCAATATTGCGCAGCGAGGGCACTTTAAATACATTTTTATCGGTTTCTTTTTTCGTTAAGTTAAACAGACCTTTGTCGACTTGTCTTTCGTTCTTTTCAGAGAAGTAAGCTTCTAGAGCGCCAAATTTTTGCATCATATTGCCGCCAAAATTCACGCCCTGGTGGCAAGCCACACAGCCATAACTTTGAAACAATTGATAACCTTTGGCTTGATTAGCGCTCAGGGCATTGTCATTCCCTTTTAAATAAGCGTCAATCGGTGCGGGTGTAATCAGGCTTCGTTCAAATTCGGCAATGGCATCTGTGATGGTATAAACCGAAATGCCTTGTTCTGGATAGAGATTGCCAAATAGGTTTTGATAGGTTTTAACCGCTTGAATATTCTTAACCACCTGTGGCCATTCTGCGCCCATTTCGCCAGGGTTGGCAACAGGGCCTTCGGCTTGGTTTCTGAGGTTGGCAGCACGACCATCCCAAAATTGTTTAAAGTTAAAACCAGAATTCAAAACGGTTGGGGTATTAATTGGGCCCAGTTGACCATTTATACCTAAGGCGACCGGCATATTATCGTCACCGCCTATGGCCAGTCCGTGACAGCTTGCACAGGTTAGTTTGCCATTACCCGATAAACGGGTATCGTGATACAGCATATTGCCCAGAGCAACTTTTTCGGAATTTAAGTTAAGGTCTTTTAAATCAGGAAGGGGTTGGTTGTATTTGGTTCTGGCGGTATTGACCGCATAGGTCATTAAATAGGGTTCTTCGGCAGTTTTTTGGTAATCAACAAATGCGGATTCTGTTTTTTGACAACTGATGAGTCCTTGCATGGCTAAAAGAACCACACCAACTCTGAATAGCGGGTATTTCATGCTGAATTTCCTTGTTTTATACACGACTATTCATTATAGCTAAGCTATTCATGATTTAGTAATCCTCTTCATTAATCTTCTTTATCAAACAACTCAATAAAGTTTAAGGTTGATAGATTATAAAAAGGCAGAAAAAAAGGAAAACAGCCAACAACTAGGGCATTGGCTGGATAAAACGATTCATTAAAATAAGGGAATAATGATATTGATTGCGTTAATCTTCAATTTCAGACAGTACATTGCCAAGCAATTTAGTGAGCTGATCATTCTCTGAATAATCCACTGGGCAATCAATCACGGTGACGGTATTGGCCTTAAGTGCTTTTTGCAATTCAGGTAACAGTTGCTTAGCTTCGGTGATGCGCACACCGATGGCACCAAACGATTGTGCGTAGGTTACAAAGTCGGGATTTTTAAAATCTATAAAAGCGGAGCGACCAAAACGGCGTTTTTGTTTCCATTCAATCAGCCCATATTGGCTGTCATTCCAAATCAAAATCACTATCGGTGTTTGGCAACGCAAGGCGGTTTCAATTTCTTGTGAGTTCATCATAAACCCTGCGTCACCGGTGACTGCGACCACGCCTTTGTCAGGGTAAGCCAGTTTGGCAGCCACCGCACCTGGCACAGCGATGCCCATGCCGGCAAAACCGTTGGAAATAATGCAGGTATTGGGTTCATCACATCTAAAAAGGCGCGCCATCCACATTTTATGCGCCCCAACATCGCTGATGGCAATGTCGGCTTTTTTCATGGCAGTGCGCAAATCCCAAATAATTTTTTGCGGTAACATCGGCCATGCATCACTGTTAGCGCAACGATTCATTTCTGCAATCATGGCATCCCGCAACGGGAACTCTGTAAAAGAGGGCGCAATGGGCTCTTCAATCATCTCGCCTAAGGCAACCAAATTGCGTCCAATATTGCCGATCAATTCCACCGCGGGAATATAGCTGTTGTCCACCTCGGATTTTTTGGTGTCTATGTGAATAATGGTGTGCGAGCGACTCGGGTTCCATAAATGTGGGTGATATTCCACCATATCAAAGCCCACGCAAATCACCACATCAGCTTGTTTAAAACCGCCATTTTCATAGTCGCCCTTTTGCAAACCTGCGGTGCCCATGGCCATCGAGTTTTTAAAGAAAGGGATAATGCCCTTGGCCATAAAAGTATTCACCACCGGAATCGCATGGCGTTGGGTAAAGGCCAAAATATCTTCACGGGCATGAGCGCGCACGGCGCCATTACCCGCCAATATCAATGGATATTTGGCATTTTTAATCAGGTCGGCGGCTTGTTTAAGGAGGTCAGCGTCTGCCATGGTGAGTCGATTAGCACTGGTGGGTAACGGCAGTTCATCCGAATCCATTTCCGCAATATTTTCGGGGAAGTCGATAAAGGTAGCACCGGGTTTTTCGGCTTCGGCGAGTTTAAAGGCTTTACGCACCACTTCAGGAATGGTTTCGGGTTCGAGAATTTGGGTGGCGTATTTGGTGATGGGTTTGAACATACTCACCAAATCGACCACCTGATGCGACTCTTTGTGCAAGCGCGTGGTGGCCGCTTGTCCGGCAATGGCCACCAAAGGGGCATTGTCCATATTGGCATCAGCCACACCGGTGACCAAATTGGTGGCACCTGGGCCTAGGGTTGACATACACACGCCCGCTTTACCAGTTAAACGCCCGTAAACATCCGCCATAAAGGCCGCGCCCTGTTCGTGACGGGTGGTGATGAATTGAATGTTAGAGTCTAAGAGGGCATCCATAATGTCGAGATTTTCCTCACCAGGAATCCCAAAAATATATTCGACCCCTTCATTTTCTAAACATTTCACAAACAATTTGGCAGCTTTCATAGCAGACTCTCAATCAGCCCCAAAAGGCTTTAAATTTAAACAAAAAATGACCAGGCCTGGTCATTTTTGGGAGGTTTTTGAACAAAATTTAGGTTTATTGTTCGGTTAAATGATTCACTAAAGTCCACAATTTATCACGACTACCTGCCGTGCCAACATCGGTGCGATATTTACCATTCACAACCACCGCTGGCACCCCATCTATTCCAGAACGGGCAGTAATGTCTTGGGCACGGCGCAGATATTGTTCCACTTTAAAGCTGTCAAAAGTATCTTTAAAATCTTGTTCTTTAACGCCAAATTGGGTAAAAAACTTGGCAATGCTGTCAACATCAAACAGTTTTTTGTGGTCACGATGTAAGGCATCAAAATAAGCACGATGGGATTTTTCTAACACGCCTAAAACTTTGGCAGTGTAAAACACCTTGGCCATAAAAATCCAGTTAGGGCTGTTAAACACCGCAGGCACCTGTTCAAAATTGACATCGGCAGGTTTGGTTTTTACCCAAGCTTCTAGGCTGTCTTCTAGATGATAGCAGTGCGGACAATGGTAGCCAAAAATCTCAATCACCGACTTTTTGGCGGGGGCAATATCAATGGGCATATCGGTTTTACGATATTCTGTGCCTTCTTGATAACCCAAATTATCCGCTGCTTGAGCAAAGCCCGCAAAGAAAACCGATAAAAATACAATCGAGAGTAACTTTTTCATGATCAAAGTGTTCCGTAAGAATGTAAACCGGATAAGAACATATTTACCCCTAAGAACGCAAAGGTGGTAATGAGTAGACCCACAAATGCCCACCAAGCCATAGGCGTGCCACGCCAGCCTTTAGACATTCTAATGTGTAACCAAGCCGCATAGTTTAACCAAACAATCAACGCCCAAGTTTCTTTAGGGTCCCAAGACCAGTAACCGCCCCAAGCTTCGGCTGCCCACATAGCGCCTAACACGGTCGCAATGGTGAAGAAGGCAAAACCCAGCGCAATGGATTTGTACATCAAGTCATCCATTTTTTCCAAAGTAGGCATTTTGGTTAGGAAAGCGCTATTGGGGTTGGTGCGTTTTACCTTGTCGGTAATTAAGTAAGCAACCCCCACCATGGCAGCGATTGAGAAGGTGCCATAACCCACAAAGTTAGCAGGCACATGTATTTTCATCCAATAGCTTTTCAATGCAGGCACTAAAGGTTGAATCACATGAGCGCCCTTATCAAAGGTGTACCAAAGAATAAAAGCCACGGCCGCACTGATTACCAGTAACACAAATCCACCCATGGCACGGGTGTTCATTTTTTGTTCGTAGTACAAGTATAGTAGGGCGGTGATGACCACAAACAACACAAACACTTCATACAAGCTGCTCACCGGAATATGGCCATAATCAAAGTTGATTAAATAAGACTCTCTCCAACGCACCAGCATGCCAACTAAGCCAAATACAGAAGCCGCCCAGGTGAGGGTGGTAGCGACTTTCCCTGTGTATTCAGAACCTTGATATAGGGCCAAGAAATAGGTCGCTGTGGCCAATACAAAAAGGGCATTCATCCACATAATTGCCGATTGGCTAGACACTAAAAACTTTAAGAAAAAAGCGGTTTCATTGGCAGTAATTTGATTGTTATGACTACTGTAAGTCCAAAGGGCTAACAAAGTCAGGCCGGCTACCCAATACATCAGCGGTTGAATACTGGTCCACATTCTACCTAAAGCGATTAAGCCAATGCCTGTACCAATCAAAATACCCACTTCATAAATATCCATATACTGACGATAGTCAATCCAAGCCACAAATGTGGCGATGGCTACCAGAAGAATCCACAGCCCATCCTTGATTGAGATGGGTAGTGGCTTTTTGCTCACTCCCTGAGCGTCTAGCGTTGGATTAGTTGAACTCATGATGCACTCCCTGAGTGGTTAGTTTTGGGTGAAAATTGGGTTTGATATAACTCGACCAAGTTTTGAAATTCCACAGCGGTTTCAGGTAAATCTTTGGTGTCTTTGGCGGCCAGCGTTACTTCTTTGGTGATGCTTGAAAAGGCTATCCAAACCCGCTTTTGACGCACATAGAACAAGAAGAACACCCCAATAATAAGTAGGGTGCTACCAAAATACACCACATCTTTCCCTGGTGACTTAGTGATTTGTAAACCCGTGGACTGAATTTGCTTAAAGGATTTCATTTCAACATACATCGGTGGGCCATAATTAGGCAAACCACTGATGGCGGTAATGGCATCTTCAAACCATTTTTGGTCAAACTCATTCACCTCAACAGTCTCTTCGGTTTTGTTATATTCTTTGGCCAAAATATCCACATACAAAGTCTGCAACGCCATACTGGCTTGCGCAAAATAAAACTCAGATACTTTTTGCTGTTCTTCTTTAGGGACGGTTTTTTCAATAAAATCATTGATACCGTTAAAGCCTCTTTGGCGGAACAGGGTGGTGAGCTGTTGCATTAAACGCAGTTGTAGCTCATAAGTTTTATCATCAACGCCAGCTTCTTGTGGCAGGGCTTGTTTAAAAACAGACACCATTTCATTGCTGTTGTTCATTAAAGCCAAAAACTTAAAGAAACGCGCTTTGGTTTTTTTGACATCCGCCGGAATAAATAAATAACGGAAAGGTTCAGCTGGGGTATTACGCATACCCGTCATAAAAAACCATCGGCCATCTTGTAGGTTGGGCGACATATAGTTTTCATATTCCCAGGCCTTACCTTTTTCATCGCGCACTTTAAAAATGATGGTCGGCCCATTGTTATGCACTTTTTTACCGGTTTCAGCCTGTTCTTCTTCAGTGGTGGGGACGATGTTAAACATTTTAAAATCGTTTAATTCCAACTTAAATTTGCCCACTGGCGTATTTAAAGGCTCAATACGATCGACCGCTGTGTCTAGGGTTAAAGGGTTTTCGGTGGGTGACATGAGCGGATGCACTTGCAAATTAAGCAAAGAACCACCGTCGCCAAACGAAGACTGGTAAATGGCATAGTTTTTATAATACAGAGGGTGGTTGACCGCTATGGTGGTTTCAATGGGTGCTTCTAAGTCGGGTGCTTTTAAAATAATGTCCGATTCGAAAGACTTAGGCATACCCGTGTCGTAATGTTCAATACGGAAGTCTTTTACGGTGATTTCGAAAGGCAGTTTTTGCACTAAAAATCCGCGTTCATAAGGCAAAAATAACACATCGGACTTACGACCCTCAGGGATATTAACCGAACCACGGAAAGAGAAGTTTTCTGGGCCTAACCAAGATTGTTGGGGAATTTTATCTAAGCCGACCACACGGGTTTCTGGCGCTAAATCACCGGTTAATTCACGATATTTCAACAGTAGATTACTGTCTAGCAAACCGCCTAAACAAATAATAATAATAGAAATATGGGTAAAAAAGTAACCTAAGCGATTCCAACGACCCTTCATCCCCGCAACGGTAATGCCGTCTTCTCGGGTGTGAATTTTGGTTTTATAACCTTGTGACTCTAAAAGCGATTTTACACCCTGCGCATCAAAAGATTCGCCAGGCAAACTGGTGTGATGAGGCTGATGTTTGTAGGCGTTGATGGATAGGGTTTCGCCAAACTTTTTAATGTCTTGCCAAAAAGTAGGGGTGTTGCGGGTTACACAAGTGGCGGTAGACACCAACAAAAACAACAAAACCAACACAAACCAAGCTGCGCCATAAACATGAAATAACCCCAAGCTATCAAAAACTTGAGTCCAAAAGGGGCCAAATTTGATGATGTAGTCTTGAAAATTCTCATTTTGTTTAAGAATGGTGCCAATAATGGATGCAATCGCCAACATCATTAACAGCGTCACCGCCAAGTTCATAGAGCCTAAAAACTGCACAAAAGGGCTGTTGCTTTTGGGCGCCTTAGCAGGCGTTTCGGGCATTTGAGAAGTGGGCGTGTTTTGGTTGGTTGCCATAGCTTTAGTTTCTACTGTGTTGATATTTAAGCGCATCCATTGCGCAGAAAATTTAGGGCCGAAAAAAGATTGTAAAGTATAACCTCAAAGCAAAGATTGATAAAGGATGAAACCCAATACCTGAGTCAATTAATAGGTTATTAGTGTAACAAAGTTTTAGACAGGGTGTGTGTGGTATAATTTGCGCCATTATTTTTACAGTCACAACAATACGTTAGCTCAAGTTAACAATGGATTCCGTCATGCAACACCCGCTATTTCAACAAGCCACCTATTTAAAATCTGCCCCAAACCTGGGTTCTTGCCCAGAAGATGTGGGTTACGAAGTGGCCTTTGCTGGGCGTTCTAATGCCGGAAAATCCAGCGCTTTAAATGTGATTACCTCACAAAAATCCCTAGCCAGAACCAGTAAAACGCCTGGTCGCACCCAGTTGATTAACTTTTTTACCTGCGATGAAGAGCGCAGCTTGGTGGATTTACCGGGTTATGGTTTTGCCAAAGTGAACATTAATGTTAAAAAAGCTTGGGAAGCGGGCTTGGCAGAATACATTGAAAAACGCACCGCGTTGAAAGGATTAATCTTATTGATGGATTGTCGACTGCCGCCGACTGACATAGATATAGTGATGTTAGATTGGACTAAAGCGCTCGATTTACCGGTGCATGTGTTACTGACCAAAGCCGATAAACTCAGTAAAAATCAAGCACAAGCCAGCCTATTTAAATTGCAAGCGATGCTTAAAGAACAATATCCACATGCCACTGCCCAGCTGTTTTCATCGTTAAAACGCCAAGGATTAGACCAGGCCTGGGCAAAATTAGAGGGCTGGATGAATTATGAACGCCCTGTTAAAGTCAAAGCAGACTAAATAGTACCCCAAGGTTTTTAATTTAACAGGGTAAGGATTGCGACGGAAAGGGGCGAAGGCTTTAGCCTTCTTCTTTAAAAGTTGCGCGCTTATCAGCAGGCTAAAGCCTGCGCCCCAGGTTTTGCGACTTAAACGGGCGAAGGCTTCAGCCTTCTTCTTTAAAAGTTGCACAAATTTCAGCAGACTAAAGTCTGCGCCCCAGGTTTTGCGACTTAAAGGGGCGAAGGCTTCAGCCTTCTTCTTTAAAACTTGCACAAATCTTGGCAGGCTAAAGCCTGCGCCCCAAGTATTGCGACTTAAAGGGGCGAAGGCTTCAGCCTTCCTCTTTAAAACTTGCACAAATCTTGGCAGGCTAAAGCCTGCGCCCCAGGTTTTACGACTCAAAGGGGCAAAGGCTTTAGCCTTCTTTTTTCAAAGTTGCACAAATTTCAGCAGGCTAAAGCCTGCGCCCCAGGTTTTACGACTCAAAGAGGCAAAGGCTTCAGCCTTCTTTTTTCAAACTAGCACAATTCTTGGCAGGCTAAAGCCTGCGCCCCAGGTTTTGCGACTTAAAGGGGCGAAGGCTTCAGCCTTCTTTTTTCAAACTTGCACAAATTTCAGCAGACTAAAGTCTGCGCTCAGGTTTTAACTTAAAGGGGCGAAGGCTTTAGCCTTCAATCTTTAAGCTTTAAATAACACCACTCGATTACGGCCTGATGTTTTGGCTTGATATAAAGCAACATCGGCTTGCTCTAGCCAGTCTTCTAAACTTTGTGCGGCTTGAAGTTGTGCCACCCCAAAACTGGCGGTGCGATGGCCAACGGTTTCAAAGGTGTGATGTTCGATGCGTTTGCGAATTTTTTCCGCCAGTTGAAAAGCGCCTTCGGCATCGGTTTCTGGGCAAACAATTAAAAACTCTTCTCCGCCCCAGCGCGCTAAAAAGTCTGACTTGCTGATATTTTGGTCTAACAACTGCGCAAATTCTTTTAAAACGCTGTCGCCGGTTAAATGACCATAGTCATCATTCACGCGTTTAAAATGATCTATGTCGCCAAAAATCAAACTGATTTCTGGGTTTTCAGAGTTGGATTGTTGACGATTTTTAAAGATTTTTTCCAGTAGTTGATTGAGCTTTTTGCGGTTATACAAGCCCGTTAATTCATCGGTTTCTGCACTTTTTATCAAACTATTTCTGTCGTCAATGTTTTCAAAAAACACCAAATAAGCCAACAACTCTTTATTGGCGCTGAAATCGGGCACAAAATTCAATTCAAAATCATGCAGTCTGCCTTGGGTAAATAAAGACACTTCGTGTTTAAATTCTTGATGTTCAATACTTTGCCAAAACAATGCAATCTGCTCACGAGAAAACCCATTGGCTAACAATAAAATTTCGATTGGGTTGTTTGAAAAATCAGGGTCAGTGTTGTCGCACAGCAGATTAAAAGTTGAACTGGCATGCAGCAGGGTTTTGCTTTGGGCATCAATTTTGATGTAAGCGGCATACTCATCAATAATTTCTAATAGGTGGGCATTTTTCTCCAACTCAAATTGCAGTTGCTTTTGCAGTTGATAAGTTTTGAGGTGATTGGAAACTCGTAAATTCAGCTCTTCATTTTGAAATGGTTTATTAATAAAGTCCACAGCGCCCATCGAAAGTGCTTTAAAAATGGTTGCTTGAGAATGGTCTGAGGTCAAGAAAATCAGGGGTATTTTTGACCAGGCCTGGTTGTTTTTAAGCACTTTTGCCACTTCAAAACCATCCATTTCTGGCATATAAATATCCAGCAGAATTAAATCGATGGTTTGTTTTTCTAACAGTTTGAGGGCGGCGTTTCCGCCATTGGCCACACGAATATTGTATTGATACTGCAAAGCCTCGGCCACCAAACTCAAGTTAATGGGGTCATCATCCACAATCAATATTGTTAACTGCTTGGTAAACATCAGTGGTCGTCCATTAAACTTTGTAGGGCTTCAATGACTGTATCATATTCAAAAGTTTCAATCATGTGTTGAATATTATCAGCCGCTTCTTCGCCATATTGATTTTTTAGTACCGCAATTAACCCATCAATGGTTTCGGCATCTAAATATTCGCCATTATTTAAATGGTCAATAAACCCTTTAATGGTGGAACGCTCATGTGGGCTAAGTGCATGATGATTGCTTTGCGCAGGCTCTGCCTCTGCCTGTTGTTTGGTTGGTAAATAAGCTTTAACCGCCTCAACCATGGACTGTAACTGTTTTAACAACTCAGGCAGGTGTTGTTCTTTAAAACCTGGATCGGTTGTTTCATAAACTTGTTTGGTCAGCTCATGCAACTCATCCATACATAAATTGCCGGTAACCCCTTTGAGTAAATGCAGTTGTTTTTGAGAGTCTTCTGAACCAATGGGCAGTTTTTTAAGTTCTTCAGGCAAATGCTGATGTTGTTCAATAAACAGTTTTAAGAATTTTTCGACCAAAGTCATGGTTTGTACTTTGCTCAACAGAGCCTCTAGGTTTAACCCAGCGATTTTAGGGGTATTATCGTCCAAAGCTTGCTTAGATGCTGAATCGGGCGTAGCACTGGCTAGCGGTTGAATAGCGGGTTTTTGAAGGGTTGAAACTTGGCAATAACGCTTAAGTACCTCAATCAACTCATTTAAATCAATGGGTTTGGCCAAATGGCCATTCATGCCCACTTGAGTGGTGAGTTCTTTGTCTTGCACCATCACTGCAGCACTGAGGGCAATGATGGGTAGGTCTTGGTTAAAACGGCGGATTTGGCGAGTGGCTTCAATCCCATCCATCACCGGCATTTGTAAATCCATTAACACCAAATCATAAGTGTTGTCTGTAACCATTTGCACGGCTTCTGCGCCGTTTTCTGCTAAATCGGCAATTAATCCCAGATTTTTTAAATGGTGTTGCGCCACCAATTGATTGATTTCATTGTCTTCCACCAACAAAACCTTGCCAAGCAGTTGTAGGCCAGTGTTTGAGGTTGTTGGATGGTCTGATAGGGTTGGGTCTTGATGACTGGGCATCATGGCATTATAAAAATCGCTGGGACAAAACGGACGACTTAAAAACGAATGCGCTTTTAAGGTGTTAAATGTTGGCAGTTGTGAACCTTGGGTTAACACCACCAATTTAGGCATAGGGTTGAGTTGACTAAATACCCGCTCAAAATTGGCGATGCCGTAGTTATTGAGTAACTTGCCATCTAAAATCCAAAAATCGGCAGGCGCTTCTTGTAAAGCACTGTCGATATTATTGGGCACCAATACTTTGGCTTTCCAAGACTCTAATAACTTAATCAAGATGGCTTTTTCAGTGGCATTGTTATCAATTAAGGCAATTAATTGCTCAGTGGTAAAGGCTTTTTGATGACTGGCTAAGGTGTCTTGCCCTTGGTAAGGTAAGCTGAAATAGAAGTTAAAAACACTGCCTTGATGCAGCGCACTGTGAACCTGAATTTCGCCGCCCATCTGCTCAATTAGTTTTTTAGAAATCATCAGACCTAAGCCTGTTCCGCCATATTTGCGGGTGCTAGAACTGTCTGCTTGCGAGAAGGGTGCAAATAATTTTTGCATTTGCCCTGTGGACATGCCGATGCCAGAGTCGGCAACGCTAAAACTCAGCGTAGCGTGGGTAGCGGTCTGTTGGGTTTGTTTGACGCGTAAGGTCACATTACCCTGTTCGGTAAACTTGATGGCATTGCCCACTAAGTTATTCAATACTTGGCTAATTCTTAAGGGGTCGCCTATGAGGGTGCGCGGAATATTGGGCTCTATTTCAAAAATAAGTTGAATATTTTTTTGTTCGGCTTTAAAGCCAAACAGGTCTTTCACATTTTTAAACAGCTCTTCAGGGTTAAAGGGAAGGGCTTCAAAGTCAATTTTGCCTGCTTCGACTTTAGAGTAATCCAAAATGTCGTTAATGACATTAAGCAGGGCGTGAGAAGAGCGTTTGGCTTTGTTTAGGTATTCAGCTTGTTGGCTGTCTAGATCGGTTTGTAGGGCTAAATCGGTTAAGCCAATAATGCCGTTTAAGGGCGTGCGAATTTCGTGCGACATATTGGCCAAAAACTCACTTTTTGAGCGGTTAGCTTGGTCGGCGATTTCTTTGGCTTTAATCAGGTCGGCTTCATATTGTTTTTGGGCCGTAATGTCGATCCCTATGGTGGCGACATAATTCATTGAGCCATCTAGATTTTTAACCAGAGTGTTAGACCATTCAAAAACGCGCTCTTCGCCTTCTTTAGATACCCAGCTATTTTGATAACGGCGCACAATATTACCGAGTTTGGCATTTTCTATAACCCCAACCACCTTGTCTTGAATGGATTCGGGTAAAAATCTTGCCCAAAAATAGGGTTCACTGGCAACTTCGGTTTCCGAATAGCCCACAAAGTCTTGAGCAAATTTATTCATCTTAATCATAGTGCCGGTGTGGTCTATGACCGCAATAATGGAGTGAGCATTATCAATAATGTTAGAGAAGAAATTTCTTTGTTCCGTAATCGCTTCTTCTAATAAATGCTGTTCGGTGACATCGGTATGGGTGCCAATTAAGCGTTTGGGTTGCCCGTCATCAGTGCGTTCCACAATAATACCGCGGTCTAAAATCCATTTATAGCTGCCGTCTTTACAAAGAACACGATGAATATTGCTGTAACTTTCAGCGTCACCTTGTAAATAGGAGGTTAGGTCGACATAAACCTGGGCTAAATCATCTGGGTGAACGCGTTTTTCCCATTCTTCTAAAGAGCCTTGAATTTCGTGCTCTTCAAAGCCCAACATACGCTTCCATTGCGGCGAAAAGTAAACTTCATTGGTGATGGCATCCCAATCCCACAGACCATCGCCACTGCCTTCTACGGCAAATTTAAACAAAAGTTCACTTTGTTGGAGTGCCTGCTGTTGTTGTTTTTGCTCAGTGATATCACTGTAAACAATGGCAACCCCTAAATCGGGTTGGTTTAGATAAGCAGCACTCACAGAGAGCCAATGCACGCCATCGGGTCTGTCTATGCCTTGAATTTCGTTAAAGTAGCTGGCTTTATTTTTAAGCGCCTTAACACTGGTGAAGGTTTCAACAGGCATCACATGATGGTTTTCATCTAAAATATGCCATTCTTTGCCCGCATAATTGCGCGCCAGATGTTCGGCTTTGGTAATGCCCAAAATGCTTTCACTGGCGGGGTTACAGTCAATAATATTGCCCTGCGGATCGGTGATAGAAACCCCCACGGGCATGAGTTTAAAAACGGTTTCTAATAGGCTTTGCTGTTTAATGAGGCTTTTGCGCAGTCCATCCACATCGGTTAAATCGGTGTGTGAACCTACCATGCGACAGGGTTTGCCATGGTTATCAAAAAAGGCTTTACCACGGGTTAAAATCGGTTTGTAAATGCCATCGGCACAACGCAATCTCACTTCAAAACTATAAATTTCTTTGGCATGAGATTTAAGATGTTTGTTTAAACCGGTTTCTAAATTGGCTTTATCATCGGGATGCACTATGTCAAAAAACGCTGGGATTTCATCTGGAAAATCAGCGGGTTGGTAGCCCAACATGGTTTTCCAGTGATCCGAAAAATAGACTTCGTTGGTGATTAAATCCCAATCCCACAAACCATCATTAATGGCCTCAAAGGCCAGCTCATAGCGCAGTTGGTATTCTTTAGCCGTTTGTTGGTGCTTGAATTCGGTGGTGACATCAATTAAATAGCCTAAAAAATGCGTGACTTGATGCTTGTCATCCCGAATCAGCTGGGTGGTATCTCTGACCCAACGATATTCGCCGGCGGCATTGCGTAAACGATAGGGTTGGTGTTCAAAGCCTGTGCATTTAGGGTTAGCAAGGGCTTTAGCAACTTCGGCACCCACTCTGGGCAAGTCATCAAGGTGAATTTGTTCAATATAAGGTATGTTTTGAAGGGTAAAGGCTTCAGGGTCGTAACCCAAGATGCGTTTGATGTTTTTAGAAACCTGCACAACGGGCCAGTTAGGTTTGTTTTCCCAAACAAATAACACCATTGGACCTTGTTCAAATAATTCAACATTTAAAAATTTATTCACGCCTTAAAGCCTTGTAATGAGTAAAAACGACAGACAATTATTTCCCATTCTAATGGGTTTAAGTCAGGTTTACACACAAAAAAACTTTATCAAGATTAATTTGGCTTATAAAAGCGTTTGTTAATGGTGTTAATACTTTCTTAAGAGAGCCAAAAATTCAAACCCAAAGCGCGCCAACTTGCTTTCGCCAACGCCGCTGATTTGTAAAAACTGCCCATCGGTTTGTGGTTTTTTCTTGACCATATCCACCAAGCTGGCATCGCCAAACACCTGATAGGCGGGAATATCTTCGCTGTCGGCAATTTCTTTTCGTAGTGTTCGCAAGGCTTCAAACAGCGCTTGTTCTTCGGCTAATAAAGTGTCTTTGGCCGCAAGGCGTTGCCCCACTTTGCCCGACTTAGAGTTACTCGAGAGGCTGCTGGTTTTGAGTTCTTTTTTGGCAAATGCCAATTGCAACTCTATTTTGCCTTTCAGTAAATCGCCCGAAAGGGCGGTGAACTTAAGCTTTTGGTAATCTTGAATGTCTTGTTGCAAAAAGCCTAAATGAATCAGTTGGCGCACAATGCTTTGCCATTCGTGTGCCGAATATTCTTTGCCTATGCCATAGGTGCTGAGGGTTTGATGATTGAGTTGACGAATACGGTCAGTATCTGCGCCACGCAACACTTCAATCACATGTTTTAAGCCAAACCCTTGGTTGAGTCGATACACACAAGACAATACTTTTTGTGCGGCTATTTTGCCATCAAATAACTGCGGCGGATTGAGACACACATCGCAATTGCCACAGGCCTTATGGCTGGGTTCGCCAAAGTAATTGAGCAAAACATTACGCCGACAAGTGAGCGCCTCGGCAAAATTAATCATGCTAGAAAGCTTAAAGTTCTCCAGCATTTTTTGCTGTTCGTTGCTGATTTGTTCAATAAAATATTTGGCGGTCGACACGTCTTGCATGCCAAACAACAACAAAGCCTCTGACGGCAGCCCATCGCGGCCGGCACGACCTGTTTCTTGATAATAGCCTTCAATGTTTTTGGGCAAATCATAATGCACCACAAAACGCACATTGGGTTTGTCTATGCCCATGCCAAAAGCGACGGTGGCGACCACGATATCAATTTCGTCACGAATAAATTGCTGATGTACAATTTGGCGGATTTCGGCGGGCAAACCGGCGTGATACGCCTTGGCTTTAAACCCTTTGGCTTTCAGTTGCTCAGCCACTTCTTCAACGCGTTTGCGACTGAGCGCATAAATCACACCGCTTTGGTTGGGATGTTTCACGAGAAACTTTTCTAACTGCTGGGCGGGCTGGTTTTTTTCTAATACCGTGTATTGAATATTAGGTCGATCAAAACTGCTGATATGCACTTTGGGCTCGTTCAAATGCAGTTTATCTAAAATGTCTTGGCGTGTGGCAAAGTCTGCGGTGGCGGTGAGCGCAATAAAAGGCACCTGTGCAAACCACTGGCGCAAACTGCCCATTTGATGGTATTCAGGGCGAAAATCATGCCCCCATTGCGAAATACAATGCGCCTCATCAATCGCAAATAAACTGATTGGCAAGGTTTGCAGTTGTTGTAAAAAAGATTGATTAAGCAGGCGTTCTGGCGACACATAAAGCATATCCAATTCGCCATTATGCAGCCTTATCAACACCTGTTCGGCGGCTTGAAAATCTAAGCTAGAGTTATAGTAATCGGCATTAACCCCATTGGCCTTTAAAGCCGACACCTGGTCTTGCATCAACGCAATCAAAGGCGAAACCACTATGGCCGTGCCAGGGCGCACCAGTGCCGGAATTTGATAACACAAAGACTTACCGCCACCCGTAGGCATCAACACAAAACAATCTTGGCCGTTTAGCACATCATTAATAATGTCAGCCTGCTGCCCGCGAAAACTGTCATAACCATAAACGGTTTTCAGTAGGTGAGATGCCGTGACAAAATGAGGGTGTTGAGTGGTGTCTAAAGACATAAGGATTCAATCAATTCGCAAAGCGCATACCTTAGGGCAAAGCCCCACGGAATTCAAGCGAAGTTTAAAAAGCAGGCTAAAGCCTGCGCCCCAAAAAGTACAATGAAAAAAGGGGCGAAGGCTTTAGCCTTCCATAATCAACTGGGGCGCTTTGCAGCAGTCAAGGCAGGGTATAAAGTTATGCTGTAAAGTTAGTAAATTTTTTATGAGTAATCTTGAATCCAGTCTTCATGCTGATGTCTTACCCGAACAATCACTATGTCGCCATGCTTGTCGACTGTGTAAATAATGATGTGGGAACTGAAGGGGTGAATTCTACAAGGAGGACTTAATTCTATGCGTTCTCTGCTGATTTCAGGAAATTGAGCAATCAGCTCGAACATCTGAAATAATCTTTGATGGTAGTTTATTGCCAATTCAATACCAAAGTTTAGCATTCCGTGAAACAATAAAGACTCGATATCTTGTGCGGCTTCGTGAGTGAGTTTGTAACTCATAAGTTTTCTTGGTTTTTAAAACGATTAAGCGCCTTTTCTTGAAGTGTTTGCATCGTTTCGTGACTGATTCCACTGGCCAAACCTTCATCAACTAAAGCCTGCAGTTTAGCAATTTTTACTTGTTTGGGCGCTTCATCCATCATTAATACAACCCGGACAGCTTGAGATTTAAATTCAGCGAAATCTGCTGGAATCTTGATGAGCCCATCCTGAATAACTGTTTCAAACTCAACAGCATACATAGCGAATACTCCTTTTTATTAAACGATTTCATTATAGGTTATAAAACCCTAAAGTTACAAAAATGGTCAGCGTTCTTCAGCAGGCTAAAGCCTGCGCCCCAAAAAGTGCACTGAAAAAAGGGGCGAAGGCTTTAGCCTTCCATAATCAACCTGAGTGCTTTGCACCAGTCAAGGCATGGTAAAAAATGGCAAAAACTCATAGGCCAATATCAAGCCCAGTGTTTTGCAAAACTATGCAGGCTAAAACCTGCGCCCCAAAAGTGAAATGAAAAAAAAGGGGCGAAGGCTTTAGCCTTCCATAATCAACCTGAGCGCTTTGCACTGCTTAAGGCTTGGTAAAAAATAGCAAAAACTCATTGGCCAATAACAAGCTCAGTGTTTTGCAAAACTATGCAGGCTAAAGCCTGCGCCCCAAAAGGTGCAATGAAAAAAGGGGCGAAGGCTTTAGCCTTCCATAATCAACCTGAGCACTTTGCAGCAGTCAAGGCAGGGGAATAAATGGCAAAACTCATTGGTCAATTTCAAGACCAGTGTTTAGCAAAACTATGCCGGCTAAAGCCTGCGCCCCAAAAAGTGCAATAAAAAAAGGGGCGAAGGCTTTAGCCTTCCATAATCAACCTGAGCGCTTTGCAGCAGTCAAGTCAGGGTAAAAAATCTTAAAAACACTTTGGCTTTTTAATAGAGTTTTAATCTGGGTTTGAGGCGTTTTTCTATAATATTGGCCAATATTAAGCCCAGTGTTTTCCAAAAACCGTGCAAGGTAAACTGATGTTGGCGATACAAGCTGGCATAAGCCCAATGCGCTAATTTGCCTTCGACCATTAAATTCTTTTTGAAAAGAGAGTCGATTAAACTGCCCAGCGTTTGGAAACGACTGAGCGACACCAACGAACCATGGTCGTTATACACAAAGGGCGTTACGGGTTGATTGTTGATTTTGGCCGCCAAATTCATCGCCAACACTTCTGCCATTTGATGCGCCGCTTGGGCGGTGGGTGGCACAGGTCTGGGGTTTTCTAGGGTGCCATCGGGGTTGTTTAACAAAAAGGCACAGTCACCTATCGCAAAAATGGCATCTTCCCCTTTAACAGTTAAGGTCGGGGTGATTTCAATTTGATGGATTCGATTGGTGGGTAAGCCCAAAGTGCTTAAAAACGGCGGTGCTTGCACGCCGGCTGCCCACACCAAAAAGTCGGCATTTAGGGTAGAGGCCTGGTCATTTTTAACCATGGAAAGCTGGTTTTCGGCGACTTTTTTAACGGTGACTTGGGTTTGAATATCGACCCCCAAGTCAGTTAAAGTCTGCTGTGCTTTCTCAGACAGGCTTTCGGGTAGCACGGGTAGAATTCGGGGAGCCGCTTCAATTAAGGTCACTTTTAAACTGCTGTGATGAACTTTTTTAACCCCAAATTGTTCTAAGCGATCGACCGCATTATACAGCTCGGCAGACAACTCCACGCCCGTTGCACCCGCACCGACTATGGCAATATGCACCGCATCGGTTTCATTACCGGTTTCTGAAAATTGCAAAAACTTATTGAGAAAAGAGAGGTGAAAGTCTTCTGCTTCATGGGCATTGTCTAGGGTAAAACAATGGTCGCGCACGCCCTCAATGCCAAAGTCATTAGAACGCGCACCCACCGCAATCACCAAATAATCGTAATCCAGTTGGCGCTCGCCTAACACCTGCTTGCCGTGGTGATCTAGCAAAGGGGCAAGAGTGATTTTTTTAGCATCTTTGTCTAACCCAATCAATGAACCCATGCGAAAGTAATAGTGGTTGTCAGCCGAGTGCGCCCGATAACTCAGCGCCTCCATGCCGGTGTCTAAAGAACCCGCCACCACTTCATGCAACAGCGGTTTCCAAAGATGCACACGATATTGGTCAATGAGGGTAATTTCTGCGAGTTGGCGTTTGCCTAAAGAATTGCCTAAACGGGTCGCCAGTTCCAGTCCACCCGCGCCGCCGCCAACGATGAGAATTTTGGGTTTTAAAACAGAAACTTCCGACATAACCACCTCCAGCACAACAATTTGAGCGAGGTTTCATTGTACTGATTTTTTATGACAAGGAATCGGTGTTTTCTAAGGAGTTTAAAAATTGTTCTGCGTCGATGAGTTCTTGTTGTAAAACTGGGTAAAGATTGTGAATATGCGTTTGGGCGGTGGTGCTGGCGCCGTTGGTAATCATGCGCTCAATGGTTTCGATGTGTTTGCCTTTGGAGTTGATGCCCAGTGCATAACACATCCCTTTTAGGGTATGCAGGCGTTGGCTGATGGTTTCGCCTTTGGTAGGGTTTTTGACCATCATGTTTAGTTTGATGGAAAACTGTTGTCTAATTTTTTTGACTTCTGATAGCCCTACTAAATTAACAAGTTCGGAAACTCTGGTTTGATCGGTCAGGTTCATGTTTTAAACTCTTTTGTAAAACAACACATGCAAAAATGAAATTCAGCGCTAAGTTTGCTGATTTTTTAGCTAAAAATCAAGCAAGCGATTTTTATGGCGAGCTGCATAGATGGTTTCACATGAAACCATTTTGAATCATCGAGTCTAAAAATTAGGGGTTTGTTTGGAGCAGTTGCGCCAAATCTTCTTCTGAGGGTGCAAACCAGTAACCGCCTCTAATGGCTTTTGAATAGTTCATCAGCTGGTCGATTTGCCCGTCAGCTAGGCCATACATGCTGTCTAGCTGGGTGGTGAAGCGTTTAAGGTCGCAGGCAAATGCCAAAAACATTAAACCATTTTGGTGCAGATTGCCAAAGGGTGTCGAGCGACGATAGATTTTCATGCCAACGCCATCCACTTTTAAATCGGTGCGGCTTACATGGGAATTGCTGGGCATGGCATCGCCTTCGAGTTCTTCATTGGTGTCTTTGGTACGCCCCACAATTTTTTCTTGGCATGAAACAGGTACTTGGTTCCAAGCGCTTAAATTATGTAGCCATTGTTGGCACAAGACCAAGCTGCCGCCCGCACCCGGTTGCCCCATGGGGATAATGGCGGCTGCGGTTTTAAGCTCAGTGGTTTTGGGGTTGGCGGTGCCGTCTTCAAAACCGATTAAATCCATCGAATTAAAATAATCAAATCCGCGTTCATCAAACACCAACTCAGCCACTGGGCGCAATGCATTTTCGATGGCCATGGCGCTTTGGAAAACTTGCGCCAGCGAGTCGCCTTGTAGCCAAATAAATAGATCGGTTTGGGTGCCAAGGGCCGTGTGACCCTCAAGCCCGTTGATGGTGGTAAAGTCAACTAAGCTTTCTGGCAGACTCAAATTAGGCAAGTTTTGGGTTAAATTTAACCAGGCCTGGCGTCCAAAACTGACCATTCTTTCTGACGGCTTAAGGCCTGCTAAAGCGGTTTTGAGGTGTTGGCTAAAGCCCTCAAATTGGGTAATTTGAAACTCTAGGTAATGATAGTGTTTGGCTGTTTCATTAAAAATAGCGGGTTGTGGGGTGTGCATAATTTATCTTCCTATGAAAACCAATTTTCTAATCGAATGCCGGGTATTCTTTGAAAGTCTTGGGTATTGCGAGTGACTAAAGTTAAACCATTGGCAATTGCAATAGCGGCAATTTGCCCATCTACAAAGGGCAGGGTCATTCCTTGGGTCTGCAAATGAGCGCGAATTTCAGCATGGATACGCGCAGATTTTTCATCGTAATTTAATACGGGCAATAGACTGACAACGCCTTTTAAATACTCAGCGATCGCATTTTTGCGTTGTCCTTCCGGCATTTTTAGGTAGCCGTATTGCATTTCATGGATGACCAATGAAGGAACGCCCATCATACGCTCATTGAGATTAAGCTTTTGAATGACATTTAGACAAGGTTTTGGCTTGGTGGGTTCTGAGATAAGGTTGGAGTCGAGCAGATATTGTAGATTTGTAAAGTTGCTTACCATGAAAAGTCTCGCCCAGATGAGGTGTCGCGAGTCGTTTCAAAAGGGTTGTCTTGAGATAATGAAGTTTGGTTTTGTGCTAACCAATGATTCAACTTTTCGCCAAAACTTTGTTGGGGAATAAATTGATCAACCGGCAAAATAATGGCACAGAGTTCACCTTGTTTGGTGACGCCAACGGCTTCGCGATCTGTTTCTAAAGTTTGAATGACTTGACTAAAATGGTGACTGATTTCATTAATAGATTGTTGAATCATGGTTATCTCCTACTTGAGTCCAGCTTGTTATTATCGTTATTGTAACGCAACTAACCTTTATTAAGGGATTGAAAATGCTTTAAATTCTAACCAGGCCTGGTTAAATTTAGGCCTGATTTTGATGGTTTTTGTTGTTTTCAAGTTGTTGTTCTAGCGCGTGAGTTCGGGCCAAAGGCGAACCGCTGTGGCGTGTTAATAGGCTGTAAATGGTTGGGATAATCCACAGCGTGAGCAGGGTTGAAAAGGCCACGCCCCAAAACAATACAATGCCCAAAATATAGCGGGTTTCAGCGCCAGCGCCGCTGGATAAAATGAGCGGAATGGTACCCACCACAGTGGTGACGCTGGTCATGAGGATGGGTCGTAAACGCAATTGCGTGGCGGCAATCAGCGCGCGTTTGTGCGACAGGCCGCGGTCGCGCAATTGGTTGGCAAACTCCACAATCAAGATACCGTTCTTGGTTGCCAAACCGATGAGTAACACCAAGGCAATTTGACTGTAAATATTGAGTGTCATGCCATAACTGTAAAGCGCAAAGAGTCCGCCGGCTAAGGCTAAAGGCACAGTCATTAAAATCACAAACGGATGCAAGAAACTTTCAAATTGTGCGGAGAGCACCAAAAAGATAACCGCTATCCCAAACAAGAACACAAAATAAAACGCATTGCTTGAGGTAAGGAAATCTTTGGAATCGCCCTTGTAGGCAATCACGGCTTCTTCTGGCAAGGTTTTACGCGAGAGTTGGTTGAGGTAAGTCAGTGCATCGCCCAACGAATAGCCTTCGTCTAATTTGGCGGTCAGTGTCATGGAACGCACCCGATTGTAACGATTAAGGCTAGAGGCAACGCCTTCCGTGGTTAAGGTCGCAAAGGCGGCTAGGGGAATCATTTGCTGGCTGGTTGCTGAGCGAATATAAAGGGCTTCTAAATCTTTGGGCGATTGAAACAGCTCATGTTCGGCTTTGAGATAAATGTCGTATTCTTCGCCCTCATAAGGGAAGGTGGTGACTTTTTTACCGCCTAATAATACTTGCAGGGTTTCACTAAGGGCTTGGTAAGAAATGCCCAGTGAGGCGGCTTTGTTATAGTCAATGCTGAGGCGCACTTGAGGTTTGTTGGGTTCATAATCCCAGTCAATGGAGTTAAGGCCTGGGTTGTTGTCACGAATTGCCTTGTCCATTAAGGCTTTCCAGTCCTCGAGTTGCGCATAACTATTGCCACCGATCACAAATTGCACCGGCGGTTGCACACGCCCGCCAATGGGGGAGCGCATCACAGGCACGGCTTTAACACCGCTTAGGTCGCCGAGTTTTTTACGGACTTCTTTCATAATATCGGCCGCAGGGCGACGCACCGACCAGTCGTTTAACACGACAATGACAAAACCGCTGTTAAAGATTTCGCTGTTGCTAAAGGAGCGTGGCGCACGAATCAATAGGCGCTTGGCCTCACCGTTTTCGGTGAGATACATCAGCCGATTTTCGATTTCGGTCATGTAGCTGGTCATGTATTCAAAGGTAGCGCCTTCGGGGCCTTTGACCTGCACATAGAAAACCCCACGGTCTTCAGAGGGCACATATTCTTGGGCAATTTGTTGTCCGTAATAAAAACCAGCGCCCATAATGGTCACAAAAAAAGCCAAGCCAATCAGCGGATAACGCAGGCTTTTAACCAGCCATTTTTTAAACAGGGAAGGTTTAAAACGGCGCTTGTTTGCAGTGGGGATCAGTTTGGGCTTTTTGGCTTTTAAAATAAACGATGCCAAGGCAGGCGACAGGGTTAAGGCTACCCAACTCGAGAAAATAACCGCCACAGAGAGCGTGATGGCAAACTCTGAAAACAAGCGGCCGATTTGGCCTTCTAAAAAGCCAATGGGTAAGAAAACCGCGACCAATACCAAGGTGGTGGCGACCACGGCAAAACCAACTTGGCGCGTGCCCAAAAAGGCGGCGGCAAGCGGGGTGTAGCCTTTTTCGATGTGGCGTTGGGTGTTTTCCAACACGACGATGGCATCATCCACCACCAAACCAATTGCCAAGACTAAGGCTAACAAAGTGAGCAGATTGATGGAGAAACCGAGCATCCACAAGATCCAAAAGGTGGCAATGAGCGACACGGGTAAGGTGACGATGGGTACCAAAGCGGCACGCCAACTTTTTAAGAAAAGTAACATCACCAAAGCCACCAGGCCAAGGGCGATGAACAGGGTTTTAAACACTTCGTTAATGGCTTGGTCTACAAACACCGAGGCATCAAAACTTTCGGCCAAGTGCAGCCCTTCGGGGAGGGTTTTATTGATTTCGATGCGGCGTTCACGCGCCAGTTTGGCAACCGTAAGCGTATTGGCGGTGGATTGTTTGATAATCCCGATACCGACCATCGGCTGACCATTGCCTTTAAAAAGTCGGCGATTTTCAATCGATCCAAGGGTGACTTTGGCAATGTCTTTCAGCAGGATTTGACCCAAAGGTTGGGCTTGTTTAATGACTAAGTTTTGGAAGTCTTCAACGGTTTTTAAGGGTTTGTCTGACTGCACACTGAATTGTACATGTTGGCCTTGAATTGAGCCGATAGGCAATTCAATATTAGCGGCACGCAGTTGGGTTTCGATGTCTTGGGTGCTGAGGTTATAGGTGGCCATTTTGGCGGGGTCGAGCCAAATGCGTAATGCCAGTGATTGGCCGCCACCGATGCGCACATTGGCAACGCCATCGAGTACCGAAAACCGGTCGAGCAAATAGCGTTCGGCATAGTCGGTTAGCTGTGGCACGCTCATCCGATCACTGTTGAGGTTAAGCCACAAAATAACGCTTTCATCGCCATCCACTTTTTGCACTTCTGGTGGATCGGCTTGTTCGGGCAGGTTGTCCATAATGCGAGCAATACGATCGCGAATATCGTTAGCGGCATTGTCTATGTCGTTGTTAATGCCAAACTCCACCTTAATGCTGGAGCGTCCATCGCTGGAGGTGGATTCAATGGATTGAATGCCCGCCACCCCCGAAATACGGTTTTCGATGATTTTGGTAATGCGACTTTCGACCACGCTGGCGGAGGCACCGAGATAGTTGGTGGTGATATTGACAATCGGTGGGTCCACATTGGGATATTCACGCAGGCTCATGCGGTCAAACGCCATTAACCCAAAGGCGAGCAATAACAAAGAAACCACCGTGGCCAGCACGGGGCGTTTAACAGCGGTATCAGATAGCCACATTTATAAAGCCTCAGGAGCGGGTTGTGCGGTTTTAGAAGGGGCGGCATCAGATTTTTTAGCCTTGGGTTTGAGCAAGTCTTCTTGCGATTGACCTGTTTCGATGGCTTTGATAGTGACCGGTTTATTAGGTTTTAAACTTAATACGCCTTGGCTAACCACCAAGCTGTCGGCTTTTAAACCTTCGACCACTTCACTGCTAGAAACCCCCATTTCACCGAGTTTAATCAGTGTTTTTTTGGTTTTATAGGTGTTGTTTTGGTCCGCCAATAGTTGATAAACAAAGGTTTGGTCGCCCAACATGATTAAGGCGGTATTGGGCACGCGCAGTTGGGTTTGTGGGCTAAGTTGCAAACGGGCTTGCACCGACATATTGGTTTTAAGCTGTTGTTGCGGGTTGGCAATCAGCGCTCTGACTTTGATCAAACGCAGATCGGCTTCGAGGCGTGGTGAGATGGCAATGATTTTGCCGCTAAAGGTTTGCTTGGGAAACGCCGGTGCGGTTAGGGTGATGGGCAGTCCGATGTTTAATTGGGATAAATAGCGGGTCGCCACAAATAAATCCAGATACATTTCGCTGGTGTCGTCTAGGCTCACAATTTTATTGCCGGGGGTGACCAGCGCCCCCACCGAAAATTGGCTAAAACCCAATTGCCCATCAAACGGGGCGATAATGCGGCGGTCGGCCAAGCGCGCTTCAATCACTTTAATTTGTGCCTGAGCGGTTTGCCACTGACGATATTTTTCGTCAATCATTGATTGCGTCACCGACCCTTTATTTTCGATGTCTTTAACGCGTTGATATTGGCGTTGCGCTTCGGCAGCCAGTGCCTTGGCTTCTTCCAATTGGGCATTTTCTTCTTGGGCATCCAGTTCAATCAAAAGCTGACCTTTTTTAACACTTTGGCCTTCACTGAAAGACATACTTTGGATTCTTTCGGTCACGGTGGCGGCTAGGTCAACCGATTGTTTGGCTTGTAATCGACCGAGTGCATTGAGCGTGGCTGTTTGGGTAATGGGCGTGACTTGATAGGCAATCACTGCAACAGGCGGTTTTTCAGCCCATACAAAAGTAGGAAAGCTCAGAAGGCTGAGTAAGCTCACCCCAACAAAAACAGACAACTTTGGCGTTTTGACAGATAAAAATCCCAGTTTGGGCAGCATGATGATTCAACCTTTACAGTAGGGCAGTGTGTTTAAAAGTATTGCTCGATTGTATGTTTTTAAAGCAGTCTTTGCAAAGAGATTCACCCGCTACAAAATTAAGCAAAGCTTAACCTTGCTAAAACCACATAATTTTTGATTAGGTTTCGTGGGGTTGCTTTATAATCGATTCATTGTTTTTTGTCTGGGAATTTTTTTATGGCGCTTTTTCATTCTCTGCGCAGTCGTTTGTTACTGCTTTTGTTGAGTGCGGTTTTTGTGGTTACCCTCATCATCACTTGGATTTCGGTGAAACAAGGTCAAACGATGATTGAAGCCAATCGTGCCGAATTATTGCATCAATTAGCCAGTGGTATGGCGTTTCAGCTGAATAAAGACATGCAGAGTCGCGGTAATGAAATTCAAATGCTGACCGCCTTGTCCGATATTCAAAACCCGCAAGTTTCTATGACTCAAAAACGCGCCATCTTTGAAAAAATGCGTAAGGCTTATCCTTATTATGCTTGGATCGGCATGACCGATGACCAGGGTAATATTTTGGCCGGCACAGACAACTTATTGGTGGGCAAAAGTGTCGCTAAACGCAGTTGGTTTTTAGAAGGTTCAAAAGGCCTGCATTTAGGCAGTGTGCATGACGCTTTTTTACTGGCCAAAATCATGCCTAAGCCAAAATGGGATGATTTACCCTTGCGTTTGGTGGATGTATCAGCGCCGATAAAAGATGAAAACGGCAAACTGTTAGGCGTGATTTGTGGGCATTTAGGTTGGGACTGGGCGTTTGAAATGCGCCATAAGTTATTGTCATCCTCCAACTTACAGCATGTCAATTTGATGGTTGCCAAGGCTGATGGCTCTTTGTTGATGGGTACAGAAAAACTGCCTTCTGGGGCATTTAACCTCAGTGGTTTAGCCGCATTTGATCAGGCCTTATTAAGCGAACACCAAGGCTTTGCCATAGAAAATTGGCCAGACAATCACACCTATATGACCTCGGTGGTTTATGAGCAGTCACCGGAAAATGCCATGTTGCAATGGGTTGTGGTGGCTCAAGAAAAAATGCAAGATGTCACTGCCGTGGTGAATGATTTAAAAGTGAAAATCATCCTGCTGTTACTGGTGATGATGTTGGTATTGTGGGCTGTGGTTTGGCGCGTGGTGTCTGGCTCAACACGCCATTTAGAAAAGCTGACCGCGGCTGCCGATGGTATTCAAAAAGGCGATATGGATATTCGCATTCCCACCGTTAAACAACAAGATGAAGTTGGCATTTTGGCCAACTCCTTATCAACACTGGTTCATACTTTGCAAGACGAAATTCGCGAAAAAACCCAAGTGGCGCAAGCCTTACAGTTGATGGCTCGAGTGCATGATGACAGTCCGCAAGGCATCATGATTACCGATGCTAATCAACACATTTTAAGTATTAACCAAGCCTTTATTGATGTTACCGGTTATACCGAAGCCGATGTGCTGGGTAAAACACCGATCATCTTGCGTTCTGGTCGCCAAGATAAAGTTTTTTATGAAAAATTATGGCACACCCTCAATCGCGAAGGTCGTTGGCAAGGTGAAATTTGGAATCGCTCAAAATCTGGTGAAGTGTTTCCTGAGTGGTTGCTAATCAGCACCTTAAAGAACGAGCAAAATGAAGTCACCCATTACATTGCCATTTTTTCAGACATTACCGATAAAAAACAGGCCGAACAACAGCTGGTGTTTTTAGCCAATCACGATGTTTTAACGCAATTACCCAACCGCCGTTTATTGCAAGACACCATCAATCGTTTTATTCAATTTCACCCCAAAGATGAAGTTTCTCAGATCACCCCTCAAGTCGGGGTCATCTTTTTGGATTTGGACTTTTTTAAATCCATTAATGACTCTCTAGGACATTTGGTGGGTGACCAACTCTTAAAAGTGATTGCAGATACCCTAAATGCACAATTTAAATCTCCCAATCTGGTGGCGCGCTTTGGGGGTGATGAGTTTGTGATTTTTATGGCAGGCATACTGGATGATCAGCAATTGATTTACGCGGCTGAAAGTGTGGTGAGTTGTTTTGAGAAGCCCTTTAAAGTGGGCGATTATTCGCTGCAAATTGGTTTAACCATGGGCATGAGTGTTTACCCACGAGATGGCAGCACGGCAGAAAGTTTGATTTCTGCCGCCGACACAGCCATGTACGACATTAAACGCAATCACCGCAGAAGTTATCAATTTTACAGTTTGATGATGCGCGAAGCGGCCTATGAAAAACTGAGCATGGAAAATGATTTAAAACTCGCCCTAGCCAATCATGAGTTTTACTTGGTGTATCAACCTCAGGTATCTATGCAAGGTTATCAACTGAGCGGTTTAGAGGCTTTAATTCGTTGGCAACATCCAAGCCGAGGCTTGGTTTCACCTAAGCATTTTATTCCCGTCTTAGAAGAGATGGGCTTGATTGAAGAAGTGGGGCTTTGGGTGGTTCGTGAGGCCTTAAAGCAATACCAAATTTGGTTAGCGGCTTACCCCATTCAACATGTGTCCATTTCGATTAACTTATCTGCCGTACAATTACGCAATCCTAAACTCACTGACATGTTGCAAAAAGAAGTTAAAGCGTCAAATGTCTTGTGTAAGCAGGTGATTTTTGAAGTAACCGAATCGGTGATGGTCGATGAGGATGTGCGTATTCGTAAAGAGTTAAATACGCTACAAGAAAATGGCTGTCATTTTGCCTTAGATGATTATGGGACTGGTTATTCTAATTTGGCTTATATTGACCAATTTAACTTGTCTGAATTGAAAATCGATCAGGCCTTTATTCAAAAAATGCAAAACCATGCGACCGACCGTTTGATTATTCATCACACCATAGAAATGGCCAAAGCCTTAGGCATGAAAGTGGTTGCTGAAGGGGTAGAAATGGCCTCACAAATGGCGTTGCTCAGCGCTTATCCTGAGATTTTCATTCAGGGTTATTACTTTGACCGTCCATTGAGTGCAGAACAAATGACTCAGCGCCTAGAAACTCGTGCTGATTTGGTGTGGGAACCAGCGCTAAAAACGCTGAATTAAGTTGAATTAAACAGAAGGCTAAAGCCTTCGCCCCAGATAGGACAGAATTTAGTATGGGGCGCCGGCTTTAGCCTGCTGGACAATCTAGAGATTGGGTTTTTTATGAGTTTTCAGTTAAAGCTTCAACCTGTGCCATATTGTTTTTTAATTGGATCACTTTGACCAAATCACCGGCTTTAAAGGTTTGGTTGGGGGCTTTTTGAATTGCCCAGCTGGTGCCTTTGTAATTGACCCTAAGTTGCCCTTGATGTTCAATAAGCTCACCCGTTTCACCGGTTTGCAAGGTTTCTAGAGTTAAGCTCTCACGATTGAGGGTTTTTAAAAAGAAGCCTCTTAATGCAAAAGTCAGCGCTAAACCAATCAACATAGCACTGAGCAATTGCACCTCACCGGAGGTGTGCCAGCCGAAACTGGCTAAACCCACCAAAATAAACCCTAACCCAAAAAACAACAGCACAAACAGCGTTAAAAACAATTCAGCACCCATCAGCACCAAGCCTATGCCAATCATCCACCAGGCGGGGATTTCGTTTAATAAAGGTTCCATGTGGGTTTATCCTTTAGGGCTTTGATTATTCAATAAGCTGGTCAGCAGCGACAAAGACCCCACTAATTCAGTCGCTTCCATGGGCACCACCACCTTGTTGGCAGAGTCGCTTGCGGCTAGGCCAGCAAAGGCTTTAATGCGGTCTTTGGCCAATAAAAATTCCGCAGCATTGGCATTGTTTGCCATGGCTTCGTTAATCAACTCCATGGCTTTTTGTTCACCGCTGGCATGTTGTTCTTTTTCGTAACGCACCGCATCCGCCATACGCTCAACGGCTTCGGCCTGTTTAAAGGCTTTTTGGCGCTCTCCTTCGGCTTGCATAATGGTGGCGTTCTTTTCCCCTTCGGCTTCGGTTTCGGTGGCGCGACGGCGACGCTCGGCTTCCATTTGTAACTCCATTGCCGTTTGCACGGCTTGAGGCACAGAAATATCCGCCACTTCTACACGCGTCACTTTTGCCCCCCAAGTGGCACTGGCTTGGTCAAGTGCACTGAGCAGTGCGGCATTTAAATCACCACGCGAGCTGAGGGTTTCATCGAGTTCTAAGCGGCCGATTTCAGAACGCAGAGTGGTCTGTGCTAATTGCGATACTGCGTGTTTTAAATCTAGAATTTCATAGGTGGCTTGTGCGCCATTGTTGATTCGGATAAACACCACCGCATCAATGTTAATGCTGACATTGTCTTTGGTAATGACGATTTGACGCGGAATATCGACAATTTGTTCTTGGGTGGTGTAGGTGGCGCGTATGGTATCGATAAACGGAATGATAAAACTCAAACCACCTTCTAGGGTGCGGTGGTATTTACCAAGGCGTTCAATGACCCATTGGTCTGATTGTGGCACAACCTTGACGGCCATGAGTAGGTAGATAAATGCCAGCACAGAACTGGCGATGACAAATGCAAAAAAGTCCATGGTTTTCTCCCGTTAGAAAATGGCTCACGAGTCATTTTAGACAATTGTGCCGTTCAAGTTGTAGTTATTGCATGAAACTCGCTATATTAAGCAGGCGGTCAATCAATTGAGGATTTTATAATGAAAAAGGTATGGATTTTAGGATTGGGTTTATTGGGAGCCACCAGTTCGGTATTGGCTAATAATAAAGTTGAAATAGAATCCTATTCGCATCAACAGCGCATAGAGATTTTACAAAAGGCAGATGCGTGTATTAAAGCTGCCAAAACTAAAGAAGAATACAGGGCTTGTGAGGTCGCAGAAAAACAGTCTAGAGAAATCTTAAAAAGCGATGTTTTTGAGCAACGCAAACAGGGTATGCTGCAAAATTTGGACACTCGCCGCAACTGCATTGCCAAAGCACAAACTAATGAAGACTTGAAAGCTTGTCGAGTTGAAAAAAAGTAATCGGTTTTTTGAAATACTTAAATAACAAGCTTTAATGGCTAAGCGCTTGATTGGCAAGGTTGCTCATTTAAGCGCGAATTTTAAAAACCGCTTTGCGTACCGGTCTTGCGGGTACGCCAATACAGGGCATATGCGCGTCGGTGGGGAAGAAGATGGCAAACATGCCTTCTGTGACGGTAATCATAAAACCATTGGGTTCATCACGCGAAAACAATTGAAAATCTTTTTCGGGGTTGTAGGCTTTGCTGGGGATTTGCCCATTAAGCGGTAAAATGCCCATGTCTTCTTGGCCTTTTAAAACCACTTGTAAGTCTATGTAGGTTTTGTGGGATTCGTATTCGGTGGTTTCTACCGCAACGGTTTCGTATTCGTCAATAATCACAAATAGGTTTTCCCCATCTATGACATGTTTCCCCACTTCATAACCTGACAAGTCTTTGTGTTCTAAATAGCTAATGGCTTTGGCAATGCCTGGGTGAATGGCTAAATAGCGGTCGGCGTGCTCAAGGCGGTCCAAAATCATGAGATTCTCCAAAAGGGCTGGCAAAAAAGGTTTTAAAGAACTCCATTATAAAATGCTCGCCGCAATTTTGCGCAGACTATTTTGAATGATTATCCTAATCGTTGAACACAATCGTGATAATCCATAGGCACTTCAATAAGATGCACGCCAGGGATGTGAAAACATTTTTCAATCAATCCTTGCAGTTCTTCGGTGCGAGTGAGCAAATGACCAATCGCGCCATAGCTTTCAGCATAGGCTTTAAAGTCTGGATTGTTGAGTTCAAGCCCAAAAGGCGCAAAGCCCATGGATTGTTGTTTCCATTCAATCATGCCGTAAGCATTGTCGTTGAGCACCAAAATAATTAAATCCAGTTTTAAGCGCACAGCGGTCGCCAATTCTTGTGAATTCATCATAAATCCACCATCTCCACAAATGGCCATGACTTTACGCTGCGGATAGACCAGTTTGGTGGCGATGGCAGAGGGCAAGCCTGCGCCCATGGTTGCCAGCGCATTGTCTAACAAAAGGGTGTTGTGGTGATAAGCCAAATAATTGCGGGCAAACCAAATTTTGTATAGACCATTATCTAGGGTGAGAATGCCATCTTCAGGCATGACTTGGCGGATGTCGTGCACCAAGCGTTGGGGAATGAGCGGAAATTGTAGGTTGTTAGCGTTTTCGGCGAGATGCGATTTTAAAGAGGCCAGATAGCTATGAAACGCATTGGGGTTTCCCGTGAAACAATTTTTTAAGGCTTCACTGATTTGATAAATACTGTTGGCAATGTCGCCCACGACATCGACTTGCGGAAAATAAACTGGGTCAATCGCTGCCGAAAGATAGTTAATGTGGATGACTTTAAAACCATCGGCCTGCATAAAAAAGGGCGGTTTTTCGATAACATCATGCCCGATATTGATAATCAAATCGGCTTGTTTAATGGCTTGATGAACCCAATCATTATCCGACAAGGCCGCTGTTCCTAAGTAAAGGGGGTGGCGTTCGTCTACCACGCCTTTGCCCATTTGCGTGCTTAAAAAGGGGATGCCGGTTTGGTCAATCAATTGGCGTAACATTTTGCCGGTGCTTTTACGATTAGCGCCAGCGCCGACTAAAATAATGGGGCGTAGGGCTTTTTGAATGAGCTCAACCGCATTGGCAATGGCTTTGGTTTCGGCCAAAGGGCGCCGAGTTTGGGTTGGGGGAATGAGGGGTGCATCGGTGGTGTCACGCGCGATGTCTTCTGGTAATTCTAAATGTACGGCACCAGGTCGTTCGGTTTCGGCCAAGCGAAAGGCTTCACGAATGCGGGCGGGGATATTATGGGCGCTGCTGATTTGTTGGGTGTATTTGGTGATGGGTCGCATCATGTCCACCACATTGATGATTTGAAACTGCCCTTGTTTTGAAGTTTTAATGGGCTTTTGTCCCGTGATCATCACCATGGGCATGCCGCCTAATTGCGCATAGGCTGCGGCAGTGACTAGGTTGGTGGCGCCAGGTCCTAGTGTGGCTAAACAAACGCCTGCCTTGCCGGTTAAGCGACCATAGGTGGCAGCCATAAACCCGGCTGCTTGCTCGTGACGCGTGACCACTAATTTGATTGAAGAGGCTTGTAATGCATTCAGTAAATCGAGGTTTTCTTCGCCCGGAATACCAAAAATATACTCAACACCTTCGGCTTCTAGGCACTTTACAAATCGCTCTGCGGCTTTCATTTTGACCCCCTAAGGAAGTTCGTTTTTAAGTCGATTTTAGCGTAAATTTAACCAGGCCTGGTCATTTTTGGGCAATTTTTGAATGAAATAAGAATATAAAAATATCATAATAATCTGATGCTTATGAAATTTTTGCGCAAAGGCGTACAATCAAAACTATGCCAAATAATAGGCTTTCTCATTTAGGAGGTCTGCCATGAAAACTTATTATGATTTGAAAGGATTATTAAACTATTTTGTCTATCGCTGGGTCTTAAGACCCTTGATATTCTTATGGCCACCTGAAGTTGCTCATAACAAACTCAAAGCCTTTGGTTTATGGATGGGTTCTGGCGGTTTTGGTCGTTGGGTGTTACGCAAGCTGTTTTATTTTGAAGACCTCAGTTTAAACACGCTTGTGGATGGTATTCATTATCGCAACCCTTTGGGGTTGTCAGCGGGGTTTGATAAAGATGGTGAACTCACCGATGTTTATCCCGAACTGGGGTTTGGGTTTGCGGAGTTGGGCTCTTTTACCGGCGAGATTTGTCCGGGGAATCCTGGCGTGGGGCGTCGCTTGTTTCGGATGCCGAAATCCAAATCCATTTTGGTTTGGTATGGGTTGAACAATCAAGGTTCAGAAAAAATTTCCAGCCGTTTGGCGGGCAAAAATTTTGCCATTCCGATTGGCATCAATGCCGCAAAATCTAATTTAAACCCTGAGTTTGATTTACAGGAATCCATGGCGGATTATCTAAAAACCTTAAAAGCCTTCGAAAATATCGGCGATTACTTCACCATTAATATTTCATGCCCCAATACGCAAGACGGCGAACCTTTTGTAAACCCAGAAAACTTAGATGCTTTGTTGGCTGCCATTAGCGCCATTCGTCCGGCGGATAAACCCATTTATGTAAAGTTGGCGGCGGATTTAACGCTGGATGAAATCAATATTATTGTGGATGCCTGTGTGAAACATGGCATGAATGGCGTGGTGTTAACCAATTTAGCCAAGCCGGAATTTAATCAAGAATATGTGAAAGACGAACTGATTTTTCATAAAGGTGCCATGAGCGGTTTGCCCTTACAACGCATCTGCACCCAAGTAATTCGCCATGTCTATCGGCGCACGCGGGGCAAGCTCACCATTATTGGGGTGGGTGGCATTTTCACCGCAGAAGATGCTTACGAAAAAATTACTTCGGGGGCAAACTTGCTAGAAATGATTACCGGCATGATTTACGAAGGTCCACAGGTGATGGGTGAAATTAATCGTGGGTTGGTGGAATTGCTGAAAAAGGATGGCTTTGAATCCATAAGCGATGCGGTTGGCAGTCGCAATCCTTTGCCACCGCTAGACACTTGATCACTTAAACCAACCTGGTCTAACTGGCTAAACTGGGAAACAAACCTTTGAGGCCATTAGCAATAAATTCAATCGAAATGGCCGCTAAGAGTAAGCCCATAATGCGAGTGATGATGCTAATTCCCATCATGCTTAAGTGTCTTGATAGCCAAGGGGTGAGTTGGAATAGCGCCCAAATAATCATCCCCAAGATTAAAATGATGAATCCCAAAAAGGCATAATGCATCACCGTGTCATGCCGATGGGCTTCAATAATCACGGCACTGATGGCGCCTGGCCCAGCCAATAGGGGCATTGCCAAAGGCACGACTGCAATGGATCCATTATGGTCTTTAAACTCGCTGGGTTTGCCTTTTCTGGCGGCATCGTCTTTACTTTGCATCATGTTAATGGCCATGAGCAACAGCAAAATCCCGCCGCCCACGCGGAAGGAATTAATCGAAATACCAAAAAACTCCAGCAAGATTTCGCCAAAAAGTAGCGCCACAAACAGGATGCTCACCACGGCGATGATAATCATCTGAATAATTTTGCGTCTTTCTTCTAACGCATAATTCACCGTCATGGCTAAAAAAATCGGGATAACCCCGATGGGGTCGACGATGGCCAATAATCCAATCAAAAAGCGCGTGTATTCTGTAAACTCTAACATCAGCAAAACTCCTAAGATTGTCATGCAGGTAACCGACTTTTCAATCAGCTAACCGCCTAAATGCTGCCGCTGGGGCGCAGGCTTTAGTCTGCTGACGGTTTTTTAGATAACTAAAAAGATTAGTTTAGCGATTAATTTTGACCAGGCCTGGTTATTTTTTAGAGTTTTAAGTGAATAAAATCAAGGCGGCATGGCGATCATCTTTAAGCGTTGGTTTATAAAAGAAGGCTAAAGCCTTCGCCCCAGTGTTTGTAATAACTTGTGGGGCGCAGGCTTTAGTCTGCTGACGGTTTTTTAGTTATCTAAAAAGATTAGTTTAGCGATTAATTTTGACCAGGCCTGGTTATTTTTTAGCGTTTTAAATGCTTAAAATCAAGGCGGCATGGCGATCATCTTTAAGCGTTGGTTTACAAAAGAAGGCTAAAGCCTGCGCCCCAGTGTTGGTAATAACTTGTGGGGCGCAGGCTTCAGCCTGCTTTTAAATCACTTAAAGCATAAATTTACCCTTGATTGGGCAAGGTGCATCATTTGCTAGAGACAGCCACTGTTAAGAAAAACTTGCCCAAAGTAATAACGCTAAAACCACGAGCAAAATGGCAACTGCATTTTTCTTGAGCGCGGTTATCCACTGAAACAAAGGTGCTTTTTGCAATTGTTGCTGCTGATAGCGATTAATTAAAGCCTGCAATTGTGTGGAGTCGGCAGCGGACACTTGTAAATTCAGGGGTTCGGTTTGGGTGGGGGTTTCGAGGGCGATTGCCAGCGCAAACAACATATCGATGGCTTTAAAAGTGAGCTGGGTTAACAACTGTGCCAGTTCATCCACAATCGGCTTTAGGTCTGGGTCCAAAACCTGTGCCGATTTTAGTTGTGCAATTTGGTGGATGGCATTTAGCAAAAAGCCTTCTAGGTTATCTAAATTAACGGCGCTGGGGCTTTTCACAATTTTCAATAACAACTGCCCATAAGTGGGCGACCAATTATCCAGCAAAGCAACCCAGGGTTTTATGGCTTCTAGTTGTGTCAAAATTTGCTCAGAGCTTTCTTGCGGTTTTAAATTGAGTAAAGTGGCTTGAATTTGCGGCAATCTGTCCAATAACCAAGTGCGCAGAATTGTCTGTTGTTGGCTATTAATATCTTCAAAAGTTGAAAACGGGGTTGAATCACTCATAAATGCCGCCTTGTTTACTGGGTGGGTTGTATTAAATTTGTTAATTGATGGGGTCTAATGTGCCAGATTTAGTCAGCAGGAGCAAGGTAAATGCTGATGGTCGCATAATGGGGTTTTAAATAATTTAACCGAACCTTAAGGTCTGCATTTTGGCGCAACCAACTCAATAACTCACCTTTATTGTCTTGTGGCACATAACCCAGCTTTAAATCCTCTGGGGTTAAAACGGCGATGGCATTGGCATCATAAGGATTATCGGTTTCAATTTGCAGTTTTAAAGCCTGATATTGCGTTAAATTTGACCAGGCCTGGTTAAAATCATGGTGCATTAAGCCTGCAATGGGCGTTTTGTGCAGCAAATATCCCCAAGGCGGATTGAGGTTGGCAAGTTGTTGTTTTAAATACGCCCAATCTTGCGGTTCAATCGATTTATTTTTAAACCCCAAGGCTTCATACAAAAACCACTGCGAACTTTTAGGCACAGGTTTAAGCTGCAAAGTGAGCTCTAAAGGCAAGGTGGCATCGCCCGCCTAATGATAAAAATAACTCTGACCTTTCACCACCTCAGAGCCATAACCCCCCACACAATGCTGCATGGCTTTGCCTTCGTTTTTTAAATCCTTGCCGCTGGTGATGGGCTTTAAAACCTCTGAACCTGCCAAAGGTGGTTTGGGGAAATCGGCATTTTGTGCCAACTGATTGACCAACTGCCACAAGCAATCTTCCAACTCGTGCCAGTCTGACACCTGCGCTAAGGCTTTTTGAATTTGTTTTTGTTGAGTCGGTTTGGCCTCTAAAATGATAGGTGGAAAAATGCGATTAATCTCGATTTGCTTAAGCCAGCTTAGGGCTTGCCACACTTTACCCATCCACAAAAATTCGGGGAGTTTGCGCAATTCGCTCAAGGCACCTAGGCGCACAAACTCGGCATCCGCTAAGACTTGATTAAACAGTGGGTTCGCCAACAATTTTAAAAACTGAATCACCTCATTTCGAGAGGTCTGCAAACTATCCAACATCACTTTGCGGGTTTTTAACGCCTGGGTTTTGCTTAAAGTCACACCGCTTAAACGACTTAAAAATTCTGCTCTGGGTTGCCCAGGTAAACTCAATAAAAAGGCCTCTTGCACGGGTAATGGATGGTTTTGTACATCGGCTAGGGTCCATACCAGTTTTAAATAACCACCGTCTTGAGTTTGTGCCAGTTGACCAACCCATTCGTAAAAATCACGATGATGATGCATTAACCGAATCATCATTAACTGTGGCATAGCGGTTTGCCAGCCATTAAGCTGCGCAATGGGTTGGCGATAAACCGTTGAAATCTCATTGACCCAATCCAACCAAATCATCGGCAAAACCGCTTTCAATTCATCACGCAACTCACCCTTGCCCACAAAAAAACTACGGTGATAAAAGGTTTCATGTGAAACCCCATACTGATCCTCAAACACTCGCAAATCGTTTGACCAAGCATCAATCAAATAAGACTTGCCTGTTCCCTCATCATACAAGGGCAAAGGATAGGGAGATTGGGGTCTTATAGTATTAAGCAATTGACTTTACTCTTTAGGGTCACTGGGACGCTTAATTTGCTGTTGATAGGTTTCATAGGCTGGGTTGATGTTTTCTAAACAGCGTTCTCGTTCACTGGGGCTAGCGATTTTATAACACTCATTTTTTTGCCATTCCTGTCCAGATTGATAAGCCATTTGTGGGGTGCAAGCGTGGGTTACGGTTAGCAAAAAGACCAAAAAAATTAACTTCAAGACTGGCTCCAAGATTTAAATGTTGTGCGCTTAAGGGCTAAATGATTATACAAAAATAACCCAAAGCTTTGCGCGGTGGTTAATAAAAGAAGGCTAAAGCCTTAGCCCCTGTGTTTTTAAAAATATTGGGGCGCAGGCTTTAGCCTGCTTAGGTTTTTTGGCAATTAAAAAGTTATTTTAGCGTTTAATTTTGATCAGGCCTGGTTAATTTTAGGTGTTTTGAATGCTTAAAAATGTAAACGGCATGGCGGTAATTTTGAGCGTTGGTTTATGAAAGAAGGCTAAAGCCTTCGCCTCTTTGTTTGTAACAATTCTGGGGCGCAGGCTTTAGCCTGCTTGGCTTTACTTTATTTTAAGCAAAAAAAACCGCTGAAATTCAGCGGTTTTAGGATTGCCTGCTAGGAGAGAGCAATTTGAATATTAGATGGATTTTTTACAGAAGTAAAAATCCACACATTCAAATTCTTTTGATGCCATTCTTGCTTTGGCTTCTTCAACCGTGGCTGCGGGTGGCACGATGACCTTGTCGCCTGGTTGCCATGCTTCTGGGGTTGCGCAAGCGTGCGCGTCTGATGTTTGCATGGCGGTTACTAGGCGAACAAATTCATCCATAGAGCGACCATTGCTCATAGGATAGTACATCATGGCGCGTAGTTTCCCAACAGGGTCGATGATGAAAGTGGCACGTACCGCTGAGGTATCTGCTGCACCTGGGTGAACCATGCCATAGGCTTTGGCCACTTTCATGTCTAGGTCTGCGATGATTGGGAACTCAATATCCACACCAAACTTTTCTTTGATGTTTAAAACCCATGCATTGTGTGAATGGTGCGAGTCGATTGAAAGACCAAGCAGTTCACAATTAAGCGCATCAAATTGCGGTTTACGCGCTTGGAAAGCCATAAACTCTGTTGTACAAACTGGCGTGAAATCCGCTGGGTGCGAAAATAAAATTAGCCATTTGCCTTTGTAGCTTTCAAGTGTTTTACGGCCATGCGTGGTGACAGCATCAAAGGCGGGCGCAGCTTCATTTAAGCGGGGTAGTGATACGATATTTTCCATAGTTTTCTCCATCATCGTTGAAAGTATGAGAGGGTGTGTGGCATCTCATAAGTTTTGTTTGTTCGTGGATAATATTAACTTATGAATTATGTCTTGGCGAATTGTAAGTTTTAATGATTGAGTTAGTTAAAAACTATAGGGTTTTATTTAATAATAAATATTGGCAATGATTAGCTGTGCGCAACTGCGGTTTCTGAAAATTAAACAACGCTGAGAATACCGACTAAAACCGCATAACGCAGCCCTTTGCCGAGGATAACTAGGACAACAAAAAGCCCGAAGTGCATTTTTAAAATGCCGGCGACTAGGGTGAGGGCATCACCGATGATGGGTAACCAAGCAAACAAAATACTCCATTGACCATAACGCTGAAAATGCATTTGCGCTTTATTGAGGGTAGGTGGGCGGATGGGAAACCAGCGTTTATCTTGATAATGAAGCAGATAGCGCCCCAAGCCATAATTGATGATAGAGCCTAAACTATTGCCAAGTGTCGCCCAAAACCACAGAGCCCAAATGTCATATCCTTGGGCGGCCAGGGTGAGTAAAAAGGCTTCAGAGCCCAAGGGTAACAGGGTTGCGGCTAAGAGCGCAATAACCATTAAGCCCAGATAAATGTCCCAATTCAGCAGGAAATTAACGGTCATTTTTGTGGGTAAAGGGCTTGTAGTTGCGGTTTTTGTTGAGCCTTTTCTGCGGTTTGTGGTTGATTAATCAGGTCGCAAATTTTAATGAGTAGTCCATCAGGTAACGCTTGCTGATGAAATAAATGCGCCTTTAAGGGTTTTAGTAATTTCGTCAGTTCTGGGTTGTTTTGTAGGCCTGACTGGTTTTGTAAATACTGATTAACCCAGCGATAAAAGTCTGCAGGTGTTTGGTTGGCATCGCATTGGGAATGATTTGTGGGTGTAGGGCTGATTTGAGCGTCAACATTAATGGGTGCTAACGCCAACTGCGAAAGTTGTTTTTTGAGTTTGCGGGTTTGTTGCCATTGCCAAATCCATGCGCCCAACAGCAGCACAACCAAACCACTTAACGCTAACTGCATGGTGTTTGAAAATGGTGGAGCATTTGCAACATGGGTTTCATGTGGAACCAAAGTATCTGGCAAAGCATTGGGCATATTGCTAGCGGGTGAAGGCGCTGGAAGACTTGGGTTATTGAGTGCTGGCAAAACCTGTAAAGTTTTGGCGGGTAGCTGTGCGGTTTCTAAGGTTTGGGTTTGTGTATTCCACCAGTTAAGCGTAATGGCAGACAGGGTTAGGGTGCCGGCTTGGGTGGGAATAATCGCCATTTTAAAGAGTTTTTCACTTCGGTAACCATCTAAAGCGGCTTGCTCATGGGTTTGTGGTTGGTCAGGGTAAATTTGTAAGCCTGTTTGATTTTCAAAAGCCAGCGCGGGTAATTGCGAGCCCAATTGCCCCAACGCGTTGAGTTTGATGGTGCGGGTTAAGCTGTCGCCCACATGCAATTCATTTTGTTGTGAATTGGCGGTTTGCCAGGTTTCAGAAAGGCTGATGTTTTTGGCGGGTAACCAGTTGGCTTGCGCAGGAAAAGAGCTCGGTTTTTGCAGCACTTGTAAGGTGAGTTTTTCCGAGTTGTCATGAATGGCACGCAGTTGACTGCCCAATTGCAAACGACCGGTAAAGTCTTGGGGAGCAATCACCAGTTCGCCGCTTTGCTGGGGATAGAAGGCATAACTCCACTCAAACACTTCATAGATTTGACCATTGATTTTCTTTTGATATGTCTGTTGGTTTTTGAGTTGTTTAACCAGCGAGTCGCCAAATTGTGGGGGTCGAATACTGCCATCAACCAAACGACCGAGATGAAAAAATCGCAAGTTATAAATGACTTCTTCTTGCACATAGGCAGAGGTCTTGTTCAATTCTGCTTCGATAAAAGTGATTTGATTTTGTGTGCCATAAGCCTTGGCTTGAGTTACGCGTATGGCTAAAGGATTACTGCGCGCGCCTTCCACTTCAAAACTGGGAATGCGCAGTTCACCGGTTTGTTTAGGCGTCATCTGTGCCAGCCATTCGGTGGTGGAACTGTATTGACCATTGATGATTTGCATATTGGAACTGCGTTGCGAACCTAAGACATCAAACTGATCTTTTAGGGCTTCAAAATCAGGGGAGGCGGCATAGCTTTGGAAGTCGGCAATGACGCGCACACTGATAATATCGCCCATTTCAATTTGCCGATTATCGACTTCTGTGACCAGGGTTTTTGCCCAGGCCTGGTTAAAATTGGCGCTGAAAACCCCCAAAAAAAGACTCAAAAATAACAGATGTATCCAACTGCGTTGGCGATGGCTAAAGTGCTTGTGACCAGTGTGAATCATAGGGCTACCATATTTTGTCATTAGGCTGAGCTTTGCTCGGCGCTTGTTGTTGGTATTGATAATCAAATTTTCGTTTTAAAAACAGTTGCGGTTCGTCTGGAATTTGGTTCAGCCAAGTTTGGGTGGCTTGTTGTTTTTCGGTTTTGCCTAATGCGGCAGCACTGCCCATTTGACCTTGTGCTTTCAGCGCTTCTTGATTGAGGTCAGTATCGCTTTGCTCGCCCAATTTTGAAGGTTGTTCGCCGTTTTCATCAGAGTTTTCAAGTTTCTGTTGGGTGTCTGCGGCTTGAACTGATTCTTGGTTCATGTCTTGCCCCGCTTGCTGACCGCCGGCTTGAGCGTTTTCTTGACCTTCTTTGGCCGCATCGGACTCACCTTGCTGTTGGGCTTGTTCACTGCCTTGGCTTTGTTCTGAGTTTTGTTGGGCATTTTTATTGGGCGTTTCACCGGCATTTTGTTTGGCTTGTTGTTCAGCGTTTTTATCCCGCGGATCGGTAGATTGCCCGCCATTTTTTAAATCATTATCGGCATTCGGTTGTGAATTTTGGCTGTTATCTTTTTGCGCATTCTGCTCATTAGAAGGTTTGGGGGTTTGCGCATTTTGCCCAGCTTGTTGATTAGGTTTAGGGGGCTCAGTTGGCTTTTGTTGATTAAGGATTTGCTCAATTAAGTCCAGGTTGTCTTGGGCTTGTTTAAAATTGGGTTGTTGTTTGAGAGCGGCCTCATAAGCGATTTTGGCTTCATCAAGTTTGCCTTGTTTGGCTAAGGCATTGCCAAGGTTGTAAAAGCCTTCAGGGGTTTTTACCCGCGCAAATTGTTCGGCGGCTTTGGCATATTGCCCCAATCGATACAAGCTGGCGCCTTTCCATTCGGCGGATTCAAATCGGGTTTCGGCACGGGCATAGTCTTGCTTTTCAAACAGTAAATAGCCTTGGCGATCGGGGGTGATAAAGGCATCGGTAAAAGACAAGCCGGTATCGCGTTTTTCGCCAATCAGTTCTGGCATAAAAGATTTAGAGGGTTGCGCTTTTTGTTCGGTGGTTTCTGTTAAGACTTCCTCTGCCGCATAAACCGTTGGGGTAGGTTGTAAAAAAACCAAGCTAACAGGCAATGCCACCCAGCTAAGTAACCAACCTCTTCTAAAAGCCAAAGCGGCTAAAACCACCAAGCCCCAAAGTAACCAAACACCTTCTTCAATCCAGGCATCTAAATAAGGATTTTGCGTGGTGTTTTCATCATCACCTGCTTTGGTAGCGGTTTGGCTGGTGACCAGTGTTGGTGGCAAAAGAGTATCTACATCACTGTTGTTTAAACTGAGTAGCTGGAGTGGGCTGTCTAACTCATTGGCGAAATCTTGCAGGCGTTCAAGGGGCAGTTTGGGTAGCACAATACGGCCTTCCTCATCTTTTAGCAGACCAAAATCTGGGATTTTAACAGGGCCACCTAGCGCGGTTCCAACCCCATAAATGGCTAGGGTTAGGTTGTTTGAGTTAAAGAAATCTTTAAGGGTTTCTTCTTGCTTAGGCTCTAAATCATCGGTAATCCAAATAATGTGGCCTTGTTTAACCTGTGCACCTTCAATTAAATGCTTGGCCAATTCCATCGCTTCTAAGGGGTTAGCGCCATAATTGGGCATCATGGTGGGCGATATATTGGGCAAGAGTCCTAGCAGGGTTTGATTGTCTTGTGAAATGGGGGTTAGGGTGTGTGCAGAACCGGCATAAACCACCATGCCGACCGCCATTTCTGGGTGTTGGGTGAGCAGGTCACGCAGTTTGAATTGGGCGCGACTGAGGCGATTGGGTTTAAGGTCGTCTGCCAACATAGACAGTGATAAATCAAAGACCACAACGGTGCCTTGCAAGTTACTTTCGGCGGGCATTTTCACTTGCTTCCAAGTGGGGCCGCTCAGTGCAATGATGGCTAACAACCAAATCAGCCCGAGGCCCACCAAAGGCCAAAGTCTGGGTGAACTTTCGGTGTTTTGCGGTAACAATAGCGTTTGAAATTGCGGGGCAATCACTTGCGACCAAGCGCCTTTTTGTTGTTCTTGGCGAAATAAACGCCATAACAGCAGCACTAAAGGCAGTAGGGCTAAGAGCCAAAGAGGGCGCACAAAATGTAAGTCCATTAAGCTTTTCCTCCACGAGCTGTGCGTCGCCAAGCCAAGATAAAACTGAGCAATAAAGCAAGCCCTAAAGGCCATTGAAAGAGTTCGGTGCGTAAACGATAGTGGTTCACTTCGTGTTCGGTGGCTTCAAGTTGGTTAATGGTTTGATAAACCTGGTCAAGTTGCGCCGTGTCTGCTGCGTGGAAAAATTGGCCATTGGTCAATTTGGCAATTTTTTGCAAACTGGCAATATCCATGTCATTACTGCTAAGGTTTAAAAAAGCGTCTATGCCCGTTAAACGCTGTTGGCCACCGATGCCAATGGTGTAAATTTTTAGCCCCATTTCTTGGGCTTTTTGCGCCGCATCGATGGGGTCAACCGCGCCGGCGGTGTTTGAGCCATCGGTGAGTAAAATCAATACGGTTTTCTTTAAAGCGTTTTCGGCACCCGATTTTGCGTGAATTTGGCGCAGGTGTTTGAGGGTGAGCCCTATGGCATCCCCAATGGCGGTGTTATTACCTGCCATGCCAATTTGCGAGTCGTTAAGCAGGGTTTGCACGGTTTTAAGATCGTAGGTGAGCGGACTTTGCAAAAAGGCTTGGGTACCAAATACAATCAGCCCTAAACGGTCGCCTTGGCGCTCGCCGATAAAGTTTTCGACCACACTTTTTACCGCCATTAAACGGTCAGCAGGATGGCCTTCAACCCGCATATCTTGTTTTTCCATGGAACCCGACAGGTCGACTGCCAACATCATGTCTTTGCCGCTTTCTTCAAAAGGCGTTGGGGTTAAATACCAAATAGGGCGCATGGCGGCCAAGATGAGTAACCCCCACAATAAAATTAAAAACCAAGAGATGCCCGCCGATTGGGTATTGGGCGCCAGCCAACCTTGCGATTGATTGGCACGGTTAAAGCGTTGTAATAGGTGGGGCGCTAATAATGGAATTTGGGTTTGTTCGGCGGGTTTCCAAAGCAGGCGCACTATCCAAGGCAAAGGCAGAAATGCCACCATCCATGGCCAAATAAAGCTGAGATTTTGCCAGACAGACACCCAGGTGTGAAAGTTGAATAGGCTCAAAAAAGTCATTATTTGTGATGTCCCTTCATCCAAGCTTGCGCATAATCAATCACGCCAGCCAGTTGCTGTGCGGAAATGGGTTGGGTTTGATAACTGGCCGCCATCAAGTCGGCAAGATTGTCAGGCTGGTCGATGTAAATCGCCGTGTCTTGCAAAAAATCAATCCAGGCTTGACCGGTTAAAGGCGCAACGCGTTGTCGCCCATAATGGGTAATCGCCACTTGTTTAAGCAAATGATTAAGTGCCATTAATTTAGCGGCAGGTTCAGAGTGTTGTGCCAGCGTAGGTTGCAACAGTGCCAAAGCCTCGCGGCGATAACGATTGTTTTGGTGACGCACCCAATAGTACCAAGTTAACCCCACGAGAACACCTAATACCCCAACAATGACCGCCCAAATAGAGTTGGCTAAAGGCCACCAAGACACTGGGTCTGGGAGTTGAATGTCATGCAATTGTGCCAGCAGGGCTTGCTGGGCTGGTTCAGCTAATTTGGCCAAATTGGCAGGCGCTAGGTTTGGAGATGCTGAATCAAGGTCGGCCATTAACGCAAGACTCCTTGTTTAAATAAACTTTCTGCAGCTAGGTCAGCGGTCGAAACACTTAACAGCGGTACTTTTAAACGCGCCATTTGTTGTTGAAGCGCTTGCCATTCTGTTTGATACAAGCTCGCGTAGCCGTCGCGCAATTGGCGGTCAGCAGCATTTAACTGTTGTTCATTTATGCCATCGCTGAGGCGCACTTGCCCAAGGTTGGGCAAATCCTTTTCTAAGGGGTCAAAGACATGAATCGCATTGATATCACAATGGCGCTTCAAGGTTTGTAACACCCCAAATCCTTCCGCTGGGAAACCCATAAAATCCCCTAAAAGCATCAATTTTTGACCAGGCCTGGTCATTTTTTGAAGCTTTTTGAGGGCTTTTAGCCAATCACCGGCATCGCTCACATTGGGTTTTTTGAGCGCTTGCTGGCATTGCAGCCCCGCATGAAACAATTGCATTAAGGTTTGTTGTTGATGTTTTGGGTCAATCCAAATGCTGTTTTGATGATTAAACACCAAACCGCCCACCTGATCACCTTGATTTAGGGTTGCCCAGCCCAGTGCCGCCAAAATATGCAAAATTTGATCGGTCTTAAAACGATGCTTAGAGCCAAAAAAACAGCAGGGCGTTTGTTCAACCACAAACAACACCGGTTTATCGAGTTCTTCACTGAACACTTTGCTGTGGGTTTCGGTGGTGCGGGCGCTAACTCGCCAGTCTATGTGGCGAACATCGTCACCTGCTTGATATTGTCTGACTTCTTGAAACTCCATACCGCGGCCTTTACGCAGCGCACGATGCCCACCGCTTTTTTGGAGGTTTTGCTGGTGTGCCAGTTTGCGGTGTTTCACATGGAACCGAATCGCCAGTAAATCTTCAAGGTTTGAGTAGGCAGAAATCATAGGTTTTGTTGCAAGTTAAACCACAGGAACCAGCGTTAGGATTTCATCAATCACTTGATCAACGCTCATGCCTTCCGCTTCTGCTTCAAAACTCAGGAGTAAACGGTGGCGTAACACATCATGCACCACCGCCTGAACTTCTTCTGGGGATACAAAATCTTGCCCTTTAAGCCACGCCAAGGCTCTTGCCGCACGCGATAGGGCGGCGGTGGCTCTTGGGCTAACGCCATAGTCAATCCAGCGCGCTAAGCGTTCGCTGTAGTTTTGCGGTTGGCGGGTGGCAATGACCAATTCAACAATATAGGTTTTAACGGCTTCTGCCATATGAATATTAAGAATGGCTTCACGAGCGGTGAATAAATCAGCTTGCGAAACGGCTGGCGGTTTAACAATTTCGTGTGCTCGGGCTTCATTTTCAATGAGTTCTAAAATAAGGCGTTCGCTGTGTTTATCTGGGTAATCGATTTTGAGGTGCATTAAAAAACGGTCAAGTTGCGCTTCGGGGAGCGCATAGGTGCCTTCTTGCTCAATGGGGTTTTGGGTAGCCATGACCATAAACAGTTTTTCTAGAGGCAGGGTTTTGCCGCCCACACTCACTTGATGTTCTGCCATGGCTTCTAGTAAAGCCGATTGCACTTTTGCTGGCGCACGGTTAATTTCGTCTGCCAAAATCAGGTTGTGAAATATAGGCCCAGCTTGAAATTCAAAAGTGCCTGTGGCGGCTCGATAAATATCCGTTCCGGTAATATCGGCAGGCAATAAATCAGGTGTAAATTGAATGCGCTGAAAGTTGCCTTCAACCACTTCGGCTAGGGTTTTGATGGCTTTGGTTTTTGCCAGACCTGGCGGGCCTTCTACCAACAGATGTCCATCACACAATAAGGCCATCAACATGCGTTGTGTTAGGTGCGATTGGCCAATAATTTGTTGGTCTAGGTAGTTTTGGAGTTGTTCAAATTTTGTAGAAAGTGACATGGCAATACTTACTTTAGTAATGAGATGTTTCAATTATAAAGCAAATACTCAAACGAGACAGCCATCAACCTTGAGGATAGTTTGAAAGCGCCCAATAAAAAACGCGCAGGAAGCGCGCGTTTTTAAGGTTTTTGAAAAAAGGGCTTTTTACTTAACCGTTGGCAGCCGCTTTTTCTAGGGCATTGATGGCGGCGATGACTTGTTCTGATAAGCCTTCGATTTTTTCAATCTCTTGGTCTGCAATATCTTCTTCGACGCCATCCACCATCAAAATAACCCGCTTAATTTCAGCGTGTAATGTTTGGTGGATTTGAATCAATGCGCCAAACTCAGCTAGGTGCTGGTGTTTTAAGCCTTCCGAATCGAGCCATTTACCGAGTTCACAGCTATGAGAATCCGTTGCGATTTCAACATTTTCAGGTTTCGTACCCACATGAATTAACTGGCTCATATGAGAGCGCCAGCCACGATGCGCACGGCGTGCTTTGGCGAAGGTGAAGTCGCCAGTTTTAATGGTGGTGTCTAACGACAGCGCATGGGTATCAATGGTGAATGACCCAGTTAAATCGACCATGCGAGTGACTTGTTCATTCATGCGTTGCGTGTCACCGGCGATTTGGTCAACCAACGCAGCATTTTGTTGGGTAATTTGATCCATTTGCGAAACCGCTTGGTTAATTTGCCCTACGCCCAAGGCTTGTTCTTCAGCCGCTAAAGCGATTTCTTTGACCACTTCAGACACTTCATTAATACGGTTGTTGATTTTATTTAACATATCAGACGATTCTTCAGCAAGCTTGGTTCCCGCATCTATCTGTTGAGTGGTTTCGTGAATCAAGGTGGTGATGTCTTTAGCGGCATCGGCTGATTTTTGCGCCAAGTTACGAACTTCCCCCGCAACGACCGCAAATCCGCGACCATGTTCACCCGCACGCGCGGCTTCTACCGCAGCATTCAGCGCTAATAGATTGGTTTGGAAAGCAATGCCATCGATGAGCGTGGTGATTTCTGAGATTTTGGCACTGGCTTCATGAATGCCGTGCATGGCGGATTTTGCACGCCCCATAATTTCTGCGCCTGATTCGGCATCTACGCGCGCGTTTTCTGCCAAGGTGTTGGCGTGTTTAGCATTGGCAACAGAGTTTTGAATGGTCGAGGTAATTTCTTCCATAGAGGCGGCAGTTTCTTCAATAGACGCCGCTTGGTTTTGGGTGCGCTCGTTGAGTTCAAAGTTACCTTTGGTGACATGTTTGACATTCTCCAAAGCACCCTGTGAGGTGATTTTGATCTCCGTAAACATACTGGCAACATTACTTAAAGAGTTGTTAATGATGTCTTGTAAACGCGCCAATTGTCCGTGGAAATGCCCCTCTACTTTCGCGGTTAAGTCACCAGAAGACAGTTTGGCTAAACTGTTTGAGAAACCATTAAAACCACCATTTAATGCGTCTAAAGTGGTGTTGATGTTTTGTTTTAAGGTGTTTAAATCACCTTGCAACTGGGTTGTAATGGTGTGCGAGAAGTTAGCCTGTGCCATGAAGGTAACCACCGTATTGATTTGCGAAATAGCAGAATTTAAATCTGTAGCGGTTTGTTGCAATTGCGATAGGGCATCTTTAAATGCGCCTTGGGCATTGATGTCACCCACTCGAACGCCAAACTTGGCTTGGCTCATTTCACTGAGTACGCGCCCCATTTCTAACATGGTGTTTTCTAGGTTGTCAGCGGTTTGGTTAATAGCCAGTTTAAGGGTGGCTAAATCGCCGTTAGCGGCAGTTTGTACACGATGCGACAACTCACCTTTTTCAATGGATTGCATGGTTTCAGAGATGGCATGAATGGTATTTTGCAGTGTTTTTAATAAGTGGTTAAAGTCTTTGGCCATCAAATTGACTTCGTTATGACTGTCATCCGTTTTCACGCGGATTGAAAAGTCGCCATTTTTGATGACCTGAGCAAAGGTGCGTTGTAAGTCTTTAACGGGTTTGATTACCATGTTGTTCAGTGAGAAGAGAATAACGCCCATCATCAGTAATAAAATAATCACCACGGTTAATACTTGAAAAATGATTTCACTTTTGATGCCATCTAGTACTCCGTTTAGGTGGCTATCAGGTTCTGCAATGATGTGCATCCCGACTTCTTTACCGCGCATATCTTTAATGGGTTTGCTGGTGACCAGCATCTGGTTGTGAATAAGCCAGCCTTTTTTGCTGAGCTCCTTTAAATCAAGGCCTTGTGCAAAGCTTACTGAGTCTGCACCAAACCAGTCGTTACTGGCCAATACATAGCTGCCCACTGCCGTATTATCTTTGGCTTTGGTACTGATGCTTAAGGCTTCTTGGTTAAGGAGCATGAGGTAGTGGTCATTTAACTTTTTAAATTCTTTATGAATAGAGCCTACACCCTGAATAAACTCCAAAGAACCCACATAGGTTTGGCCATCAAACAAAGGCGTGATTCCACGAATGGCTAAACCTGTTCTACCCAACTCTAATACTTCGATGGGTTGTTTTTCTTTAATCACCTGTTCAACACCAAAGCGGAAGGCTGATAAGTCGTCACCATTTTTGGTATTCCAGCTTCTTAAAAATGAATGGTTGTCTGGGGTATGAATATGGATTTTGACATTTTTAGAATTGGTGTGGTCTTTAAAGGTTTGCGAAATGCCCGCTAGGATGTCTGAGGCGGCAGCTTTGTCACCATTTTTGACCGCCTGCACCAGTTGACGATTGGTGGCAACCGAAATAGCGCCGGTTAAACCGATATCAAACTTTTTGTTCATCTTGTTTTGCACCAGCGTTAAAAGCTTGGTGGCTTCTTCTGTGGCGGTTTTTTGGTATTGAGTTTGATAGTTCATCACACCATTAGCAATCAAAGTGGCTAAGACAACCAATCCGAGCAACAGGGTGATAAGAATGATTTTGGCTTGTAAACCAAGGCGCTGAAACATGATGGGCTCTCCAATAGGGTTAACAGACATAGTTTAACGATTAATGTTATCTAGAACGATAGAAAAAAATAATGGGTTTGACTTAAGTTTTAATCAGTCTTTTAATCCGTCAAACCCAATTTCAACGATTAGAATGCTTAGACGCCAAGAAAACGCCTAAAAATTTCAGTTAATTTAGGTAGATTGATGGGTTTGGTTAAATATTCATTCATGCCGGCTGCCAAAAAGCGTTCGCGGTCGCCTGTCATGGCATTGGCGGTGACGGCAATAATCACCAGAGGTTGTTTGTAAGGCAGTTCGCCCTTGGCTTCCAAGATACGAATTTGCTTGGTGGCTTCTATGCCATTTAAATTGGGCATATTTTCATCCATTAATACAAGGTCGTAGTGACGCTCTTGAAGGGCGGTAATGGCTTCTAAACCATCATTGGCAATGTCGAATGTGAGCCCTTGTTTTTTCAACAGAGCGCTCATGAGTAATTGATTGGTTTTGTTGTCTTCTACCAATAGCAAATGCCCTTCAATTTGGGTGCTATTTTCAATTTTAGGAGCATCATCGGGTTTCAAATCTTGACAGATTTTGGCAGGAATACTAAACGAAAAACGACTGCCCACATGCAGTTCAGATTCGCATTTGAGCTCTCCGCCCAACATACCAATCAGTTTAGCACTGATGGTTAAGCCCAAGCCTGTGCCGCCATATTTTCGTGTGGTGGAGCTTTCAGCCTGCGAAAAGGCTTCAAAAATGCGTGCCTGAAATTCAGGTGTCATCCCGATACCTTCGTCAGACACTTGGCAAACCAAGCAACCGTTTTGGTAGTCAACGCTGAGCGAAACAGCCTTGTTAGGTTCCGTAAACTTAATCGCGTTAGACAATAGATTGCTGATGACTTGTTTAACTCGCAAAATATCGGTTTCAATGCAATTTGGCAGTGCATCTGAGAGCGTGATATTAAAGTTAAGATTTTTTTCACTGCAACGCGCCTTAAAGAGATCAGCGGTGCTGCTGAATTCTTTGCGCGGATCAAACGGACTGGGGTCGATATCCAGCTTGCCGCTTTCAATTTTACTGAAGTCTAAGATGTCATTGATAATGCCCAACAGAGAATGGCTGGAGCTGTCTATGGTATTGAGGTATTTGGTGTTTTCAGCATCATGAGTTTTGTCTTTCATTAAACTGATAAAGCCCAAAATGGCATTCAGTGGGGTGCGAATTTCGTGGGACATATTGGCCAAAAACTCGCCCTTGGCTTGCGTGGCCGCCAGTGCTTTATTTTTTTCAATTTTCAAATCTTGGTTGATGCGCTCATTTTCAGAAATATCGAACATAGAAATAATGTAACGCTCATACTTGGTCGATTTAACAGCACTGACTTGGAAGATGGTGGTTTTGCCTTGATAGCGAAGTTTGGCTTTATGGGTAGCATTAGGATTTTGTAGGATATATTCAATCCAGTTTTTATCTTCAAAACGATAAACATAGCCTTCTTCTTTGACAAAGAGTTCACAAATACATTGATAGCTTTTTGAAAAACTTTCTAAAGAATCGAATTCTCTAAAGAAAGAGAAGAAACCGCCACTGGCATCTATGATGTTCACGCCGTCATTGACAATGATGATATTGCTTTGTGAGTCTAAAATGTCTTGAGTATAGTCTTGGTTAACTTCGATTTCTTTGAGGTTGTTTTTAATGTTTTGGCTGAGGCGGACAAACACCAAAATACCAAAGAACAAGGCCACTAGCGTAAGCCCCATTTGAATATTGCGGTAGTCGTCTTTTTGTCCTTCAACCTGTTCTTGAATGCTGCGTGAATCGAGTTTATTTTGATAAAAAATACGATTGGCATCTTCTTTTATGCGATGAAACAAGGGTTTTAACAGTTTAACTTCAAGGTTTAACTCAGTGAGTTTTTCGGCCAGGAGCGGGCTTTTTTCCATGCGCAACTGGTCAATGTAATCTTGCATGCCTTTTAAAGAAGCCAGTTTTTGATTGATGATGCCAAATTTTGGCACTATGTCGGCATGAGCAAATGAAAAGCTATTGCGTTTTTCAGGCTTATAAATCAACGATTCAAATTGAGCCTCGGTGTTGGGCAAGTTTAAGTCGATACGATGTTTATAGACCCCGCCTTGGTTCAAAATTTCTAAGGAATGTTCAATTTCTTCTTGTTGTTCTAGAATTTCATTTTTCAAAATACGACGCAAATGGGGGTTGGGAAAGGACGCCATTTCAAAGAAATGGGTTTCCATTTTTTGAATTTCTAAAATAATTTCTTCGCCGATTAGGGTTTCTATGTGCGCATTTTTAACTTTTTGGTCAAGTACAGCGATGAAGTTTGCAATACTTAGGTTAAGTATGGCTTGCGAACCTAGGCCGATAAAAAACACCAATAACAAAAGTGAGAGGTTCTTTGAGGTAGAGTGGTTGTGATGATGATTGCGATTTTTCATAGTTTTGACTGCTTAGACTGAGTTTCGCGAAGCTTGGACAGTTGCGCTTGCAGTTCGCTGGGGGTGAAAAATCCATAGTCAGCGAAAACTTGTAAACCATGTTCGCTGCTGGCAAAAGCCATAAAGGCTTTGGCAAGATCGGGATGTTTTGAAAACGACAGTAAATTCAATTCTAAGCGTTTGGGTTTGGCAAGGGTTTCTGGTAGCAAAATGGCATCCACATAAGGCTTGTGGTCGGGCCACTGGGTGGTGGCATACCAGTTGAGCGCAATATCGGCATCGCCATTTTTAATGGCAGTGTAAATGCGGTGTGAGTCGGTCGTAAAGTAAGTCACATTTTGATAAACCGCATCGGTAATACCGACACTGTCTAAAAGCATTTTGGCATTTTTGCCCACTGAGCCAGATTCGGGCGATGACAAAACCACAGATAGTTGTGGGTTGGTGAGTTGATTTAAGTCATCCGTTAAGTTTTTGGGGTTGCCTTTAAGCACTTCAAAAGACAAACGGTTATAACCCACTAACACATAGTCTGTGAGCAAACCTTCCGCTTTATTTTTAATGCGATAACTATCTGAGCCAGGAAAATAAATGTCGCCCAAGCGTTCAACTTTTAAGGTGTTATAGAGATATCCAGAGGCGCCTTGCTTAATTTCGATGCTGATGTTGTGTTGTTTTTCAAACTCTTTGGTCAGAATCATCAGTGGCTTGACCATGGTAATGCCACTGTAAATGGTCAGTTGTGGCTCTGCTTTAACACTGCTCAGGGGCGACTGCTCACAGCCACTCACTAATACAAAACTTAACAATAACAACAGAGACTTAGACCATTTTCGGGTGAGCTTATCAAAAGGTGAAAACAAGTTAGTCATAAGTGTCTCTTAAAAAAGGCTAGTGGCGTTCAAAAGCAAATCGTAATAATCCTTATATTTTTAATCTTTTGAACCCCATAAGTAAAGCCTTAGTTACGGTTGATGTGCAAAAAATTCTATTTGGGGGTATTGGCAATCATCACGGCACGCAGTGGGGCGGGATAACCTTCGATGGTTTTGCTTGAATCATTTGGGTCTAAAAAGTCAGCAAGGGATTTCCAAGTCATCCATTCTGTGGCGCGTTGCTCCTCGGTAGAGGTTTGGTCTAGGTCAACACAACGCACATTTTGATAGCCGCAACGCGTCATCCAATGCGCCAGTTCTTTAATATTGGGTAAAAACCACACATTATTCATTTGTGCATAACGCTCGTTTGGCACCAGCACCTGAGCATAGTCTTCTGGTACCACTAGGGTTTCAAGAATCAGTTCGCCACGGGGTTTGAGGTGACGCTTTAAATCGAGTAGATGGTCAATGGGTGAGCGACGATGATAAAGTACGCCCATAGAAAATACCGTATCAAATCCGCCACCAGTCAGCGGCACGGGCAGTTGTTCGAGCGTGAGCGGTAAAAAATAAGCAGGAACGCTTTCGCCGATGAAATGTTTGAGTACCAAAAATTGAGTCATAAACAACAGGCTAGGATCAACGCCCACCGCCAACTTAGCGTCTTCGCCCATCATGCGCCATAGGTGATAACCGCTGCCGCAGCCAATATCTAAAACCGTGCGATTTTTTAAGGGTGAAATATGCGGCAAAACGCGATTCCATTTCCAGTCAGAATGCCATTCGGTATCTATATAAACACCTTCAATTTCAAACGGCCCTTTGCGCCAGGGTGAAAACTGTTTTAACAGTTCTGGCAGTTTGGGGGGCGTGCGGTTAGGCGTTGTCTGTGCTAAAACCGCAGAACGATTGAGTTCAAAATGCTCACTGACAGGATATTCTAAAATATCCAGTAACGGCGGTAACCAGCGCTCTAAATTGCCATTGATGTCGGGGCGCAGAGCGTCTTCGAGTAAAGGTGGTAGGGTGTTTTGCCAGTCTATGAGTTTGGTTTGTTGCAGTTTTGGCCAAAAATGTTGGTAATGCTGGTGATAGGGTTTCATGTGAAACAATTCCTAAGTTATATGCTTAATACGCTGATTTTTTAAGCGCCTTTAATGGCTAAAAAAGACACGAAATTATAAGCCTGAAACCATTGTGCCGCACTGCTAAAACCCGCCTGTTTAAAACGCGCTAAATGTTGGGCATGGGTATCGCTGATGAGCACATTTTCTAAAGAAGCACGCTTTTGGCTGATTTCGAGTTCCGAATAGCCATTGGCGCGTTTAAATTGTAAATGCAAATGTTCTATGGCTTGCTGGGCGGCGGCGTCTTCAAAATGAATTTTTTCCGACAAAATCAAAATGCCACCTGGTTTTAGACCTTGATAAATTTTTGTAATCAAGGCTTGGCGAGCTTCGGGTGCGATAAACTGCAAGGTAAAATTCATCACCACCACGCTGGCATTTTCGATGGGCATATCCGACATATCGGCCAAATGGAGTTCAATCGGAATGTCTGAGTGATAGGCGTGAATGTAATCGTAGGCGCGTTTAATCATCGATTCAGAATTGTCGATGGCGATGATTTTGCAATTAGGCTGAGTAATTTTGCGGCGCATGGTTAAGCTGGCAGCACCCAGTGAACAGCCTAAATCGTAGAGCTGGCTATTGGCTTGCGCATAGGTTTCGGTGAGTTCGCCTATGCCGGTTAAGATGGTTTGGTAACCCGGCACCGAGCGTTGAATCATGTCGGGGAAAACCGCTGCCACCGAATCATCAAATTGAAACGCGCCCAAGCTTTCATGCGGAACGCTGAAAATCGTATCTTTCAAACAAACACCTTTTGCCCAAGTTTAACCGAAGTTTTACCAAAGATTAGCCTGCGCCACCAGCGACGCTAAAAATGCCCATATTATACGCAACTTCCCAATCTTAGGTTAAGGTGAAAACAGGGTTTTTAATAGCGACTTTTTTGGTTTTCCACGCTGGAAAGTGACCAGGCCTGGTCGTTTTTGGAGGCTTCTAGGGTATTTTCGATGGTGTCTGGTAATTGCCAAAAAAAGTCTAGGCCGGTGAGCGCTTCGACCTCATCCACCGTGCTCACAAACTGGGTGAGTTTGGCGCTGGTGCGGGCATTTTGCGGCATGATGATGGCCAATACTTGATAAGGGCTATTCTCATCTTGGTTTTCTGTGGCTTCACTTGGTCGAATAAAAATTTTGTAAAAGGCTTTTGGAATGGCGATGCCAGAGTTTTTAAGGGTTTGGATTTGCGAAGGATCGGCGTCAAAAATTGGGCCGGTGACCACCCAAAACTCGGGATATTTTTTGGAGAAAAAATCCGCCGCAACTTCTTCTAACCTTTGCCAGGTTTTGGTGTTTAGGCTGGCTTTTTGCGGTGAAATGTTCGACATTAAAAAGGTTTCGGCTTGCGCCTTTACGCCATAACGGCTGGCAATTAAGTAATTGGGAGCATGATGCCCTCGGGTATAACCCGAGCCAGTATAGTCTTGTGTGGTTACGCCCGCTAAAGTGCGCCAGTCGCGTCGAAACTCAGGGCGTTTACCAAAAGATTTTTGCGCTTGGGTCACTCGGTAGGTAACCCAAAGTGGATTGCGATATTTTTCAGAATAGCCCAGCATAAACCCTTCATTGCGCAGAATGTGGTTGCGCCAGTCGCTTGCGGGTTGTCCTACCTCTTGGGGTATGCCCATAAAACTCATGGCGGGGCGCGCAACGGTCACTTCGTAGCCATACCAAGTACCGCCCAGACCGATGATAACAATCAACCCCATTAGGATATGTTTGGGTTGGCGAAACAATTGGCTGACCAAGCGACGAATAAGGGTGTTGATCAAGCTAGAGGCAAAGCGTTTAATCATGGCAAGTTTCTCGTTTACGGGCTAAAACATGGATATAACGCCCCATGTGACGATAAGTGGGTTGACGACAATAGCGATATTCTAAAGCAAACAGCTCGTCCATATCCGTTTTGGCAAGCGCTTCGGGTGTCATATAGTCGTGAAACACCCGAATCCCCGTTTCTACTTGCACCTCAAAATCCCAGTCTTGTAGCCAAGCCAAAACATCTTCTGGATATTGAGGATTGGGCGGCGTGAGATTTTTGCCTTTGCCTAGGTAGCTGTCATTGAGAATATGTTCTAAACGCCAATCGCCCTTGAGCACATTGGTGTAAACCGTGGCGTTGCGGTTGTAATAAAGCAACGATAAATACCCCTTGGGTTTAACCTTGTCGGCCAAAGCTTGCAAACTTTCCTTGGGTTGTGCCAGCCATTCTAAAACCGCATGACTTAGAATTAAGTCAAAAGCATCCAACTGCGGCGCAAGGTCTTGGGCAGCTCCTTGCAAAAACTGAGCGGGACAGTAGGCTTGTGCAAAATGCTGTTGCGCGCGCTCTAACATTTTGTGCGATAAATCACAGAGCGTGAGTTGATGCCCCGCTTGGGCAAACCACAGTCCCATTTGACCAAAACCACAACCAGCATCCCAAATCTGTAAAGGCGGTTGGGTGTGCAATTCTGCTAAATCTTCTTTTAAGAGTTTTAAGCGCCAATCGCCTTTACGCGTGTCATAAACACGTTTTTCAAATTTATGAATCAGCTTGTCAAAGTTGCGGTCTTGTTGCATGGTCTTGCCTGTGGGAATAAAAAGCTGATTATGATGAGTTTTGCAGAATTGTCAAAATCTGCTTGGCGATTAGTGAGTGGGATTGCAAAATTTTCTTATCGACCAATAAATATTAACAAAAGCTAATAAAACGACAATTTGCTAAGATTATCTTCTTAATTGATTGAAAGGAACGGTTATGGTCAGTCCTGCGGTGTTTGCCGAATTAAAAACCCATTTACAACGTGTTATCGTTGGGCAAGAAGCCTTGCTGGATAGAATGATTATTGCGCTCTTAACGGGAGGGCATGTGTTGCTAGAAGGACCGCCGGGTTTGGCAAAAACCACCGCCGTCAAAACCTTAGCGGAGAGTGTAAAGGCGAGTTTTCAGCGTATTCAATTTACCCCAGATTTAATGCCGGGTGATGTCATGGGTTCGGAGATGTTTGATTCCAAATTGGGTTCATTAAATTTTGTGAAAGGGCCGATTTTTAATGAAATTGTGTTGGCCGATGAAATCAATCGTGCGCCACCCAAAGTGCAATCTGCGCTATTAGAAGCCATGGCCGAAAAACAAGTGACCGCAGGCGGGCAAACCCGTGCTTTGCCAGAGTTGTTTATTGTCATGGCCACGCAAAACCCTTTAGAACAAAGCGGCACTTATCCTTTGCCCGAAGCACAGCTGGATCGTTTTATGGTGCAACTGAATTTGTCTTATCCCACACCCGCCGAAGAATTGGAAATTTTGCGCCGTGATCGTGCGCGCCATTTTGGAGAAGATAAAGCCACTTCGCAGCCTTTGCTCACCCCAGAGATGGTTTTACAAGCCAGACACGCCATTAGCGAACAATATGTGTCGCCAGCAGTTGAGCAATATATGGTGTCTTTGGTGAGTGCCACGCGCCATTTAGAGTCGCTTGACGACAAAATGGCCGGTGTTTTAGATATGGGCGCTTCTCCACGCGCCACCTTGGCGTTGTTGCACGCGGCAAGTGCATTGGCTTGGCTGCAAGGCCGTGCTTTTGTGACGCCTGAAGATGTGCGTCAGTTATTACCAGATGTCTTGCGCCACCGCATTCATGTAAGCTTTGCTGGGCGCGCGCAGCAATGGACGCCGGATAAAGTCATTCAAAAAATACTCAGCCAGGTGGAAGTGCCCTTGGCGAGTAATTTTGCTCAAGCAGCTTCTTAACAGGTTGCGAAAGATGGCGACGATTGAATGGCGGTCTTGGGCGCAACGCGGCTGGCAAGCCCTGTTGCGCCGTAGCGCTTGGCAAAAGGCGTTTCATCATCCTGCCCATGACCCCATTATGAGCAGTGCGCAAATTAAAGCCTTGGGCGCGCAATTGTCCTTAATGCCGAAAGCACGCTGGATAAATCCTTACGCCAGTGAGGCGCGCAAACAAGGCGAGCAGGCCAGTCGTTATTTGGGGTCTGGCTTGGAATATGAAGAAAGCCGTCCTTATCAACTTGGCGACGAAGTGCGTCGCATTCATTGGCGTTTATTGGCAAAAACCGGGCAAGCCTATACCAAGCTATTTCAAGAAGAACGCCAAGCCGGCTGGACGCTGATGGTTGACCAACGAGCAGCGATGCGTTTTGGCACCCAGCGTCAATTAAAAGTGACTCAAGCGTTAAACGCGGCAGGTTATTTTGCGTGGCAAGCGCAACAAGCCGGTTTGTCGATGGATGTGATTCGTTTGGCGCAACAAAGTGAGCATTCGGCCAGTTTTGAGGGGCGAGGCTTGTTTGAATCCATTCTGCATTTTTTGGCGATTCCATGTCCGCCGATTTCACTGTCCGCTTCACAGCCAGAAGTGCGTTTATTGGACGAACTGTTGGATTGCCAGCAACATTTATTGGCGGGCAGTCGGTTGGTGATTATTTCTGACTTGGCGGATTTTGATGAGGCAACGGGTTATGCCTTGGCACAGTTGCAACAAAAAGTAGCGGTGCAGGTGGTGTTGATTTCCGATCCCGCAGAGCATGAATTACCCAGCGTTGCTGGCTTAAAATTGCAAGGCTTGTTGGGTGAACAGCTAACGCTGTCGATCGAACAGCGCGACACTTATCAACGCTGGGCTAAACAATATTTCGATGACAAGATAAAGCATTTACAAACACTTGGCGTCACTTGGCAGCATTTAAGTACCGAACAAGATGTATCTGTGTTACTTAACGACTTTGCGAAAACTCCGACTTCTTTCTTACAAACCGAGTCAGCCTAATGCCCAATACCGAGTTAATAGACATTTTGTTGCCGCAAGATCCTGGTTTTGACTGGGTATTTTGGCTAGAGCGTTTGCTAGAGGGTTTGGCAGGATTGGGCGTGTTGGCGATTTTAATTTGGTGGCTTAAAAATCTTTGGTTGCCGCTGAGGTTAATGCTGCAATATCGAATTTTAGTTTGGCGCCAACAACGCTTGGCTTTACCAAAATTGCTAATGCAGTGCCAAGCTTGGCGAAAAGCGTCATTACCTTTTTGGCAAACTCAAACGGATTATGCGCAAGCCGATTTCAAAGCCTTTGGCTTGGCGTTAGATCAAGCCTGTTATGGAGCGCAAAAGGTTGGCGCAGAGGTTTCCCGTGAAACCTTAATGGATTTATTGGGTGCGGCGGCACAACAAGCATGGGATTTGGCGCGCATTGATAATCGTCTTTATTGGCGCAAACAATGGCAAGCCATCAAGCAAGGTTTTACAGCTCAGTCAGGAGGTCAGCATGACTGAGTGGTTATTGCGCCTTTCCCAGCAAGCTCAAAGCTGGCAAGAATGGGCGGCTATTAGTTTTGCGCAACCCGATGTATTTTGGCTGGGTTTGTTATTGCCATTGTTATGGCTTTCAAAGTGGGTGGGCGTGTGGCAAGTGCGCTCTGATTGGCAAGCAGACCTTGGCGCCACTCAAAATGCTTGGTTTCGCCACACCTTAATTGAACAGGCTTTTGCCTTAAAAAGTGCCCAAAAACAACCAGGCCTGGTTAGTTTTAAACCCAATTTAGCGACTTTTTGGCGCCAAACGCTCTTGCAAATCTTGCGTGTTTTGGTGGTGCTGATGGTATTGGTTGCTGCGGCACAACCGCAAAAAATCACGGTCTTTAAAGAGCCGCAACCGCAAGCCAAAACGGTGCGTGATTTGGTGTTTGTGGTTGAAAGTTCGGCATCATTTTTATTGCCTGATTACCAAGTTCAAGGTCAAGCAACGCCACGCATGACGGTGGTTAAACAGGTGCTCGATCAGTTTATGGCTGGCTTGTCGGGCAATCGTTTTGGATTGGTTTTGTATGCCGAGCAGGCCTATACGCTCATGCCTTTAACCAATGATTTGACTACGGCAAGACTCATGTTGCAACGCTTGCGTCCCTATCTAGCAGGGCGCACCGATGAAGCCATGGGCGAGGCATTGGGCTTGGCACTTCGCCAAGCTGAGCAGGATACGCCCAGCACACAAAAGCGCGTGGTGGTGTTGATTTCGGATGGTTTATCGCGGCCGAGTCGTTTGCCCATTAATCAGGTGATTGAATATGCACAAGCAATGAATTTACCCATTTATACCATCGGGGTCGGCGCAGGTTCTGCCGAAGCTGACCAACGCATTTATCGTGGGTTACTGTATCAACCTTTGGAATCCAATTCTTTAAAGACCTTAGCGGAACAAACGCTTGGGCAATATTTTCAAGTGACCAGCGGACAAGATTTGCAAAAAGTACTGCAAACGATTGATCAATCCGAAGGGGTTGCGGTGGCAGAGTCGCTGGTGCGTAAACAAATTTCGGCACTCTTTGAATTGCCCTTGGCTTTGGGGCTATTGAGCTTATTCATTTACACTCTGTTGCGTTTAATCTGGCAAAAACATCTGAAAGTCCTAGTTCCAAGCACGCCTGAACCGGAGAGTTCTCATGTTGGCTAGTGTATTGGCGTTATTTGATGCGTCGCTCTGGTCTAGTTGGCAATGGCAAACACCAGAGTTGCTATGGCTAATAGCTTTGCCAGTGTTGCTTTGGCTGGTAATTTTCTTAAAGCGCCAACAGCAACAAACTCTCTATGCGCAACGCCATTTATGGGATTGGGTTAAGGTCGATCAATCGCATCACATTTTGGCGCATAAAAAGAATCTGCGCTTTTGGTGGCATTTTTTCGGCGCTTTACTTTCTTGGTGGTTTAAGCCAATGCAACTCTTGGCTTGGGCTTGGATTTTTGCGGTTTTGGCACTTGCTGGCCCGCGAATTTTAGAGAGCACGCCGCAACAACAGCAACGCGCGGGTGTGGATATTATGTTGGTGCTGGATTTGTCGCGCTCTATGTTGGCGCAAGATGTTCAGCCCTCACGGTTTCTATTCAGCAAAGCTTTAATTGAATCTTGGGTGAATCGCTTACAGCCGAATGACCGTTTGGGATTAATGGTGTATGCGGCCAAACCTCATTTAGTGGCGCCCTTAAGTTTTGATCGTAGCTTGTTTGCGCATTATCTTAATTTAATGGAGCCAGGCATTTTGCCAACCGAAGGGTCTGAGCTGGAAAATGCGATCGGTTTTGGAGCAGAGCACTTACGCGTCACCGCCGGTCAGGCATCGGTTTTAGTGGTGTTAACGGATGGGTCAGAAGAAGACTTTAAACCGCAAGAGCGCTCAGAGGATTACCAGCAACTGTTACAAACCGTTGCACAGCGCTCAGCCGAGGGAAAGCAGTCTTTGCCCATTTGGTTATTGGGTGTGGGTGGTCCTCAAGGCATGGCGATTCCTGATGCAACTCATCAAAGTGGGCGTTATCACCATAGCGGAATTTTAGTTACCACGCGTCTGGAAAGCAGTCGTTTGCAACAACTGGCCAAATCCGTGGGCGGACAATATTTACCGGCTGATGGCAGTGCCGAATTTATCGACACTTTATTGGCACAAACCAAAAATTTGGTTAAACAAAGACCTTCAATGGGTTCAGAGCAAAACTGGCGTTCTTTGGCAGCAGGCTTGACTTTTTTGAGTCTTTTGGCGTTGATATGGGCATTTTGGGGAGGACATTGGCGCAAAACGACACATTTAATTGTTTGGCTGTTGGTCGGATATTTGTCAGTGGGCGCACCCCAACCGCTGCAAGCGGCAGAATCGACCATGATTTTAGAGCAACAAGGCTATCAAGCTTTTCAAGCGGGCGATTATGAAAGTGCTTTACAAGCCTATGATGCCTTGCCTAATTACCAAGGTTGGATGGGCGCTGGGGCAGCGGCTTATAAATCGGGTGATTTAGAGGCGGCGGTGATGTATTTTCGGCAAGCCATCATCGCTGGTGAGTCGCCACAGCAAAGAGGGGGTGCTTTATATAATCTAGGCAATGCCTATTACCAAGCAAATTTATTAGCACCCGCTGTTGAAGCCTATCAACAAAGTTTGATTTATGTGCCTGATGATCCAAATACCCTGCATAACTTGGCGTTAGCCCAGCAGCGCCGAGCGCAAGAAAAAGGACAACAAACTTCGGATGAGCAATCGGGTGATGGACAAGGAAAAGGCGCTAAAAGCCGTGATGCCGATGGCGCTTTTTACGGCGGTCAAAAACCTAGCGAAGAACAGGGTGAAGGTGTGGCGGGTGATGCACCAGAGGGAAACAAAGATGGCAAAGAAATGTTGCTGCCCTCTGAAGAAGATCGTACCCAATTTGGCTTACAAAATTTTGCAGACACCTCCATTGAACTGCAAAGCACAGCTGAAGACGCTGGGCAAATGGGCAATGCCATTTTGGCACAGCAACGCCAGCAACAAGTGATTGAAGCATTTGATTTAAAAATGCAGTCTTTAGAAGATGCACAAAAAGCCTTATTACAACGTTTGTTTGAAAGAGAAGAAGGCTTTCAAGCGCCACAATCACAAGCGCATTCAGTGCCAGGAATTAAGCCATGGTAAGTTCGACTAAATTAAAAGTGATTATGGGTGCATTCTTAGGGGTTTGCTTGGTTTTGATGTCAACTCTAGCAGAGGCAGTTGTGAAGGTTTATCCCCGAACTGTGCAGCTAGGTGAGCCGGTGACCTTGGTGCTGACGGGTGAGAAGATTGAGCAGGATTTTGAGCAGATTGATAAATCGCCCATTCGCCAGCATTTTGAAATTTATGAAGTTGAGGGCAATGCCGACCGAGTGCGTTTAACGCTTTATCCATTAAGGGTCGGCGATTGGACGCTGCCCAAGATGCAGGCTGGGCAAATTGATTTTGCAGGCGTAACGATTCAAGTCAAAGAAAACAGCGCCGTTGAGGTTAAATGGCAACACCCAGATTCGAGTTTACCCATTTTTGCGCAACAACGCTATGTTTGGCAAGGCGTCGTTAAAACTGAGCCAGAATTTGCGGTGACCTTAGAAGCGCATCCGCATCAAAAACCACCGATTGAAACATTTTTTACGGCGCAACCGGTGGCAATCGACAGAGGGTTGTTTGGCGAAGAGCGCCATTTTTTAATGGCTTTTTGGAGTGAACAGGCTGGCAGTTTTGCGCTACGCTCACCCGTGATACGCGTTAAAAATAATAGCCAAAAAACTTGGTTGTTTTTTGATAACACTCAAACGGTGAAAGTGAAGTCCTTGCCTAATTATTTGCCACTGAATATGCCGGTTGGTCAGCTAGCAGTGCAATCAGACCCCTTGCCGTGGTTTTTAGAAGCGAGCGAGCTCAATCTTTGGTCTTTGCGTGTCACAGGTGACAATATCCTAGCGGATAGACTGCCTAATGTGCCTCAAAAACTGCAAAATTCACCTGCCTTAGAATGGCTGTCACCCACCCAAAAACAATACCAGGCCTGGTCAAAATTGGGCTGGAAAACCACTCAAATCTGGGAAATGCCTTTTCGCGCGCAACACTTAGGCTGGGTAACTTTACCGCCATTGCGTTTAACTTATTTTGATGTGACCACGCAACAACTTCAAGATGTTGTTTTGCCCGCCACCTTAAAATGGGTATTGCCCAGCGGGGCGTTTGTGTTTTTTAAAACGCTCATAGGGTTTTTGGGATTAGGGCTGGGTTTATTGCTATGGTTGTGGGTGAAAGCGTGGTTTTTGAAATGGCAAACCTATCGCATGATAGAAGCAGCCACAGATAATCAGCAGGTTTGGTTGGCTATACGGCAATTGATTATCAAGATTCAAAACGATAGTTTTGGACAAATTAAGCCGCAGTTTAATGAACTGGCACTCTCAATTGAAGCGGGGTTTAATCTTTGGTTTAACCAAAATAAGACAAATGTTTCACATGAAACACTTGATGTCATTGAGGCATTCAACCGCCATTTCTATGGCGCTGAAGCTTTACCTTTGCACGAATCCCAAAGACTCGCGCAAAGTTGGTTGTCACAACAGTCAGCGACTCAAATGTTATTAAATGAGCTGCGAACCATGCGGTACTTTTTGAAAGCAACGCCCAAAGCATAAACAATCGACACGACCAGTACGCTAAATCCAACCCAAAATAAGCCTTGCGAAAAAGCGTTTTCGCGCACAAAACTCGGTGCCATTAAAATTAAGCCAATCACCAAGCCCAGTGTCATGGTTTTAATAGAAATTTTTAAAATACTGCGCACGATGAGTTGTTGGTGTTCTTTGCTGTTGATGTCCATAAATGTCCTTTGGGTGAGAAAACTCTCAAATTGATTGTTTAACCCATTGCACAAATTGCGATAGGTTCATTGCACCTGAAATGCGGTTAATTTCTTGGCCATTTTTAAAGATAGCTAAGGTCGGAATTGAACGAATATTGTATTGCATCGCCACCTGTTGCTCGATTTCGGTATTAATTTTGACCAGTCGTGCATAGGGTTCAAGTTGTTTAGCCGCTTCACTGAAAGTCGGCGCAAACATTTTACAGGGCCCACACCAAGGTGCCCAAAAATCGACCACCATGGGCAAGTCTGTTTTGCTCATGGCTCGTGCAAATTGTTCGCCATTCATCTCTAAGGGTTTGCCTTGAAATAACGGCGCCTGACATTTTCCACAAGTCGGGTTTTGGCTGAGTTTGTCATCTGCGACGCGATTGAGTCCGCCACAGCTTGGGCATGCAATGATCATGTTTTTCTCCTATGAATGAAGTTGGGGTGTTGCTTCAATAATGGGGATAAATATGATTTATTCAAGCCAGCTGGGTTTAGGGCTTTCTGAGCGACCGGCTTCAAAACCTTTGTCTACAAAACCATGCAAGGTCGCATCGTGGGCATGAATCAGTTCAATTAGTTTTGGGTTTTCGGTGGTGAGCGTAGCTTCAACGCCTTTGGGGATGGCTTTGTAATCCATGCTGATTTCATCTTTATATTCAAATAATGCCACAAATAATGGATCCCAAGAGCGTATCGCGCGACCCATTCCAAAACGCTTTTCCATGCCGACAACATGCTGTTGTAATACTTTGGCCAGGTGTGGGTTGTCTGAGGTCGTGGTAGCGACGATGCCATTGTCAATTAAACGCGTTTCGCGCTTAAGTTGTTGATGTTCTTGAAGCAATTCGTGAAACAGGGCCTGGTCGGCTTTGTGCTGTTCGTCAGCGCCGCCGCGACCGAGTTTATAGACTTTGCCTTCGAGATTTGCGTGAGCGTCTTGCATGGTGTTCTCCAAAATAGGGATTTGATAGATTTATTGTAGGACTTTTCTCTGGTAAAAAAAAAAGCACGAAAAGGTCAGTTTCGTGCTTTTTTACTATCTGAGGAGCTTTTTATGTTTTATAGCTGAGGAGGCTTTTTAAACAAGGTATTCAATCTAGGGGGATTTCATACCAACTTGATAAATCCGTTTATCAAATTCTTAACAATAGTTTATAAAATCAAAGGATTCCAAGCAATGCTAAAGAGTTGAAAGAAAAAGGATTAATCGTGAAGAGAGTCTTAACTGTTTTAAAGGCGTGAAGTTTTGTAAGGCGGTAATTCGAACTGAAAAACCGTCTATTTTTAACCAATTTTAACCAGGCCTGGTCAAATTTAGACGGTTTTTGATGTGTTTTAATTCAATTAAGAATTAGGCTCCATTTTCTCAGACTGCTGATAGTAGTTTGAGCGCATCTGTAAATTAGATGCGTAAGTTAATTGCGCCTGAGTTGTTTCATTCTTTTCTAAAGATTTATTTTCCATAGACTCAGACGATTTAACCGTTTTGTTTGAGGCTAGATTTAAATAATCTACAGACTGGCTTGGAGAACCAGACGACAAACTAACCGTTGTGCTCCCACCAGAAGATGTTGTGGATGTAGTTTTATCAGTCATTTTGTCTTCTTTCATCGCCAAAGGCTGTTGCTGTGGCATGTAAGACTGAATGGCTGAGGGCATTGCTGGATTAATGGTTGCCATGTTAAACCTCCTAAGGGGTTTGATAACTTAATGATTTACTTATTTATTATCTTAACAAATAACCAGTGGTTGCGTGCAATAAATTATTTTCAAAATAATTCTAAAATTGTTTTCTAAAGCTTTGAGTATTTTTAACTACATCTAGTGGGTTTTAATTGTAAGTCTTCAATATATGGTGGCGAGTATTTAAGTGTGTGTGAAACCTGTGAATAAATCTGTATAGATGTACCTAGGTACACTATTCGCAGGCTTTTAATAGAGGTAAGCTGACTAGTAATATCGAAAAGTGCGCCTAGGAGCCTATATCATGTTGCCAAATTTACCCCATATCGCAATCGGAAAAGTTATTGAAGTCACAGGCTATGTACAAGCCATAGATGTTAATGGTGTGCCAAGAGTTTTAAGCGTTGGAGATACCGTTTATTCTTTTGAAAGGATAGTGACTTCTGACAAGGGTTCGATTTTAATTGATATCGGTTTAGAAGGCGCTGACAACGTAACCCAGCTAGCACTTGGCAAAGATACCAGCATGATTCTGGATGATGATGTCATTCCAGGTTTGTCTTCCTTAGACAGCGCAACCCAAGATTCCGCAGTGGATGTAGCCTCCATACAAGAAGCCGTTTTAAAAGGCCTTTTCGATAGCATGGAAAAAACAGAGGCGGGGGGAGAAAATGCAGAGTCTTCTTTGTCAACTGACCTAGATTTTATACAAACCGGAGCGACTGGTGAAGTTACTGCGGGTTATGACACATCTGCAGAGTTTGAATCGCGTTCTTATACAAGGGATTTCGAAGGCTTTAGATCTGCACAGTTTGCCATTTCACCTAATTCACCTTTTTTTGGTTTTCAGTTTCCCGGTACACCGGTAACCCCTTCACCAGTAACCCCTACACCAGTAACACCTACACCGGTAACACCTACGCCAGTAACACCTACACCGGTAACACCTACACCGGTAACACCTACACCGGTAACACCTACACCGGTAACACCTACACCGGTAACACCTACGCCAGTAACACCTACGCCTCCGACTGTTGAAAACCCCGTCAATTTAGCGCGCTTTACAGATAATTTTGTAAACGGTGTTGAATATACAACCAGTTCAGGATTGACCGGTTTAACAGGAGATTCTGGTGTTGCGGGTGAGTTCAAATTTAGAGATGGCGATACCATTACCTTCAAAGTGGGCGATGTTATTGTCGGTGTATTTAGCGCAGATGTTGTTAAAGGGGATTTACTGTTCTTGCAAGATATTGCGGGTACTGAGCTTTCTGATAACAACTCCATGTATGTTGAAAACATGGCGATTTTCCTACAAGCCATTGATAGTGATCTAAAAGATAGCACGCCTGACGATGGCATTTTGCAAACCAATAGTTTGGTGGATGTCGATTCTAGCTATGGCACTAATATCAATATTACTCAAGAAATGCGTGATGCGTTTACAGGTTATTTAGACCCAACAACGGGTGAGCCATTAAATATTGCGAACTCTGATAAAGAAATGATTTCTTTGGTGTTGGATAGTGTCAATATTGAATTTACACGTGAATCCGAGGGTGAAGTTGAAGTGGGTTCCGGCAACAGTGGTAATGTGTTCGAAAGCATTGCTATGCAACATGTTGCAGATACCATTCAAGATTTGGCAGGTGATAGAACGCCCGCTGAAGCTGATGCCCGATTGGCTGATGAATTAGAAGTGCCAGGTGGTGTTGTTGAATATAACTTTCAAGAAATCCAAAGCATGGATGTTCCTCAAATCACGTTTGATGCCAGAGATTTGCTACAGGGTGCGGTAGGTCAGCAGGTATTTGATGGCAATTTAATCGTTAAAAATGTCACTTTGGCGGCAGGTTTTGAAGATATCGGCGAGTTAGTCAGTTTAGGTGATGACAAATACGCAATTAATCTGCGTGATGATATTACGCCTTATGATTTGGAAGGCTTATCTTTAAATTATCGTGTACAAGACTGGACAGTTTACCGCGATGTCACTTCAACAACCCTAGATACTCATAAAGCCCACTTGTCTGCTGAAATTGAAAATGTGGTCGAAGACGCAGGCTATTCACAGTTTACGGTCAAAAGCACGTTAGCGTTTGATAGTGATCAACAGCTAACCGTTAAGTTTTCTCCGGAAACTGCTGGGTCAAACTTCGCAGAATACTCCGATGATTTTATGGTTCCGCTGGAATATTCAAACGATGGTGGTGTGACTTGGAATACCATGAATATCGTCGATACCTATACACGTGACGATTACGATAAACCGCTTCCTGTATTCAGTTTTACCCTTGCCGCCAACACCACTGATGTTGTGATTCGTATCCCGATTTTTGATGACCCATACAACGAAGACCCTGCTGGCAGTATCGATCCGCTTACGGGTCAAGGCATGGAAGTCATTGATATGTTGGTTGAGGGTGATAATTTCTATGCTGAAAAACTACAACCTGGCATTATTGATAACGATCCAAGTTCTGATAAACCTGTTGTTGAAGTTGATTTTGCAGTAGTCAATGAGGCAGATGGTTTTGCAGTTATAACGTTTAGTCTGGTTGATTCAGATAAAAATCCAATTACATTCAATGAAGATATTGTTGTTGATTATCAAACGGGTGATTTAAGCGCGGTTGCAGGACAAGATTATACCGCTTTGAGTGGTTCTATCACGATTCCAGCAGGTCAAGGATCTGTGCAGTTATCCATTCCAATTATTGATGATAACTTGGTTGAAACCCTAGAGTTTTTAAAACTCAGCTTAACCTCTGTTTCAGACAATGCCGTTCTAGGGGACCCAGAAGCATCAGTTCGTATTTACGACAACGACGGTATCAATATCTCTGGAGAAACAAACCCCGAAGGAAACAATGTTGTATTTACGGTTACCTTAAGTGAGGGGATTGATTCGTCCGCAATACTAAAATTAAGCCCAACCAACTCTGGCGCAACAGCGACAAAAGATGTTGATTTCGACTCAAGCACTTTAAAAGCCTTCTATATTGATGGCAATAACAATGAAGTCGTTCTAACAACCACGGCTGGTCAAGGTTTCTCTGTGCCTGATGGTGTTACGCAATTTTTTGTTACATATGAAAGTATTGATGACAGCATAATTGAACTTGACGAAACTGTGCGTATGCAGGTTTTCGCTGAGCTAGCAGATGGTACTGATCGTTTAGCGATTGGTACGGCAACGATTACTAATAATGATTTCCCAGAATTCAACATGGGCACAGACTTCGTAGTAGATGAAGCCGCAGGCACCATTAGCTTCACCGTCACCAAAACCGGCGACACCACCCAAGCCTCAACAGTCGACTTCACGACAGTCGACGGCACAGCGCTTGCCGGCACTGACTACACCGCCCAAAGTGGCACACTGAGTTTTGCCGCGGGAGAAACCAGCAAAACCATCACAGTTGCCATCACCAATGACGCGGTCTTTGAAGGTGCAGAAAACTTCAAAGTCCAAATCAGCAACCCAAGCAACGCCACCATCGGTGACAACGACCAAGTCGCGACCATCAAAGACGACGGCAGTACAGGCATCACAGATGACGACCGTCCAGAATTCAACATGGGCACAGACTTCGTAGTAGATGAAGCCGCAGGCACCATTAGCTTCACCGTCACCAAAACCGGCGACACCACCCAAGCCTCAACAGTCGACTTCACGACAGTCGACGGCACAGCGCTTGCCGGCACTGACTACACCGCCCAAAGTGGCACACTGAGTTTTGCCGCGGGAGAAACCAGCAAAACCATCACAGTTGCCATCACCAATGACGCGGTCTTTGAAGGTGCAGAAAACTTCAAAGTCCAAATCAGCAACCCAAGCAACGCCACCATCGGTGACAACGACCAAGTCGCGACCATCAAAGACGACGGCAGTACAGGCATCACAGATGACGACCGTCCAGAATTCAACATGGGCACAGACTTCGTAGTAGATGAAGCCGCAGGCACCATTAGCTTCACCGTCACCAAAACCGGCGACACCACCCAAGCCTCAACAGTCGACTTCACGACAGTCGACGGCACAGCGCTTGCCGGCACTGACTACACCGCCCAAAGTGGCACACTGAGTTTTGCCGCGGGAGAAACCAGCAAAACCATCACAGTTGCCATCACCAATGACGCGGTCTTTGAAGGTGCAGAAAACTTCAAAGTCCAAATCAGCAACCCAAGCAACGCCACCATCGGTGACAACGACCAAGTCGCGACCATCAAAGACGACGGCAGTACAGGCATCACAGATGACGACCGTCCAGAATTCAACATGGGCACAGACTTCGTAGTAGATGAAGCCGCAGGCACCATTAGCTTCACCGTCACCAAAACCGGCGACACCACCCAAGCCTCAACAGTCGACTTCACGACAGTCGACGGCACAGCGCTTGCCGGCACTGACTACACCGCCCAAAGTGGCACACTGAGTTTTGCCGCGGGAGAAACCAGCAAAACCATCACAGTTGCCATCACCAATGACGCGGTCTTTGAAGGTGCAGAAAACTTCAAAGTCCAAATCAGCAACCCAAGCAACGCCACCATCGGTGACAACGACCAAGTCGCGACCATCAAAGACGACGGCAGTACAGGCATCACAGATGACGACCGTCCAGAATTCAACATGGGCACAGACTTCGTAGTAGATGAAGCCGCAGGCACCATTAGCTTCACCGTCACCAAAACCGGCGACACCACCCAAGCCTCAACAGTCGACTTCACGACAGTCGACGGCACAGCGCTTGCCGGCACTGACTACACCGCCCAAAGTGGCACACTGAGTTTTGCCGCGGGAGAAACCAGCAAAACCATCACAGTTGCCATCACCAATGACGCGGTCTTTGAAGGTGCAGAAAACTTCAAAGTCCAAATCAGCAACCCAAGCAACGCCACCATCGGTGACAACGACCAAGTCGCGACCATCAAAGACGACGGCAGTACAGGCATCACAGATGACGACCGTCCAGAATTCAACATGGGCACAGACTTCGTAGTAGATGAAGCCGCAGGCACCATTAGCTTCACCGTCACCAAAACCGGCGACACCACCCAAGCCTCAACAGTCGACTTCACGACAGTCGACGGCACAGCGCTTGCCGGCACTGACTACACCGCCCAAAGTGGCACACTGAGTTTTGCCGCGGGAGAAACCAGCAAAACCATCACAGTTGCCATCACCAATGACGCGGTCTTTGAAGGTGCAGAAAACTTCAAAGTCCAAATCAGCAACCCAAGCAACGCCACCATCGGTGACAACGACCAAGTCGCGACCATCAAAGACGACGGCAGTACAGGCATCACAGATGACGACCGTCCAGAATTCAACATGGGCACAGACTTCGTAGTAGATGAAGCCGCAGGCACCATTAGCTTCACCGTCACCAAAACCGGCGACACCACCCAAGCCTCAACAGTCGACTTCACGACAGTCGACGGCACAGCGCTTGCCGGCACTGACTACACCGCCCAAAGTGGCACACTGAGTTTTGCCGCGGGAGAAACCAGCAAAACCATCACAGTTGCCATCACCAATGACGCGGTCTTTGAAGGTGCAGAAAACTTCAAAGTCCAAATCAGCAACCCAAGCAACGCCACCATCGGTGACAACGACCAAGTCGCGACCATCAAAGACGACGGCAGTACAGGCATCACAGATGACGACCGTCCAGAATTCAACATGGGCACAGACTTCGTAGTAGATGAAGCCGCAGGCACCATTAGCTTCACCGTCACCAAAACCGGCGACACCACCCAAGCCTCAACAGTCGACTTCACGACAGTCGACGGCACAGCGCTTGCCGGCACTGACTACACCGCCCAAAGTGGCACACTGAGTTTTGCCGCGGGAGAAACCAGCAAAACCATCACAGTTGCCATCACCAATGACGCGGTCTTTGAAGGTGCAGAAAACTTCAAAGTCCAAATCAGCAACCCAAGCAACGCCACCATCGGTGACAACGACCAAGTCGCGACCATCAAAGACGACGGCAGTACAGGCATCACAGATGACGACCGTCCAGAATTCAACATGGGCACAGACTTCGTAGTAGATGAAGCCGCAGGCACCATTAGCTTCACCGTCACCAAAACCGGCGACACCACCCAAGCCTCAACAGTCGACTTCACGACAGTCGACGGCACAGCGCTTGCCGGCACTGACTACACCGCCCAAAGTGGCACACTGAGTTTTGCCGCGGGAGAAACCAGCAAAACCATCACAGTTGCCATCACCAATGACGCGGTCTTTGAAGGTGCAGAAAACTTCAAAGTCCAAATCAGCAACCCAAGCAACGCCACCATCGGTGACAACGACCAAGTCGCGACCATCAAAGACGACGGCAGTACAGGCATCACAGATGACGACCGTCCAGAATTCAACATGGGCACAGACTTCGTAGTAGATGAAGCCGCAGGCACCATTAGCTTCACCGTCACCAAAACCGGCGACACCACCCAAGCCTCAACAGTCGACTTCACGACAGTCGACGGCACAGCGCTTGCCGGCACTGACTACACCGCCCAAAGTGGCACACTGAGTTTTGCCGCGGGAGAAACCAGCAAAACCATCACAGTTGCCATCACCAATGACGCGGTCTTTGAAGGTGCAGAAAACTTCAAAGTCCAAATCAGCAACCCAAGCAACGCCACCATCGGTGACAACGACCAAGTCGCGACCATCAAAGACGACGGCAGTACAGGCATCACAGATGACGACCGTCCAGAATTCAACATGGGCACAGACTTCGTAGTAGATGAAGCCGCAGGCACCATTAGCTTCACCGTCACCAAAACCGGCGACACCACCCAAGCCTCAACAGTCGACTTCACGACAGTCGACGGCACAGCGCTTGCCGGCACTGACTACACCGCCCAAAGTGGCACACTGAGTTTTGCCGCGGGAGAAACCAGCAAAACCATCACAGTTGCCATCACCAATGACGCGGTCTTTGAAGGTGCAGAAAACTTCAAAGTCCAAATCAGCAACCCAAGCAACGCCACCATCGGTGACAACGACCAAGTCGCGACCATCAAAGACGACGGCAGTACAGGCATCACAGATGACGACCGTCCAGAATTCAACATGGGCACAGACTTCGTAGTAGATGAAGCCGCAGGCACCATTAGCTTCACCGTCACCAAAACCGGCGACACCACCCAAGCCTCAACAGTCGACTTCACGACAGTCGACGGCACAGCGCTTGCCGGCACTGACTACACCGCCCAAAGTGGCACACTGAGTTTTGCCGCGGGAGAAACCAGCAAAACCATCACAGTTGCCATCACCAATGACGCGGTCTTTGAAGGTGCAGAAAACTTCAAAGTCCAAATCAGCAACCCAAGCAACGCCACCATCGGTGACAACGACCAAGTCGCGACCATCAAAGACGACGGCAGTACAGGCATCACAGATGACGACCGTCCAGAATTCAACATGGGCACAGACTTCGTAGTAGATGAAGCCGCAGGCACCATTAGCTTCACCGTCACCAAAACCGGCGACACCACCCAAGCCTCAACAGTCGACTTCACGACAGTCGACGGCACAGCGCTTGCCGGCACTGACTACACCGCCCAAAGTGGCACACTGAGTTTTGCCGCGGGAGAAACCAGCAAAACCATCACAGTTGCCATCACCAATGACGCGGTCTTTGAAGGTGCAGAAAACTTCAAAGTCCAAATCAGCAACCCAAGCAACGCCACCATCGGTGACAACGACCAAGTCGCGACCATCAAAGACGACGGCAGTACAGGCATCACAGATGACGACCGTCCAGAATTCAACATGGGCACAGACTTCGTAGTAGATGAAGCCGCAGGCACCATTAGCTTCACCGTCACCAAAACCGGCGACACCACCCAAGCCTCAACAGTCGACTTCACGACAGTCGACGGCACAGCGCTTGCCGGCACTGACTACACCGCCCAAAGTGGCACACTGAGTTTTGCCGCGGGAGAAACCAGCAAAACCATCACAGTTGCCATCACCAATGACGCGGTCTTTGAAGGTGCAGAAAACTTCAAAGTCCAAATCAGCAACCCAAGCAACGCCACCATCGGTGACAACGACCAAGTCGCGACCATCAAAGACGACGGCAGTACAGGCATCACAGATGACGACCGTCCAGAATTCAACATGGGCACAGACTTCGTAGTAGATGAAGCCGCAGGCACCATTAGCTTCACCGTCACCAAAACCGGCGACACCACCCAAGCCTCAACAGTCGACTTCACGACAGTCGACGGCACAGCGCTTGCCGGCACTGACTACACCGCCCAAAGTGGCACACTGAGTTTTGCCGCGGGAGAAACCAGCAAAACCATCACAGTTGCCATCACCAATGACGCGGTCTTTGAAGGTGCAGAAAACTTCAAAGTCCAAATCAGCAACCCAAGCAACGCCACCATCGGTGACAACGACCAAGTCGCGACCATCAAAGACGACGGCAGTACAGGCATCACAGATGACGACCGTCCAGAATTCAACATGGGCACAGACTTCGTAGTAGATGAAGCCGCAGGCACCATTAGCTTCACCGTCACCAAAACCGGCGACACCACCCAAGCCTCAACAGTCGACTTCACGACAGTCGACGGCACAGCGCTTGCCGGCACTGACTACACCGCCCAAAGTGGCACACTGAGTTTTGCCGCGGGAGAAACCAGCAAAACCATCACAGTTGCCATCACCAATGACGCGGTCTTTGAAGGTGCAGAAAACTTCAAAGTCCAAATCAGCAACCCAAGCAACGCCACCATCGGTGACAACGACCAAGTCGCGACCATCAAAGACGACGGCAGTACAGGCATCACAGATGACGACCGTCCAGAATTCAACATGGGCACAGACTTCGTAGTAGATGAAGCCGCAGGCACCATTAGCTTCACCGTCACCAAAACCGGCGACACCACCCAAGCCTCAACAGTCGACTTCACGACAGTCGACGGCACAGCGCTTGCCGGCACTGACTACACCGCCCAAAGTGGCACACTGAGTTTTGCCGCGGGAGAAACCAGCAAAACCATCACAGTTGCCATCACCAATGACGCGGTCTTTGAAGGTGCAGAAAACTTCAAAGTCCAAATCAGCAACCCAAGCAACGCCACCATCGGTGACAACGACCAAGTCGCGACCATCAAAGACGACGGCAGTACAGGCATCACAGATGACGACCGTCCAGAATTCAACATGGGCACAGACTTCGTAGTAGATGAAGCCGCAGGCACCATTAGCTTCACCGTCACCAAAACCGGCGACACCACCCAAGCCTCAACAGTCGACTTCACGACAGTCGACGGCACAGCGCTTGCCGGCACTGACTACACCGCCCAAAGTGGCACACTGAGTTTTGCCGCGGGAGAAACCAGCAAAACCATCACAGTTGCCATCACCAATGACGCGGTCTTTGAAGGTGCAGAAAACTTCAAAGTCCAAATCAGCAACCCAAGCAACGCCACCATCGGTGACAACGACCAAGTCGCGACCATCAAAGACGACGGCAGTACAGGCATCACAGATGACGACCGTCCAGAATTCAACATGGGCACAGACTTCGTAGTAGATGAAGCCGCAGGCACCATTAGCTTCACCGTCACCAAAACCGGCGACACCACCCAAGCCTCAACAGTCGACTTCACGACAGTCGACGGCACAGCGCTTGCCGGCACTGACTACACCGCCCAAAGTGGCACACTGAGTTTTGCCGCGGGAGAAACCAGCAAAACCATCACAGTTGCCATCACCAATGACGCGGTCTTTGAAGGTGCAGAAAACTTCAAAGTCCAAATCAGCAACCCAAGCAACGCCACCATCGGTGACAACGACCAAGTCGCGACCATCAAAGACGACGGCAGTACAGGCATCACAGATGACGACCGTCCAGAATTCAACATGGGCACAGACTTCGTAGTAGATGAAGCCGCAGGCACCATTAGCTTCACCGTCACCAAAACCGGCGACACCACCCAAGCCTCAACAGTCGACTTCACGACAGTCGACGGCACAGCGCTTGCCGGCACTGACTACACCGCCCAAAGTGGCACACTGAGTTTTGCCGCGGGAGAAACCAGCAAAACCATCACAGTTGCCATCACCAATGACGCGGTCTTTGAAGGTGCAGAAAACTTCAAAGTCCAAATCAGCAACCCAAGCAACGCCACCATCGGTGACAACGACCAAGTCGCGACCATCAAAGACGACGGCAGTACAGGCATCACAGATGACGACCGTCCAGAATTCAACATGGGCACAGACTTCGTAGTAGATGAAGCCGCAGGCACCATTAGCTTCACCGTCACCAAAACCGGCGACACCACCCAAGCCTCAACAGTCGACTTCACGACAGTCGACGGCACAGCGCTTGCCGGCACTGACTACACCGCCCAAAGTGGCACACTGAGTTTTGCCGCGGGAGAAACCAGCAAAACCATCACAGTTGCCATCACCAATGACGCGGTCTTTGAAGGTGCAGAAAACTTCAAAGTCCAAATCAGCAACCCAAGCAACGCCACCATCGGTGACAACGACCAAGTCGCGACCATCAAAGACGACGGCAGTACAGGCATCACAGATGACGACCGTCCAGAATTCAACATGGGCACAGACTTCGTAGTAGATGAAGCCGCAGGCACCATTAGCTTCACCGTCACCAAAACCGGCGACACCACCCAAGCCTCAACAGTCGACTTCACGACAGTCGACGGCACAGCGCTTGCCGGCACTGACTACACCGCCCAAAGTGGCACACTGAGTTTTGCCGCGGGAGAAACCAGCAAAACCATCACAGTTGCCATCACCAATGACGCGGTCTTTGAAGGTGCAGAAAACTTCAAAGTCCAAATCAGCAACCCAAGCAACGCCACCATCGGTGACAACGACCAAGTCGCGACCATCAAAGACGACGGCAGTACAGGCATCACAGATGACGACCGTCCAGAATTCAACATGGGCACAGACTTCGTAGTAGATGAAGCCGCAGGCACCATTAGCTTCACCGTCACCAAAACCGGCGACACCACCCAAGCCTCAACAGTCGACTTCACGACAGTCGACGGCACAGCGCTTGCCGGCACTGACTACACCGCCCAAAGTGGCACACTGAGTTTTGCCGCGGGAGAAACCAGCAAAACCATCACAGTTGCCATCACCAATGACGCGGTCTTTGAAGGTGCAGAAAACTTCAAAGTCCAAATCAGCAACCCAAGCAACGCCACCATCGGTGACAACGACCAAGTCGCGACCATCAAAGACGACGGCAGTACAGGCATCACAGATGACGACCGTCCAGAATTCAACATGGGCACAGACTTCGTAGTAGATGAAGCCGCAGGCACCATTAGCTTCACCGTCACCAAAACCGGCGACACCACCCAAGCCTCAACAGTCGACTTCACGACAGTCGACGGCACAGCGCTTGCCGGCACTGACTACACCGCCCAAAGTGGCACACTGAGTTTTGCCGCGGGAGAAACCAGCAAAACCATCACAGTTGCCATCACCAATGACGCGGTCTTTGAAGGTGCAGAAAACTTCAAAGTCCAAATCAGCAACCCAAGCAACGCCACCATCGGTGACAACGACCAAGTCGCGACCATCAAAGACGACGGCAGTACAGGCATCACAGATGACGACCGTCCAGAATTCAACATGGGCACAGACTTCGTAGTAGATGAAGCCGCAGGCACCATTAGCTTCACCGTCACCAAAACCGGCGACACCACCCAAGCCTCAACAGTCGACTTCACGACAGTCGACGGCACAGCGCTTGCCGGCACTGACTACACCGCCCAAAGTGGCACACTGAGTTTTGCCGCGGGAGAAACCAGCAAAACCATCACAGTTGCCATCACCAATGACGCGGTCTTTGAAGGTGCAGAAAACTTCAAAGTCCAAATCAGCAACCCAAGCAACGCCACCATCGGTGACAACGACCAAGTCGCGACCATCAAAGACGACGGCAGTACAGGCATCACAGATGACGACCGTCCAGAATTCAACATGGGCACAGACTTCGTAGTAGATGAAGCCGCAGGCACCATTAGCTTCACCGTCACCAAAACCGGCGACACCACCCAAGCCTCAACAGTCGACTTCACGACAGTCGACGGCACAGCGCTTGCCGGCACTGACTACACCGCCCAAAGTGGCACACTGAGTTTTGCCGCGGGAGAAACCAGCAAAACCATCACAGTTGCCATCACCAATGACGCGGTCTTTGAAGGTGCAGAAAACTTCAAAGTCCAAATCAGCAACCCAAGCAACGCCACCATCGGTGACAACGACCAAGTCGCGACCATCAAAGACGACGGCAGTACAGGCATCACAGATGACGACCGTCCAGAATTCAACATGGGCACAGACTTCGTAGTAGATGAAGCCGCAGGCACCATTAGCTTCACCGTCACCAAAACCGGCGACACCACCCAAGCCTCAACAGTCGACTTCACGACAGTCGACGGCACAGCGCTTGCCGGCACTGACTACACCGCCCAAAGTGGCACACTGAGTTTTGCCGCGGGAGAAACCAGCAAAACCATCACAGTTGCCATCACCAATGACGCGGTCTTTGAAGGTGCAGAAAACTTCAAAGTCCAAATCAGCAACCCAAGCAACGCCACCATCGGTGACAACGACCAAGTCGCGACCATCAAAGACGACGGCAGTACAGGCATCACAGATGACGACCGTCCAGAATTCAACATGGGCACAGACTTCGTAGTAGATGAAGCCGCAGGCACCATTAGCTTCACCGTCACCAAAACCGGCGACACCACCCAAGCCTCAACAGTCGACTTCACGACAGTCGACGGCACAGCGCTTGCCGGCACTGACTACACCGCCCAAAGTGGCACACTGAGTTTTGCCGCGGGAGAAACCAGCAAAACCATCACAGTTGCCATCACCAATGACGCGGTCTTTGAAGGTGCAGAAAACTTCAAAGTCCAAATCAGCAACCCAAGCAACGCCACCATCGGTGACAACGACCAAGTCGCGACCATCAAAGACGACGGCAGTACAGGCATCACAGATGACGACCGTCCAGAATTCAACATGGGCACAGACTTCGTAGTAGATGAAGCCGCAGGCACCATTAGCTTCACCGTCACCAAAACCGGCGACACCACCCAAGCCTCAACAGTCGACTTCACGACAGTCGACGGCACAGCGCTTGCCGGCACTGACTACACCGCCCAAAGTGGCACACTGAGTTTTGCCGCGGGAGAAACCAGCAAAACCATCACAGTTGCCATCACCAATGACGCGGTCTTTGAAGGTGCAGAAAACTTCAAAGTCCAAATCAGCAACCCAAGCAACGCCACCATCGGTGACAACGACCAAGTCGCGACCATCAAAGACGACGGCAGTACAGGCATCACAGATGACGACCGTCCAGAATTCAACATGGGCACAGACTTCGTAGTAGATGAAGCCGCAGGCACCATTAGCTTCACCGTCACCAAAACCGGCGACACCACCCAAGCCTCAACAGTCGACTTCACGACAGTCGACGGCACAGCGCTTGCCGGCACTGACTACACCGCCCAAAGTGGCACACTGAGTTTTGCCGCGGGAGAAACCAGCAAAACCATCACAGTTGCCATCACCAATGACGCGGTCTTTGAAGGTGCAGAAAACTTCAAAGTCCAAATCAGCAACCCAAGCAACGCCACCATCGGTGACAACGACCAAGTCGCGACCATCAAAGACGACGGCAGTACAGGCATCACAGATGACGACCGTCCAGAATTCAACATGGGCACAGACTTCGTAGTAGATGAAGCCGCAGGCACCATTAGCTTCACCGTCACCAAAACCGGCGACACCACCCAAGCCTCAACAGTCGACTTCACGACAGTCGACGGCACAGCGCTTGCCGGCACTGACTACACCGCCCAAAGTGGCACACTGAGTTTTGCCGCGGGAGAAACCAGCAAAACCATCACAGTTGCCATCACCAATGACGCGGTCTTTGAAGGTGCAGAAAACTTCAAAGTCCAAATCAGCAACCCAAGCAACGCCACCATCGGTGACAACGACCAAGTCGCGACCATCAAAGACGACGGCAGTACAGGCATCACAGATGACGACCGTCCAGAATTCAACATGGGCACAGACTTCGTAGTAGATGAAGCCGCAGGCACCATTAGCTTCACCGTCACCAAAACCGGCGACACCACCCAAGCCTCAACAGTCGACTTCACGACAGTCGACGGCACAGCGCTTGCCGGCACTGACTACACCGCCCAAAGTGGCACACTGAGTTTTGCCGCGGGAGAAACCAGCAAAACCATCACAGTTGCCATCACCAATGACGCGGTCTTTGAAGGTGCAGAAAACTTCAAAGTCCAAATCAGCAACCCAAGCAACGCCACCATCGGTGACAACGACCAAGTCGCGACCATCAAAGACGACGGCAGTACAGGCATCACAGATGACGACCGTCCAGAATTCAACATGGGCACAGACTTCGTAGTAGATGAAGCCGCAGGCACCATTAGCTTCACCGTCACCAAAACCGGCGACACCACCCAAGCCTCAACAGTCGACTTCACGACAGTCGACGGCACAGCGCTTGCCGGCACTGACTACACCGCCCAAAGTGGCACACTGAGTTTTGCCGCGGGAGAAACCAGCAAAACCATCACAGTTGCCATCACCAATGACGCGGTCTTTGAAGGTGCAGAAAACTTCAAAGTCCAAATCAGCAACCCAAGCAACGCCACCATCGGTGACAACGACCAAGTCGCGACCATCAAAGACGACGGCAGTACAGGCATCACAGATGACGACCGTCCAGAATTCAACATGGGCACAGACTTCGTAGTAGATGAAGCCGCAGGCACCATTAGCTTCACCGTCACCAAAACCGGCGACACCACCCAAGCCTCAACAGTCGACTTCACGACAGTCGACGGCACAGCGCTTGCCGGCACTGACTACACCGCCCAAAGTGGCACACTGAGTTTTGCCGCGGGAGAAACCAGCAAAACCATCACAGTTGCCATCACCAATGACGCGGTCTTTGAAGGTGCAGAAAACTTCAAAGTCCAAATCAGCAACCCAAGCAACGCCACCATCGGTGACAACGACCAAGTCGCGACCATCAAAGACGACGGCAGTACAGGCATCACAGATGACGACCGTCCAGAATTCAACATGGGCACAGACTTCGTAGTAGATGAAGCCGCAGGCACCATTAGCTTCACCGTCACCAAAACCGGCGACACCACCCAAGCCTCAACAGTCGACTTCACGACAGTCGACGGCACAGCGCTTGCCGGCACTGACTACACCGCCCAAAGTGGCACACTGAGTTTTGCCGCGGGAGAAACCAGCAAAACCATCACAGTTGCCATCACCAATGACGCGGTCTTTGAAGGTGCAGAAAACTTCAAAGTCCAAATCAGCAACCCAAGCAACGCCACCATCGGTGACAACGACCAAGTCGCGACCATCAAAGACGACGGCAGTACAGGCATCACAGATGACGACCGTCCAGAATTCAACATGGGCACAGACTTCGTAGTAGATGAAGCCGCAGGCACCATTAGCTTCACCGTCACCAAAACCGGCGACACCACCCAAGCCTCAACAGTCGACTTCACGACAGTCGACGGCACAGCGCTTGCCGGCACTGACTACACCGCCCAAAGTGGCACACTGAGTTTTGCCGCGGGAGAAACCAGCAAAACCATCACAGTTGCCATCACCAATGACGCGGTCTTTGAAGGTGCAGAAAACTTCAAAGTCCAAATCAGCAACCCAAGCAACGCCACCATCGGTGACAACGACCAAGTCGCGACCATCAAAGACGACGGCAGTACAGGCATCACAGATGACGACCGTCCAGAATTCAACATGGGCACAGACTTCGTAGTAGATGAAGCCGCAGGCACCATTAGCTTCACCGTCACCAAAACCGGCGACACCACCCAAGCCTCAACAGTCGACTTCACGACAGTCGACGGCACAGCGCTTGCCGGCACTGACTACACCGCCCAAAGTGGCACACTGAGTTTTGCCGCGGGAGAAACCAGCAAAACCATCACAGTTGCCATCACCAATGACGCGGTCTTTGAAGGTGCAGAAAACTTCAAAGTCCAAATCAGCAACCCAAGCAACGCCACCATCGGTGACAACGACCAAGTCGCGACCATCAAAGACGACGGCAGTACAGGCATCACAGATGACGACCGTCCAGAATTCAACATGGGCACAGACTTCGTAGTAGATGAAGCCGCAGGCACCATTAGCTTCACCGTCACCAAAACCGGCGACACCACCCAAGCCTCAACAGTCGACTTCACGACAGTCGACGGCACAGCGCTTGCCGGCACTGACTACACCGCCCAAAGTGGCACACTGAGTTTTGCCGCGGGAGAAACCAGCAAAACCATCACAGTTGCCATCACCAATGACGCGGTCTTTGAAGGTGCAGAAAACTTCAAAGTCCAAATCAGCAACCCAAGCAACGCCACCATCGGTGACAACGACCAAGTCGCGACCATCAAAGACGACGGCAGTACAGGCATCACAGATGACGACCGTCCAGAATTCAACATGGGCACAGACTTCGTAGTAGATGAAGCCGCAGGCACCATTAGCTTCACCGTCACCAAAACCGGCGACACCACCCAAGCCTCAACAGTCGACTTCACGACAGTCGACGGCACAGCGCTTGCCGGCACTGACTACACCGCCCAAAGTGGCACACTGAGTTTTGCCGCGGGAGAAACCAGCAAAACCATCACAGTTGCCATCACCAATGACGCGGTCTTTGAAGGTGCAGAAAACTTCAAAGTCCAAATCAGCAACCCAAGCAACGCCACCATCGGTGACAACGACCAAGTCGCGACCATCAAAGACGACGGCAGTACAGGCATCACAGATGACGACCGTCCAGAATTCAACATGGGCACAGACTTCGTAGTAGATGAAGCCGCAGGCACCATTAGCTTCACCGTCACCAAAACCGGCGACACCACCCAAGCCTCAACAGTCGACTTCACGACAGTCGACGGCACAGCGCTTGCCGGCACTGACTACACCGCCCAAAGTGGCACACTGAGTTTTGCCGCGGGAGAAACCAGCAAAACCATCACAGTTGCCATCACCAATGACGCGGTCTTTGAAGGTGCAGAAAACTTCAAAGTCCAAATCAGCAACCCAAGCAACGCCACCATCGGTGACAACGACCAAGTCGCGACCATCAAAGACGACGGCAGTACAGGCATCACAGATGACGACCGTCCAGAATTCAACATGGGCACAGACTTCGTAGTAGATGAAGCCGCAGGCACCATTAGCTTCACCGTCACCAAAACCGGCGACACCACCCAAGCCTCAACAGTCGACTTCACGACAGTCGACGGCACAGCGCTTGCCGGCACTGACTACACCGCCCAAAGTGGCACACTGAGTTTTGCCGCGGGAGAAACCAGCAAAACCATCACAGTTGCCATCACCAATGACGCGGTCTTTGAAGGTGCAGAAAACTTCAAAGTCCAAATCAGCAACCCAAGCAACGCCACCATCGGTGACAACGACCAAGTCGCGACCATCAAAGACGACGGCAGTACAGGCATCACAGATGACGACCGTCCAGAATTCAACATGGGCACAGACTTCGTAGTAGATGAAGCCGCAGGCACCATTAGCTTCACCGTCACCAAAACCGGCGACACCACCCAAGCCTCAACAGTCGACTTCACGACAGTCGACGGCACAGCGCTTGCCGGCACTGACTACACCGCCCAAAGTGGCACACTGAGTTTTGCCGCGGGAGAAACCAGCAAAACCATCACAGTTGCCATCACCAATGACGCGGTCTTTGAAGGTGCAGAAAACTTCAAAGTCCAAATCAGCAACCCAAGCAACGCCACCATCGGTGACAACGACCAAGTCGCGACCATCAAAGACGACGGCAGTACAGGCATCACAGATGACGACCGTCCAGAATTCAACATGGGCACAGACTTCGTAGTAGATGAAGCCGCAGGCACCATTAGCTTCACCGTCACCAAAACCGGCGACACCACCCAAGCCTCAACAGTCGACTTCACGACAGTCGACGGCACAGCGCTTGCCGGCACTGACTACACCGCCCAAAGTGGCACACTGAGTTTTGCCGCGGGAGAAACCAGCAAAACCATCACAGTTGCCATCACCAATGACGCGGTCTTTGAAGGTGCAGAAAACTTCAAAGTCCAAATCAGCAACCCAAGCAACGCCACCATCGGTGACAACGACCAAGTCGCGACCATCAAAGACGACGGCAGTACAGGCATCACAGATGACGACCGTCCAGAATTCAACATGGGCACAGACTTCGTAGTAGATGAAGCCGCAGGCACCATTAGCTTCACCGTCACCAAAACCGGCGACACCACCCAAGCCTCAACAGTCGACTTCACGACAGTCGACGGCACAGCGCTTGCCGGCACTGACTACACCGCCCAAAGTGGCACACTGAGTTTTGCCGCGGGAGAAACCAGCAAAACCATCACAGTTGCCATCACCAATGACGCGGTCTTTGAAGGTGCAGAAAACTTCAAAGTCCAAATCAGCAACCCAAGCAACGCCACCATCGGTGACAACGACCAAGTCGCGACCATCAAAGACGACGGCAGTACAGGCATCACAGATGACGACCGTCCAGAATTCAACATGGGCACAGACTTCGTAGTAGATGAAGCCGCAGGCACCATTAGCTTCACCGTCACCAAAACCGGCGACACCACCCAAGCCTCAACAGTCGACTTCACGACAGTCGACGGCACAGCGCTTGCCGGCACTGACTACACCGCCCAAAGTGGCACACTGAGTTTTGCCGCGGGAGAAACCAGCAAAACCATCACAGTTGCCATCACCAATGACGCGGTCTTTGAAGGTGCAGAAAACTTCAAAGTCCAAATCAGCAACCCAAGCAACGCCACCATCGGTGACAACGACCAAGTCGCGACCATCAAAGACGACGGCAGTACAGGCATCACAGATGACGACCGTCCAGAATTCAACATGGGCACAGACTTCGTAGTAGATGAAGCCGCAGGCACCATTAGCTTCACCGTCACCAAAACCGGCGACACCACCCAAGCCTCAACAGTCGACTTCACGACAGTCGACGGCACAGCGCTTGCCGGCACTGACTACACCGCCCAAAGTGGCACACTGAGTTTTGCCGCGGGAGAAACCAGCAAAACCATCACAGTTGCCATCACCAATGACGCGGTCTTTGAAGGTGCAGAAAACTTCAAAGTCCAAATCAGCAACCCAAGCAACGCCACCATCGGTGACAACGACCAAGTCGCGACCATCAAAGACGACGGCAGTACAGGCATCACAGATGACGACCGTCCAGAATTCAACATGGGCACAGACTTCGTAGTAGATGAAGCCGCAGGCACCATTAGCTTCACCGTCACCAAAACCGGCGACACCACCCAAGCCTCAACAGTCGACTTCACGACAGTCGACGGCACAGCGCTTGCCGGCACTGACTACACCGCCCAAAGTGGCACACTGAGTTTTGCCGCGGGAGAAACCAGCAAAACCATCACAGTTGCCATCACCAATGACGCGGTCTTTGAAGGTGCAGAAAACTTCAAAGTCCAAATCAGCAACCCAAGCAACGCCACCATCGGTGACAACGACCAAGTCGCGACCATCAAAGACGACGGCAGTATCTCCGACGACGACACAGTCAGCGTCACCACGGTGGGAGCAGCGACAGAAACCGAAGGCAGCGACTTAACGCACACAGTCACCATGAGTGGCGTAGCGGACAGCGCAAAAACCTACAGCTTCAATGTTACCGATATCACCGCGACGGCCGGCAGTGACTACACAGCCACCCCAAGCTTCAGCAATGGCGTAACTTACGATGCACTCAGCGGTCAGATTACAGTCCCAGCAAATGTTAGTAGCTTCACAGTGACCTTCCCAGGGCTTGCGGATGCGCTTGATGAAAGTGATGAAACCTACAGCCTCACGATCGGAGGAGTCAGCGGCACAGGAACGATTACGGATGACGACAATGCACCTGTTGCGAATGATGATCCTTCAACGGCACCTTATTATGTTGAAGTTGGTAATGTTTCAAGCTCTATTTATGACTATACATGGACAAATACAGGGACGGCAAATTGGAATAACACCGACAGTAATGATTCAACAGTTAAAGTTACGGCGTTTGACAGCCAAGGCAATGCGGTTTCAGTGTCAACAACTAGTAATGTTGTTTTAGGAACAGGTTCGTCAAGCACTGTTGTTAGCAATGGTAATGAAAGTTTTGAGTTAGGAGTAGCGGGTTCTCCTAGAGGAGATGATGATTGGCCAGCAGAGCAAATTGAATATCATGCTGGAACGCAAACTTCCGAAGCTCTAGTTTTCCAATTTAGCGGTTATATGAATGAGGCCACTGTTAAAGTCAGTCACTTAATTGGAAACGAAGGTGGTGGTGAAAAAGGACAATGGATTGCTATGTTAGATGGCACGGTTGTTGCCACAGAGATATTTGCTTCTGACACAGTTGTTATAAACACGGGTAATTTTGTGTTTAACGAATTGCGTTTTGAGGCGCTTCCATACACGCTTCAAACCGGAACAGGCGATAGTGATGCTTCTGATTATTTTATCCAGTCTATTCAAGGCAGTGGTCCTGCAAATGCAAACAGTGATTATTCGACGACAGAAGATGCAACTTTAGTTATTGACACTGAATCATTTGGAGTTCTAAAAAATGATTCTGATGCAGATAACGATGCTGTTAATGTTATTAAAGTAAACGGTCAAGTGGTGAATGACGGTGCAACGGTAACTTTAGCAAGTGGTGCTTTGCTAACGATTCATTCAAATGGGACATTTGATTACAACCCAAATGGACAGTTCAATAGCTTAGCTGCAGGCCAAGTGGATCAAGATAGTTTTACTTATCAAATACAAGATATTCATGGTAATACCCTTAATACAGCAAATGGAGAAGGCCCTAATAGTGATCTGGACAGTGTAGCGACGGCAACGATTACCATTATAGGTAAAGGCGAACCTTATCAACCCGCAACACCTAATATTGCACCCGTAGCGGTAGATGACAGCATCAACGCCACCGAAGACAGCGTGTATACCTCAACGATAGACTTAGATGCAAATGACACAGACCTAGATGGCGACAACCTAAGTGTCGTGGCAGGCACCTTCACCACCACTCAAGGCGGCACCTTAGTGCTAGCAGCCGATGGCAGCTACACTTACACACCCGCGCTCAACTTCAATGGGGTAGACACAGTTGACTACACAGTCACAGATGGATCTCTAACAGATGTAGGCACCTTAACCATCAATGTAGGCGCCGTGAACGACGCACCCGTAGCGGTGGATGACAGCATCAACGCCACCGAAGATAGCGTGTATACCTCAACGATAGACTTAGATGCAAATGACACAGACCTAGATGGCGACAACCTAAGTGTCGTGGCAGGCACCTTCACCACCACTCAAGGCGGCACCTTAGTGCTAGCAGCCGATGGCAGCTACACTTACACACCCGCGAGCAACTTCAATGGGGTAGACACAGTTGACTACACAGTCACAGATGGATCTCTAACAGATGTAGGCACCTTGAGCATCACTGTAGGCGCGGTGAACGACGCACCCGTAGCGGTAGATGACAGCATCAACGCCACCGAAGACAGCGTGTATACCTCAACGATAGACTTAGATGCAAATGACACAGACCTAGATGGCGACAACCTAAGTGTCGTGGCAGGCACCTTCACCACCACTCAAGGCGGCACCTTAGTGCTAGCAGCCGATGGCAGCTACACTTACACACCCGCGCTCAACTTCAATGGGGTAGACACAGTTGACTACACAGTCACAGATGGATCTCTAACAGATGTAGGCACCTTAACCATCAATGTAGGCGCCGTGAACGACGCACCCGTAGCGGTGGATGACAGCATCAACGCCACCGAAGATAGCGTGTATACCTCAACGATAGACTTAGATGCAAATGACACAGACCTAGATGGCGACAACCTAAGTGTCGTGGCAGGCACCTTCACCACCACTCAAGGCGGCACCTTAGTGCTAGCAGCCGATGGCAGCTACACTTACACACCCGCGAGCAACTTCAATGGGGTAGACACAGTTGACTACACAGTCACAGATGGATCTCTAACAGATGTAGGCACCTTGAGCATCACTGTAGGCGCGGTGAACGACGCACCCGTAGCGGTAGATGACAGCATCAACGCCACCGAAGACAGCGTGTATACCTCAACGATAGACTTAGATGCAAATGACACAGACCTAGATGGCGACAACCTAAGTGTCGTGGCAGGCACCTTCACCACCACTCAAGGCGGCACCTTAGTGCTAGCAGCCGATGGCAGCTACACTTACACACCCGCGAGCAACTTCAATGGGGTAGACACAGTTGACTACACAGTCACAGATGGATCTCTAACAGATGTAGGCACCTTGAGCATCACTGTAGGCGCGGTGAACGACGCACCCGTAGCGGTAGATGACAGCATCAACGCCACCGAAGACAGCGTGTATACCTCAACGATAGACTTAGATGCAAATGACACAGACCTAGATGGCGACAACCTAAGTGTCGTGGCAGGCACCTTCACCACCACTCAAGGCGGCACCTTAGTGCTAGCAGCCGATGGCAGCTACACTTACACACCCGCGAGCAACTTCAATGGGGTAGACACAGTTGACTACACAGTCACAGATGGATCTCTAACAGATGTAGGCACCTTGAGCATCACTGTAGGCGCGGTGAACGACGCACCCGTAGCGGTAGATGACAGCATCAACGCCACCGAAGACAGCGTGTATACCTCAACGATAGACTTAGATGCAAATGACACAGACCTAGATGGCGACAACCTAAGTGTCGTGGCAGGCACCTTCACCACAACTCAAGGCGGCACCTTAGTGCTAGCAGCCGATGGCAGCTACACTTACACACCCGCGCTCAACTTCAATGGGGTAGACACAGTTGACTACACAGTCACAGATGGATCTCTAACAGATGTAGGCACCTTAACCATCAATGTAGGCGCCGTGAACGACGCACCCGTAGCGGTGGATGACAGCATCAACGCCACCGAAGATAGCGTGTATACCTCAACGATAGACTTAGATGCAAATGACACAGACCTAGATGGCGACAACCTAAGTGTCGTGGCAGGCACCTTCACCACAACTCAAGGCGGCACCTTAGTGCTAGCAGCCGATGGCAGCTACACTTACACACCCGCGCTCAACTTCAATGGGGTAGACACAGTTGACTACACAGTCACAGATGGATCTCTAACAGATGTAGGCACCTTAACCATCAATGTAGGCGCCGTGAACGACGCACCCGTAGCGGTGGATGACAGCATCAACGCCACCGAAGATAGCGTGTATACCTCAACGATAGACTTAGATGCAAATGACACAGACCTAGATGGCGACAACCTAAGTGTCGTGGCAGGCACCTTCACCACAACTCAAGGCGGCACCTTAGTGCTAGCAGCCGATGGCAGCTACACTTACACACCCGCGCTCAACTTCAATGGGGTAGACACAGTTGACTACACAGTCACAGATGGATCTCTAACAGATGTAGGCACCTTAACCATCAATGTAGGCGCCGTGAACGACGCACCAGAATCCGCTGCTGGTTTGGTTGTTACTTGCGAAGATATTTCTTATACCTTTAGATTGGCTGATTTTGGTTTTAGCGATGTTGATGGAGATTCTTTAGCATCGATTCGCATCGAAAATCTACCAATTGATGGTGAATTATCGCTTAATGGTGAGCCTGTCATTGCAAATCAGTCAGTGTCTCAAACTGAAATCGCGAATGGCCTTTTGGTCTTTACACCGGATGCTAATGAATCAGGTATAGATGCTTATCAAGTAGTGGGTACAGGAGATCAACATCAAGATTATGCAACCTTTCAATTTAGTGTTTCTGATGGAGCTGAATGGAGTTCAGCAACTTTAATGACGATTGATGTAAGCCCTGTTGTTGATAGTCCATTAATATCTGTTGTGGGCTCTAAATCAACTGAGATTACGATTGATGTAAGTAATGTCACTACTTCACAATCAGGCTTTAGCGTGACTGCCTATAATGCCGATGGCTCGCAAGGAACAGTTAGTTTAGTAACAGGAACTACACATGATGGCTTTGGCGTATCAGGTGTTGCAAGTGGCGCTGATGTTGAGTTGGGTGTAAACACTGCAGGTAATAGCGAAATGTTAGTGGTTCATTTTGATTATCCTGTTAGTTCAGCTGCAGTCGCATTTGCCTGGCAACATCCTGGAGAAGAGGCTCAATACGATTTTTATTTAAATGGTGTTCAAGTTGGGTCGGGCTCAAATTATGGCATTACAGATACTGTAGATCCAATACTAAACCTAACCGCCAATGGTTCTTCATTTGATGAAATTAGATTTAAAGCGCCAGATTACGAAGATGATTATTTAATTAATCAAATTTCATTTACGCAGGTCATTGAGAATAACAACTCTTTACAGGTTGATGCAGGTAGCACCGTTGATTTGTCTTTAACCGCAAACTTACAGGATAACGATGGATCGGAAACCATCAGCAGTCTTGTTATTGGTAATATTCCTAATGGTGTGACGATTACTGATGGAAGTCACAGCTTTACGGCAAGCGAAGGTTCTAATTCAGTGGATGTATTAAACTGGACAATCGATTCGATTGAATTAACTGTTCCGGCTAGTTATGAAGGAACTATTAATCTTGATATTCAAGCAATGGCGCAAGAGTCTTTGGCTGGTCTAGCTGAAGGTGAAAATTGTCCATTAACAACAGTAGCCCATACATCTTTTGTTTTAGATGTTAATGCCAATCTTAATGCTGCGATAATTACCATTGGTGATGTTCAAGTAGATGAAGATGCACTTGTTGCTACTTATCAGATTTCTGTTGATCATGCTCCAAAAAATCAACCTTTAGTGGTTACCTTGAATCAGTTAGATGCTTCGGGTGATCCAATTGTTATTGAGATTCCAGTGGGTGAAACCAGCGCTTCTAAACAAGTGAGTATTGCGTTAACTGTAAATTCTGATGAAGACCTTAATGATATTGGCATTACTTCTGCAGCAGGAGGTAACTATTTATCGATTGATAGCTCTGACACAGCTAAATTTGTTGTTAATGCTGTTGCTGACATACCGACAGTTTCTATTGATATTGGCGAAGCTCAGTATATTAATGGTACAACTCAAACAACCTTAGCTGAGAAAACAATTTCTTTGACTGTTAATGTAACGCTAGGAGATGAGTATGGTGATGACAATATTTCAGGTACTAATGGCTATGAATATATAGAAACTTCTGAACAGGTTCTAGACTTTGGTGCAGAGTATGCCGGACAAACAGTTGTGCTTGATTTATCAGGAAATATTAAAGGGGATTGGAATCAAGGCGAAAATGTATTGGACGACTACTGGAAAGTGTCGGCTAATGATCAAGAATTGGCAACCTACAAATATGGTTCAGCAAATAATAATGATGTTTCGCAAAACTTCAATTATCAGCATACAGTAACGCTTGATAACTCTGGAAAAGTAGTTTTAAACATTGAAGCCGCCACAACTTCTAAATCTGAAACGGTCACTATTAATGGCATTACAGGACTGGTCAATGAAGTTACCGTGACTAACTCTTCTGAAGAAGATGAGCGTTTAGAATATCCAGTAGTTATTTCTGCTGCGTTAAATGATTCTGATGGTAGTGAAACACTCACAGTTACCATAAAAAATGTTCCGCAAGGTGCTACTTTTGATATAGGTAGTGACTTAGGAAACGGTGTTTGGTCAATTCCTGTGAGTGGTTCAAGTTTAAATGAGTCTTTAAGCTTAAAAGTACCAATAAGTGTTGCGGAGAATTTATCGGCCTTAAACCTAGAAATTTCTGCTACATCAACTGAAAGCAGAGATAACGCTGATGGAACAAACTTTGTTACTGTAACCGCTAATGATTCAGCGACCACTCCTGTTCTTGACCTAAAACCAGAAGGTGAAGATGAATCACAAACATTAACTTTTGAAAATATTACTTCGAATCTTACATTTATTGTTGATGTATCAAGCAGCATGAGTAACGAGGATTTATCGTTAACCGAAAATGCCATTGAAAAAATCATCAGTCAATATGACGGATTAGGATCAGTCAATATAAATATTGTGCAGTTCTGGGGTAATGGAGCAAGCCAAACAAGCTGGATTAATAATGTCAGTAATTATGATGCTGGTGGTAGTTTGTATACCGATAAATCTGGTACAGATCCTGAACAAGGGTTGCGTCTAGTCGTGGATGCTTACTCTGGGAATGTACCTGAAGCAGACCAGGATATCGTCTTCTATTTTGGAGACGGAGATCCTTATGATGCTTATAAAACTGACTTTAAGTCTTATCAAACAACATGGCAGAATTTTGCTAATAATACGGTTGATATGGTTAAAGCCTATGGTATTAATGTTAACAGTTTAGACATATTAAATCAGATTGTTTCTTCTAACGAAGAGCCTGTTTACGTCAGTGATGTAAGTGATTTAGATGATGCGGTTGAAAATATCGCTGAAACAGTTTTAACAGGGAACCTGCTAGATAACATTAGCGGTGGAGATCCTCAAATTCATATTCAGTCTATTACGGTTGATGACACTAGTTATGATGCTTCTAGCTTCCCAGAAAATGGCTTAGCAATAGGTGGTCAAGGAACCTTGTTGGTTAATTTTGTGACGGGTGAATATAACTATATTGCCAATAGCAATGAATTTTTAAGCGATGTTAGTAAAGTCTTTTCTGTTAGTGCTAAAGATGCTGATGGAGACACTACCAGTTTTGAAGTAACCATCAATGTAGATGTTGATAATACAGCAACCGTGCCTAACCTAACGGTAAAAACAGGAACTCCAGAGTTAGTCTCTACTTTTACAGAACAGGATACTTTCCACGATACAAATGATTTTGAGTTAAAAGCTAATAAGCTTGCAGAAAAAACCTATGACTTAAAAGGGGATGCGACAAGTTTTACAATCAGAATAGAAGATTACAAAGCGAGTCAAGACGGTGGTAGTGTTGAATTGTATAAAGATGGAAACTTAGTTGAAACGGTTTCTCTAGATTCTTTAACGAACAATAACAATGATAACCATGCAAGAAGTTATAGCTATACAGGTGACCAATCATTTGATCAAGTGAAAATATCAATTGATGACAGCTCTGGAACTAGTTTCAAGATAAAAGATTTTAAAGCAACAATCTTAACAGGTGAAACTGAATCAAATTATGAATATGTTATCGACATAGACGCATCAGTAAATGATAGCAGTGAAACGATTTCTTCTATAAGCATTGATGGGCTGCCCAATAATACATCTTTAACTAATTCAGCTGGAGATGAAATTAGTATCTCAGGTGGTACTGCAACATTAACGGTTGAACAGTTGGTCGGTTTGAAGTTAATCAGCGCCACAGAATTAGTAAATGACCCCAATGATTCTATCCATATTACGGTGACAGCAACTTCTACTGAAACAAATAGTGGTGATACGGCGGTTCGAACCGCTACTTTGATTGACGGTGTTATCGAAGGTCTTATCTATGTTTCAAGTTCAGGAGATATGGGTAAAACTGATGCTTTGGGCCGGTTTACTTATCATGAGGGTGATAGCGTTAGTTTCTTCATTGGTGATGTACTTATTGGTACTGAGACCTCAGAAAATCTAGATGGTGGATTGCTATTTTTACAGGACTTAGCAAATGTTCAGCTTGGTGATTTAAATAATGAATATGTAGAAAATATGGCTGTGTTTTTACAGTCGTTAGATAATGATCAAGACGGTTCAAATGGTATTTTGATAACGGATGAAGTCCATCAGCAATTTATGGGGAATGATCTCAATCTTATGACAGCTTCAGAGCAAGAGGTTCGTGATGTTATTGCTCAAGCAGGTATTGACAGCTTGTCTGAAGAAACGGCCATGCAACATGTTAAAGAAATGCTGGAACAATATGGCCATGTGACCCAATTTGATGAACATATCGATGATTCTATTAAAGTAGCAACTTTTGCAACAGAAGCTCCTGAAGGGCTTCGATATGAAACCTCATCAGGTCTGTCTGGTGAAATCATTGATGGTTTGATTTCGTATGACGAAAACGACACCATCAATTTATATCTTGGCGATCAGCTTGTACTAAGCTTTGGAGCAGGGCAAATTCCTGCGACAAACCTCATTACTCTGAGCGATTTTGGGGTTGATTTGACTGACTTTATGTCAAACTCTGAAGAATCCATAGAGGTATTAAGCGATGAAGTGATTTCGGACGAAAACCTTGTTGATATAGCGGATTTAGATCAAACCGAAGAATCTACCGTTGAGCAATCAACTCAGGATGAAAGCATTGTAGAGGTTAACGATGCTGATAGTTTAGAAGAAGTTGAACTAGCCTTAGATACTACACTAGTTGAAACACAAGTTTTAGATGAGGATGAATCGACAACTGCAAATGAAGAAGCTAATGCCGAGTTTGAAAATGAAGAAGAAAGTTTAGACGAGTTCTTATACGACCAATCAGACGCAGTTATTATTCCTGAATCAGATGTGAACTATCAGACTGACATGACTGAAGTTGAAATTGATGAGTTTGATTTGAGTGATGTGATTAATGATGGTGAAGTGGTTTCTTCGGATTCTTTAGATGTTTACCTAGAGGCTCAAGCAGACTCTGAAGAAACTCTCGCTGAACCGGTTGTTGAAACACCTACTGAAGAGGTTTCGGCAGACAACTCAGTGTTTGATCTTAACCCTGTAAGAGATACCACGGTTGATTTAGATGACAATAAATACGACTATACGGACCAGTAAATAAAGGCAAGTTTTAAAGGCATTTCCTTCACTAGAGGGAAGTGCCTTTTTACTTTTTAATACAGGCTTTAACGCGTGCACATGACCAACAAAAATGGTGACACTGGGGGGAATCCTAAAAACCCCATCTTCATCCAGCATGACCTTACGGATATTGAGCCGCTAGGGCAAGGGGAGTTTGCCTCTGTCTTTAAAGCAACTCAGGTTAAGCTTGACGCTGAGAAAGTCCAGACCATTCGTGTCGTTGATCGAACACATCACCACTTTGCATTAAAACGCGAAAAAGACTTATTGCTGTATCTCAATCAGTTTTCTGAGGATTTTCCGAGATTTAATGAAATCCGTAAACAAGGTTTTAGTTATCTGCAGTTTTTTGATTTTGTGGGCAAGAAATCTTTGCAACAGCAGGTTGATAAAAAGGGTGGCTTGTCGGACTCAAAGGCTCGGTTGCTGTTGTCGAATATGTTGTCAACCTTAAAGCGGGTTCATGAAGTTGGGTTTATTCATGGAGATGTTTGTCCGGATAATATTATCTGGGGCAAGGGTCGCTATTATTTGGTGGATTGGAGCAAAGCCATTCCAGGCATTGCGTCTTATGAAACGGAATTAATGGTGGGTGATAAACGCTATAGTGCACCGGAGCGCTTAAATGGCGAGTATACCGATGCCAGTGATGTTTATGCTTTGGGATGCACTTTGTATTTTGCCTTAACTGCTAAGCACATTTATCGTTTGAATGAAGCCCATTCCATGACGGATCAGTTGTATGCCCATGCTTTTAACGCACCGCGCAAATTACAAAAGCTACCCAAAGATTGGCAATTTTTAATTCGTTGGATGACACAAAAAGACCCTCAAAAACGACTAGGCCTGGTTGATTTAGAGCAGTGGTTGGTGGATAAAACCCTTCCAAAAGAGATGCGCCAACCTTCATCAAATGAGCAAGAGGCTAAAAGTGACTTTCCTCAGGACAGTTTAGAGGCTTTGGCGAATTCTCATTATTTGTATGCCTTGTTCAAACAAGCAACCTTGTATGAAGCGCAAGGGGCTTTGGAAACCGCGTTTAATTTATATGAAAACTGCGCCTTTCATGGTTATACCCGAGCTGAAAACAATTTGGGTTTAATGTACGAAAAAGGCTCTCCAGTTAGGCAGTCTTATGAACAAGCCATGAATAATTTTCATCAAGCGTTTCAAAAGGGCAACCCTTATGCGGCGTTTAATTTGGCCAGAATGTTTGAAGAAGGTTTAGGTACCGAAAAAAATCCTGAACAAGCTCACAAACTGTATCGCTTTGCGGCTTTAAGGGGGCATTTTCCTGCTCAGAATAAGCTGGGTATGTGTTATTGGAAAGGCAGTTGCGTTAATAAAGATATCGCCCAAGCGCGTTATTGGTTTGGACTGGCGGCGCATTATGGTTATGAGCCTGCCGCTTCCAATATCAAAGCTTTGATGGCCGATTCTATCAAACAAGCCTAAACTAATTTAACTCAACTTAGACTATTTTAGGTTTTCTTTTTATCCATCAATAAGTTGGCCATGTGACTTAGCCATTCACTGAACGCACGCATTTCAGGTTTAGAAATTTCAATAATATCTGCCAAACTGTACTCTCCCAACGGATAGTCTGCATTGGTACAAGCACATTTGATTAAATACAAAATCTGCGCCTGGCTCATGTCCTTACTGGGTAAAAAATAAGTGGTTTTGGCCAAAAGCGTGGCTTTTAAAATGTTCATCCAGTGATGAACAGGGGCATGATGTTCTTGCAACAGCAGTTGCTCAGCTTGGGGTGGCGTGACTTGTTCTTGCAGCGCCAAAAGTTGTGCTAAGGAATAACGCGTTAATAAATCTTCAGCCACATCTCTCGCATTGGGCGGCAAATCTAATAAAGCTTTTTTTTCGTAGGATTTTTCGATTAGATGCATAGAATCTTCTTTAGCTATTCATAATGGTCTGATTGAATCCACAAACAACCCAATAAGTTTTTTTCATTTTACCCAAATGGTTTACTGTAAGATAATCTTTTTCTAATTTTTAGCCAAAGCGAATTATGACCATGACTCAAGCAAAGCAACCGCATCCATTGGCGCAATATTTAGATGCCGTTCCCAACTTTCCCAAAGAAGGTATTTTATTTCAAGATATCTCGCCGCTCTTAAAACACCATTTTAAAGAAACTATTGATGCCATGTCAGAACTCTTTAGCGAACAAGAGTGGGCAGATGTTGATTATTTAATCGGCATAGAATCTCGCGGTTTTATCTTTGCCTCCGCCTTAGCTTATAAGCATAATAAAGGCTGTGTTAAGGTTCGCAAACCAGGCAAATTGCCCAATGTTTATGCCTCAATTTCCTATGGATTGGAGTATGGGTCTGACCGCTTAGAAATGCAAAAGGGTGATGGTAAAAAAGTGATTTTGTTTGATGACCTCATTGCCACTGGTGGTTCTATGGGCGCGGCTGCGCAACTGTGTGAGGAAGTGGGTTATGAGATTATGGGCATGGCCTGCTTAATTGATTTGGCCGCATTGAATAGTTTCTCTCATCAAGGCCAAGTGGTTCGTTCTGTGATGCAGTTTGCAGATTAATTTAATCCGGTTTTACCCTTTAATAAGGTGAGTTTTATGCGAACGCCGCGTCTAACCAAAAGTATATTTCTAGATCAGTTTTTATTTATGCAGGCTGTGGGCGTCTTAATCGGCGTCTCTTTTCCATACTTTTTGGTGTGGTATGGCTTTCCTGAAGCGCAAGTGATGCATTGGGATTTCTTTATCGTGACGCAAATTGCCGGTCAAATGGTTGGCTTAGTGAGCTTTTTACTTATCTCTACGGTGATTCGTCCGCATTTAAAACTGCTATCTCATAAGATGCAAGAAATCGCCAATGGTTTAGACAATAAAAGTTTTTTAGATCAAAACGCGCGCTGTGAAGAAGGGTTTTGTCGCATTGAAGTCATGTCTAATGATGAAATTGGAGTCAGTGCACATGCCTATAATCAATTGTTGCAGGCCTTAATTCAAGCGCATGAAGTGGAGCGGGTTTACAACCGTTTTTCAAAAGTGATGTCTGAAAACTTAGAAACCGATTCTTTAGCCGACAGAACGCTCGATTTACTCATCGAATCCACCCATATAGAAGCCGGCGCAATTTTGGTCGTGCAAGGCGGTGAGTTGGATTTAATCGCTTCGCAAGGCATTTTGAATGCCCATAATTTAACCATGCATGATGTGGTCGTGCGCACGCTTAAAAAAGGCAAGTCGACTCATTTAATCTTGCCCAATAATATTGACTTGGATGGCGTGCTCACCGAATTTAAACCTTCAGAAGTGTTTATTGAGCCTATCGAGTTTAAAGGCGTCAATTTGGGTGTTTTGGTCGCTGCAACGGGGGCACATCCTTCTGATGAGCGCACAGAACAACTGATACAGCTGTTTAGCCGAAGTTTAGGCTTGGCATTGAATAACGCCATGATTCACTCAAAATTCCAAAAGCTCGCCGCAGTAGATGGCTTAACCAATGTCTACAATCGCCGATTTGGAATGGAGCGTTTAAAAGAAGATTTCTCTCGTTCTGTTAGAGATCGTTCAAATCTCAGTTTGGCCATGGTGGATATTGATCACTTCAAAAAAGTGAACGATACCTATGGGCATTTGGTGGGCGATAAGGTTATTGTCTTGATTGCAGCCATTATTAAAAAGGCATTACGCGATGGCGATATCGTGGTGCGTTACGGTGGCGAAGAGTTTTTGCTGGTCTTACATGGTGCATCTTGTGGCGATGCAGAGGTGGTATGTGAGCGCATTCGCCATCAAGTAAACGACACCATTTTTAAAGATGGCGATCAGCAAATTGATTTAACCGTGAGCATTGGCTTGGTGTCTTATCCAGAGCAAATGTCCGGTAATGAAGTTGAGTTGCTCGATAAAGCTGACCAAGCCTTATATCATGGCAAGCAAACCGGCCGTAATAAAGTGGTGCGCTATGGCTCTTTGAAAGCCGGCATAAAATAGCCCAAACTTTTCAAATGCTCTAAATAATAAAGCCGCTAAAAGCGGCTTTGTTGTTTAAGCGAAGAGAATTTACAAATCGGCTTTGGCGCGTTCGATAGCGGCTTTAACTTGATTAGGCGCAGTGCCTCCCAAGTGATTACGAGCTGCCACAGAACCTTCCAAAGTCAGTACTTCATACACATCTTCGGTAATGTCAGCGCAAAAACCTTGCAAAGTTTCTAACGACATCTCAGACAAATCTTGCTTGGTTTTAACACCATGTGCCACCGCCAATCCCACCACTTCGTGAGAGTCGCGGAAAGCCATGCCTTTGTTGCGTACCAAATAATCAGCCAAGTCCGTTGCGGTCGAAAAACCTCGTTTGGCCGCTTCATAGGTGTTTTCGCGTTTAACAATAATGGCTGGCACCATATCGGCAAAAGCACGCAAACTGCCTTTAACGGTGTCCACGGTATCAAATAAAGGTTCTTTGTCTTCTTGGTTGTCTTTGTTATAGGCTAAAGGCTGTGACTTCATCAGCGTCAGCAAACTCATCAAATGGCCATAGACACGCCCAGATTTTCCGCGCACCAGTTCGGGCACATCCGGGTTTTTCTTTTGCGGCATGATGGAAGAGCCGGTGCAAAAACGATCGGGTAGATCAATAAACTGAAATTGTGCCGAAGACCATAAGACTAACTCTTCTGAAAAACGCGATAAATGCATCATTAAGGTGGCGGCAAAAGCTGTGAATTCAATCGCAAAATCACGATCCGAAACACCATCTAAAGAGTTTTCTGAAATACGCTCAAACCCTAACAAACGCGCCGTGGTTTCACGGTTAATGGGATAAGTTGTTCCCGCCAAAGCCGCTGACCCCAATACCAAAGTATTAACGCGTTTGCGGCAGTCTTGCAAGCGCTCCACATCGCGCTTCAACATCTCAAACCAAGCCATCATGTGGTGGCCAAAAGTCACAGGCTGTGCGGTTTGCAAATGGGTAAAGCCTGGCATAATGGTGTCAAATTCACGCTCGGCAAGGCTTAAAATGCCCTGCTGCAAACGCTTAAGCTCTGGCAAAATCATGTCAATCTCGTCGCGTAGATACAAGCGAATGTCGGTCGCCACCTGGTCATTACGCGAGCGACCCGTGTGCAATTTTTTACCGGTAATGCCAATCAAGCCAGTCAACAATGATTCGATATTCATGTGAATGTCTTCTTGCTTAATGGACCATTGCACTTCGCCAGCTTCAATTTTAGCCAAAATTTTAACCAGGCCTGCTTCTATATCGGACAATTCTTGGGCACTCAGAATACCGGCTTCGGTCAGCATTTTGGCGTGTGCCACAGACCCTTCAATGTCTTGGCGATACATACGGTGGTCAAATTGAATTGAGGCGGTAAACTCTTCAACAAAAGCATCGGTAGATTCACTAAAACGCGCGCTAGAAAGTTTTTCTTGGTTGTGCTGATTGCTCATAATATTCTCTTTAAAGACAGTGCTTTTGCAGGGGCAAAAGTCAAGATTTGGTCAGGATTGGGCATATTATAAAGACTTTTATGGCTGAAATTCAGCAACAATCCTGGTGAGGGTTTACAAAGTTACTTCAACTGTTCTGGCATGGCGGGTAAGCGAATGGGATTATTTAAAGCTTGATAACCCAGGTTTAGACGCTGATGAATTAAAGCGGCATACATATCTAAGTTTGAAATACCCACGATGCGAGGCGCGATTTCTTTGCCTTGGCTATCAAAAAACACCAAGGTGGGCGTTAGGTCGGCGTGAATATTGTCTGACCAAGTTCGCATATTCAGCGGTTTGCCATCAAAGCCAGGCATGGTCAATTCGTGGTCAATCACTATGTGGCGCATAACAACATACTTGCCTTGATACAGGCCTCCTAATTCCATTGGGTCAAGGACTTCGTGGCGTAAGGTATGGCAAAAGTCACACCAGGTTGCGCCAAACATCAACATAATCGGCAAGTTTTTCTGTTTGGCTTCTTGCGCGACTGCTTGCAGATTGGTTAATTCAGGCAAGGCGTTTTCAGGTTTTCCGCTTTGGGCCTGCACAGAACCCAATCCAAACATCAAAATCAAACCGATTAAGCGTGAAAAAGTTTTGCTCAACTGAAGCATTTTTATTCCTTTTAGTCAGGGAGTCATTGTTTACAAAACATTTTAATCCAAATGCCACATGACTTTCAGTAAAATGGTCTGATTCAACTATGGTCTCAAAAAAAGAAGAATTATGAAAAAAAAGCTCAGAATCGCAACTCGTAAAAGTCCTTTAGCCATGTGGCAAGCGGAATTTGTGAAAGCCCAGTTAGAAAAAGCCCACCCAGGTCTAACGGTTGAGCTTTTACCGATGAGCACCCAAGGCGACAAAATACTCGATGTACCTTTGGCTAAAATTGGTGGCAAAGGTTTGTTTACCAAAGAACTCGAAGAGCGCATGATGGATGGTGATGCAGATATTGCCGTGCATTCAATGAAAGATGTTCCGATGGAATTACCCGATGGTTTTGCGTTGGGCGCCATTTTAGAGCGTCACGCACCGACAGATGCCTTTGTGTCCAACCGATTTAAGCGTTTTGAAGACTTGCCACAAGGTGCTATTTTAGGCACTTCCAGTTTGCGACGCAAAGCACAGCTGCTAGCGCAACGCCCAGATTTGGATGTGCGTGACTTGCGCGGCAATGTCGGCACGCGTTTAGGTAAGTTAGATGCGGGTGAATATGATGCCATCGTTTTAGCGACTTCTGGGCTGCAGCGTTTAGAGTTGGGTGAGCGTATTCGTCATGAAATTGCCCCAGAAGTCTGTTTGCCCGCCGTCACTCAGGGCACTCTGGGCATTGAATACTTTGAAAGAGATCAAGATGTTTGGGATTTGATTCAAGTGTTGAACCATCCAGAAACCATGATTCGAACGCGTGCAGAACGCGCTATGAACCATCGTTTAGAAGGCGGATGTCAGGTGCCGATTGGGGTGTTTGCGGAGTTGATTGGTGAAGATGACATTCGCTTAAGAGGCCTAGTTGGCACCTTAGATGGCAAAACCTTGCTAACAAATGAACAAATGGGTTCTGTGGATGACCCAGAAGCCTTGGGTATTGCGGTCGCAGAAAATTTACTGTCGCAGGGTGCAGCAGAAATTTTGGCAGAGGTTTACGGAACCCATTCAAAGGGCTAAGTTGGCCGACAACGACTAAACGAGGACTGTGCATGGCCAGTTTTACTTTGTTGAATACCCGTCCGGCTCGTCAAGCAGATGGCTTAAACGCCTTAGTGGCTTCGCAAGGGGGATTGGCTTTAAGCTGTCCCAGTTTGCATATCGCCGCACTGGCGTTGCCGCAGTTTGAAACTTCTCGCGTGTTATCGGCTGAACAGGCAGCAAGCCAACCTAGCCTATCTTTAGAGAGTTTATTTAGGGTTGATCACTGGGTGTTTATCAGTGTCAATGCGGTGCAGCATTTTGCTGAAGCCTTAGCGCCAGAATGGTCAGCGTTGCAACAGCAATTAAGCATGCCTTCAGCCCCACGGGTTCATGCCATTGGTGAAGCCACTGCCAAAGCGCTAATAAATGCTGGTTTGCCAACTCAACAACCCTTGCATGCGCAGTTTGACTCGGAAAGTTTACTGGCCAGTGAAGCTTTTCAATCACTTTGCGATGCTAAAGTGCTCATTTTGAAAGGCTTGGGCGGCAGAGAAACCTTGGCCAATGAACTGAAAATTCGGGGTGCGCAAGTGTGCGCCTGGTCGTTATATGAACGCCAAATAGCCCCTTGGTGTGCAGAGGTTTGGCAAAGGTTTCAAACGCAGCCAGAGCCCATGCTGTTATTCAGCAGCCAAGGCAGTTTTGATGCCTTTCAATCTCAAATCAAGTTGCATGAAGCATCTGAAGCCTGGCAATGGGCTTTGCAACAAGAAAGCGTCGTTTTCAGTGAGCGCATTAAAAATCATTGCCGCGAAGCGGGTTGGATAGGCGCCATTGAAGTGGTGCCGATTCAAAGCGATTTAGGAATTTTACATGCCATTGATTACTTGCGCGAAAGACGCAATGTTTAAAGTGATCAAGGTGTTTGGAGCAAAAGGCGACAGTCAACATGAAAAGTGAAACCATTACACCGAAAGCCAATAGACGCATTTTGGATGCGCAGTTAGTGGACGAAGAGCCACGCGCGGATTCGAGACCTTTTGATACCTTTCATCAGGAGTCCGCAGCGTCCAAATCAACAAAAAACCCTGAGAAAAATTCGGTTTTAAGTGCCTTGCTACCCCAAAAGTTTTCTGACTATTTGCAGTTGATTTTGGGTTTTTCAGTTTTGTTGCTGATTTTAGTGTTGTGGCTCAAGCAAAAAGACCAAGATTGGCAGATAGAGCAAATCAATCAACTGCAATCACAAGTGGCACAGTTATCTCATGTGCAAGAAACCTTGCAAAGCAAACAATCCGATTTACAACAGTCTTTAGAGGCGCAACAACAGGCTGCCTTGGCTTTAGAAAATAAACCTTTGGTTTCGCAGGCCGATTTAGAAAATTTAAAATCTCAGCTTAAAACGCTTGAAAGCCAAGTCACTGATTTTTCTTTATCCGCGCAAAGCCAGGCCAAAACAGTTTTGGATGAAGCTCAAAAAACCTTACAAGACTGGTTAGCCAATCAAAGTTTAGCCAAACCGAATGATGAGAGTCTGCCAGAAGCCGTGCAACAGCGTCTGCAATCAATGGGGCAACAGCTGACAGATTTATTTGCCTTCAAAGACCAGCAGTTAGCGCAAAAAGCACCTGAAAAAACGGACCCCTTAAGTGAAATGCAGTTGCAAAAGTGGATTTTAGAAATCAACACGCAATGGTTATTAGCGGGCAATATTGTCCAAACCCAACAGCGTTTGCAGGCCTTAGAACAGGCGGCGGGCTTAAGTGATTTTTCACAAAAAATGCACTTGATGCGTCTTATCGGAGAAGACTTGGCGCGTTTAGATAATCTGAATACAACAATGGCTACTGCGCTATGGAAACCTGAGGCATCTAGTGCCTTAAAAGTCTGGTTGTCAAAACAGTCGCAACAAAAACAGGCGGCGAACCCAGAAAACACAGCGCTAAAAATGCCGCTGTCAGAAGAATCAAACATTCAAACCCCAGAAACACTTTCGCCCTGGCAGCGTTTGCAACAGGCATTTGCATCGGTATTTACCGTTAAAAAGCGCGAATCTGATCAAGACCTCACGCGTGTTGAGCAAAGCCTGATGCAAGATGTGTTGTTACAGCGTGCTTATTTGTGGGTAGAGCAGTTGGATTGGGCAATGCAATCTGGCTCTGAAATCAAAAAGCAGCAGGCCTTAACGCAACTCAATACCTATGTTAGCCAGTATTGGCCAACATCAAACCAGGCAGAATTAGACAGCTTATTACAGCCCTATGAGTCTGTGCAATTTAAAGCACTACAACCCTTAAGCGTGGTGAATGCATTATGAGTCATTTAACCAAATGGGGCTTAGCACTTTTTGTGGCAACCCTAGTGACCAGTCTGGCACTTTTGGACAATGGCCAAGTGTCGATGGTTTGGCAAGATTGGGTCATAGAAACCTCCATGACCTTTGCCTTAGCAGTTTTTTTGGTGGTTTTTGTGCTCAGCTATTTTGTGGTGCGTTTGGTGATGAACTTAATCGGTTTTCCAGCCTTTTGGCGTCGTCGTCGCCAAATCAAACTTTACAGCAAGGCGGAGTCGTCTATGGCGCAAGGCATGTTGGCGTTAGAGTATGGAGATTGGAAAACTGCCGAGCGTCAGTTACTGCGTTCGGCAAAAACCTCACAAGTTGGGTTGGTACACTATTTAAATGCCGCCAAAATGGCGCATAATCAAGCCGCTTATGACCGCCGAGAACAATATTTGGCTGAAGCGCGCCGTCGTTTCCCAGATGAATATATAACGATTGGGTTGGTCGAGAGCCGCTTGCTCAGCGACAAACAGCCAGAAATTGCCCAAGCCATTTTGGCGGAATTGCATGAGCAAAATCCCAGTCATCGATTATTACTCAAAGAATACGCAGGCGTTTGCGAAACCCTAAATGACTGGGCGCAGGTTGAACAATTATTGCCCAAATTAAAAAAAATCGGCGCCTTGCCTAAGTTAGAGATTCAAGCCTTAGAAGAAAGATTGGTGTCAGGTAAGTTAATGAATGCCACTTCTGTGGAAGCTTTAGAAGCGCTCTGGAGCAGTCTGTCTTCTGCGGTTCAACAGTCGCCAGCGGTATTGGCGGAGTATGTTGAAAAGCGTTTGGGCTGGGGGCAAGAAGTGGGCTTGGCACAAGCCATTGAAAAAAATCTGCGCAAACACTGGGATGATCGATTGGTTTACCAATATGGTCGCATTACCTTAGGGCCTGCGTTTGAACGCCTTAAAAAGGCAGAAACCTGGTTAAAATCCCAACCGGAAAATCCGGTGTTATTTTTAACGCTTGGTCGTTTGGCTTGTATGAGCCAATTATGGGGTCAAGGTCAGCATTTTTTAAAGCAGAGTTTAAAGTTGCGAGCCGAGTTAGAAACTTTTCATGCGCTCGCAAAATGCTACGAGGCAGAAGGGGAAGAAGGGCGCGCTGCGCTGACTTACAAAGAAGCCATTTTGCAGCTGGAAAAGAAATCCTAACGCAGATATCTAGGCAAAGAAACTTACTCAACTCTTAAGCTTAAGCCTATTTAACCTAACTTAACACTAAGTTGCTGCTAGGGTTATTTGCCCATGCGTTCTAAAGCCGCTCTGGTTAATCCTTTGCTTTCAATCGCATCATCTGGATAAGTCGCATAGCCGACGGTAATGTTATAAGCCAATTTCACATCATTTTGACAGTCAGGGTCGCAAAAGCGATTGATGAGTTTTTTGTGGAACTCGACCACGGTCGCTTCATCCATTTCAGGCGCTAGTAACACAAATAGGTTTTCTGAAATTCTAAAGGGCATATCAGAGTTACGAATGTGTTCGCGTACTAACTGTGAAAAGGTCAGCAACTTTTGTTGCATGGTGCGATTTTGCGTTTTATCTAAATCTTCAATGCTGTGCAATTTGATGGTGATGAGCGAGAATTGATGTTGATAACGCTGACACCGATAGATTTCAAATTTTAAGGCTTCATTAAAGTGATTGGCTAAGAAGAAGCCTGTTTCATGTTCGGTGACTTGAACCGCATCGAGTTTGTCGTAGATATTTTTAAATTGCGCAATATTGGTATGGATAGCCGCATCAATATCATCAATTTCTAAGATGGCATGCGGGTTACGCTGCCATTCTAGTTGTTCATCTAAACGAATGGTACCTAGCTGATTAGAAATCAGTTTTAGCGGTTGAGTAATGGTGTTTTCCAAGAAATGTTTTAGCAGTAATGACGCTAACAATAAAAAACTCAACAGAAAGACGACCATAAATAAAATGCCCGTACCCAGCGAGATTTTATAGCCAGACATGGGGGTGTTAAAAAGCAGTGTGCCGGCATATTCGCCTAATTTAGCGGTGCCTTGATGACACTTGAGACATTTTGATTCAAAAAATATCGGAGTGCCGCCCACAATACTGCCTTTCATTAGGCTGATTTCAGTCAGGTGCGTTTGCTGAGTTTCAATTTGATTAAGCAAGTTCTTCATATTGGAAGACAGTTTTTCACGCTCATTTTGATCGCGCGTTGGGGATTTGATTAACGCAAAGTTGTGTTCAGGATAGGCAACATTTAAATGATGAAACAGGGCGGCGACATTGGTGGGTGTCCAGCCAGTGGCTAAATGATCATCAATTTCTTTGGCCGAAAGCCATTGAATTTGTTTGATGTCATTTTTGACAACCGTGCCCATAATCGCGAAAACCGTTGCGCCAGTCACAGCTATGGCAACGAAAATCGACGCAAAACTGATGAGCGCGAGTTTTATAAGTAATAAATTGCCAAAAGCACGAGGTTTAATCACGGAATTGCTCATCGTATGGGTTAATCTAGGACAGCTTAGCGCACTATAATTTTCACATATTAACACCAAATGGATGCGTTTGCCAAAGGCACAAATTGGACTTAAGTTTTAGCAAACTTGGCCGTTATCCTAACTGGAAAGTTTTTATTAAAAATAACCTGAAGTGCTTAATGTGAAAATTAAGTTATGTAGCAGGTTACTGAAAGGAGTCCAATATGGAAATCTCAGCAAATGGCGCGGTTAACGCAGCTCTGGCGCAGCAAGAAGTCTATGCACAACAAAATGTTCAAGTCAGCATGCTTAAAAAAGCCATGGATGTGCAAACGGAAGGTGCGCTTGCTTTAATCAACAGTTTGCCAACCCCGCCTACATCACAAGGCTTGCCCGACAATTTGGGTAAAAATATCAATACCACGGCTTAGTCTTTTAGCCATAAAAAGCCTCAAATGTTACCGCTGGTTAATTTTGGGGCTTTTTTTGAGTTTTAAAGCAGGTTTTAACCCTGCAAAACATCCAGGGTTTGTTGGGCAATTTCGAACTCTTCATCGGTTGGAATGACCCAAGCTTGTATGCGACTGCTGGGGAGTGTGATGCAAGTCATGCCTCTGGCAGTTTCGTTGGCTGCGTAATCAATTTCGATGCCCAAGCGCGTTGAGAAGCCATTTAAAATCATCTCGCGCACCATGGGTGCATGCTCACCGATACCACCGGTAAACACCAGTGCATCTACTTCGTCCATCACCGCCAAATAACTGCCGGCAATTTTGTTGATTCGGTAGGTAAATAAATCTAACGCCATCTGGGCATCGCCATCTCCGGCATTGGCCGCATCAATGACATCACGCATATCATTAAATCCGCACAGACCTTTTAAGCCACTTTCTTTGTTAAGCAGATGGTCTACTTCAGCGGCGCTGTAGCCGAGTTGGCGAATTAAATATAACGGAATCGCAGGGTCAAGATCGCCCGTGCGTGTGCCCATCACCAAGCCTTCAAGCGGGGTAAAACCCATGCTGGTATCGATGCTTTCGCCGTGTTCAATGGCACAAACACTGGCGCCATTGCCCAAATGCAGCGATATCAAATGCACTTCATCATCTGGCAGTTCTAAAATATCGGCCAAGGTTTTGGCGATGTATTGATGACTGGTGCCATGAAAACCATAACGGCGAATTTGGTGTTGTTCGTACAGGTCTTTGGGAAGTGCATAATGAAACGCATAGTCTGGCAAAGTATGATGAAAAGCCGTGTCAAACACGGCAATTTGCACCAGGCCTGGGTATTTTTCGGCCAAAATTCGCATGGGCAACAGGTTTGCTGGATTATGCAAGGGCGCAAGCTGGCTTAGGTCATCAATAGCTTGCATCACGGTTTCATTGACCAAGGTCGCCTCATGAAAAGCTTCGCCGCCATGCACCACACGATGGCTCACGGCATCACAATCTCCTAAGTGTTTGACTAATCCAGCTTCTAAGAGTTGTGCTTCCACTTCTAGCAGGGCATCCGCATGGGTTTTGGTGATGCCGGTGACTTCGTGAGGTGTTTCGCCAAGATGTTCAATCAAACCATGCAGCGCAAGGTGGGAATCGGCGCCCACAAATAGGCTGTATTTAAGGGATGAACTGCCAGCATTTAGGACAAGAATTTTCATGAGGGTTGCTCCATTTGTTGGGCTTGAATGGCAGTGATGGCCACCGTATTAACGATGTCGTCAACGGTGCAACCACGACTCAAATCGTTGACCGGTTTGTTAAGTCCCTGTAAAACAGGGCCAATGGCAATCGCCCCCGAGGCGCGTTGTACCGCTTTATAGGTGTTGTTACCGGTGTTTAAATCGGGGAAGACAAATACCGTGGCTTGTCCGGCAACCGTGCTGTTGGGCATTTTTTGACGCGCGACTTCCGCATCAATGGCCGCATCATATTGCAGCGGGCCCTCAATTTCTAAGTCGGGGCGTTTTTGGTGCGCCAGTTGGGCAGCGGTTCTGACTTTATCGACTTCGTCGCCATGCCCAGATTCGCCGGTGGAATAAGACAATAAAGCCACTTTGGGTTCTATGCCAAATTGCAACGCGGTGAGTGCAGAGCTGATGGCGATTTCTGAGAGTTGGTCAGCATTGGGGTTTTGATTGACCGCACAATCGCCATACACCAAAACTCTGGTATTAAAGCACATAAAAAAAACGCTGGACACCAGCGAGATACCCGGTTGCGTTTTGATGATTTGTAATGCAGGGCGCACCGTGTCGGCGGTGGTGTGGGTGGCACCAGAAACCATGCCGTCGGCCAAGCCTTTGTAAACCATCATGGTGGCAAAGTAACTCACATGCGCCATAGAGTCACGGGCTAAGTCCAAGGTCATGCCTTTGGCTTTACGCATTTCGTAAAACTCATTAATAAACGCACCTTTCCATTCGCTGGTATCTGGGTCGATAATGGTAATGCCGTCTAGGTTAATGCCGAGCAAATTGCATTGATAGTGAATTTCGTCAGCTTTGCCCAGCAAAATGGGGTTAACCACTTGGCGGCGCAACAGAATTTCGCAGGCGCGTAGAATGCGTTCATCTTTGGACTCGGGCAAGACAATGGTTTGCAAATCTTGTTTGGCACGCTCAAACAAGCTGTATTCAAACATAATCGGTGTGGTGACTTTTTTCTGGCTGGTGACAAACTTGGCCAGCAAACAGTCTTTTTTAACATACTGATCAAACAACCCTAATGCCAAATGGTTTTTCCCCTCGTTTTCGGCAAACAAATGGGCGCGCACCGCATGGGCGCGCATGGCGCTGGGATAGGTGTCGGCTTCAACCGATACCACGGGAATGTCAGTGGCCTGAAAACCTTCCAATAAATCCATAATGATTTTGGACGGAATCAGCCCGCCGGTGAGAAAAATGCCAGCAATATTGGGCAAATTGCGCGAATAAATACTCATCACAGACGCAGTGAGAATGTCGGTGCGATCGCCAGGCACTATGATCAGATCACCTTCTTTAACACGGGTTAAATAGTTTTCCACCGTCATGGCCGCCACGGTGGGGCGTTTGACCAAACGATTAAGCGGCGCCTCGGCATTAAGCAGGAGTTTGCCGTCCAGTGCTTGGCACACTTCTTTTACGGTGGGGGTGTTGAGGTCTTGTAAATAAGGCAGATAAAAAACCGGCACAGGCCATTGCTCGGAAACCGTTTGGCAGTCTTCGGGCGAAAGCATGTGGCTGACTTGGTTGGCAAAAATCGCAAATAAACTCACGCCGCTTTGTTCGGCACTGTGAATTTCCATTTCGATTTCTTTGTGAACCTCGTCCTCTGATTTTTCGTGGGCATTGAGCACCGCCACAAACGGCGCATTAAAATGCTTGCTCAGTTCGGTGTTGATGTCAAAGTCAATGACACTGGCATGGCGTGTTAAATCCATGCCATGCACCATGACAAAATCATGTTCTTTTTGCAGTTGTTGATAGGCGATGATGAGGTTTTCAAACAGCTCATGTTTTTTATTTTGGCTGAGCAGTTCAGTCGCATCCGAAAGGGTCATGCCCACCATCCGTTCCAAGGGCATTTCAAAGTCGAAGACTTCTTTCATATAATGGCAGTCAGCATCTTCGGCATCAATCACTAAAGGGCGAAAGAAAGCGACCTTTTCATATTGTTGGCGTAGCAAACTCATTAAGCCTAACGAGATGGCTAAACTACCGGCGTGGCGTTCGCGTGCGGCGATGTATAAACAATCGGATTTCATGGCTTTTCCCAAAATTAAATCAAGTTATGCTATCTTAGCAGACCCATTTGACGACTTGATGAAAAGAATGATTTCAAAGACTTTTAACCATGCAATTTAGCCAGCCCATCCCGCTTAGCCTTTATGTTCACTACCCTTGGTGCGTGCAAAAATGTCCCTATTGTGACTTTAACTCGCACACCCTGGGTCAAAACGATGAAGCCGCTTATATTGATGCCTTATTGCGTCAGTTAGAGCAAACTTTGCCCAGCATTTGGGGGCGACCGATTCATAGTATTTTTTTTGGCGGTGGCACGCCGAGTTTAATGTCGCAAGCGGGGTTAGAGCGTTTTATGTCGCAAGCGCGCGCTTTGTTGGGGTTTAGGCCGGACATTGAAATTACGCTGGAAGCGAATCCGGGCACAGTCGATTATGAAAAATTTGCGGGTTTTCGCGAGGCAGGCATTAATCGTTTGTCGATGGGGATTCAAAGTTTTGACGATACCAAGCTCAAATCCTTAGGACGCATTCATTCTTCTGGTGAGGCACAAAAAGCCATTCAAGCCGCCAAAGATGCTGGCTTTAAAAATTTTAATTTGGATTTGATGTTTGCACTGCCTAATCAAACGCTTGAAGAAGCCTTGGCGGATATCGAAATGGCCTTGAGTTTTGCGCCACCGCATTTGTCGCATTACCAACTGACCTTGGAACCGAATACCCCATTTTATAAAAACCCACCGGTATTGCCCGAGGATGATTTGAGTTGGGACATGCAGTTGGCTTGCCAAGCACGCCTTAAAGAGGCCGGTTTTGAGCATTATGAGGTGTCAGGATTCACCAGGCCTGGTCAGAATTGCCGTCATAATTTGAATTATTGGCAGTTTGGTGACTATATTGGTTTGGGCGCAGGTGCGCATGGCAAAATCACCGACATGGCGTTGGGGGTGATTAGCCGCACCCAAATGCCAGCTTCGCCCGGTGGTTATGTGGACATGATTCAACAAGGCAAGCTCGGACGCACCACGCCAGTGGCGGAAGATGAAGTGGTGTTTGAATTTATGCTCAACACGCTTAGATTGCAAGCGGGTTTTGCTTTGAGTTTGTTTGAACAGCGTACCGGCTTGCCTCTGGAGATGTGTCAGGTGCAATTGGATGAGATGCAAAGCAAAGGTTGGGCAAGTATTGATGAGGGCGTGTTGCACTTAACGCAGCAGGGTAAGACTTACTTGAATGAAGTCTTGCAAATATTTTTGGCGTAAAATAACCCGTAACTAATTCAATGACTGCTAATAACAAGAAGAAAAGATGGTGCTAAACGAAGAGTTGTCGAGTCACATGCCTTTAGAAAATCGTCCTGAGTTGCGAGTAGACCCTCGTTCAGACCTTATATTAGCGGCAAACGCAGCCGCTTGCCAATTTTATCAGCAGTCAGAATCGACTTTAATGCAAACGCCTTTGCATGAATTGCTGTCGTCTAGGTCCGCTCAACTTGATCCTCTAACGCAACTACCCAATCGCCAATTATTTTTAGACCGGCTTCAACAATCGTTAACAGAATTGCAACGCTCGCCCTCTGGACTGGCGGTTTTATTCATTGATTTAGACAGATTTAAACCCATTAACGACTCTTTAGGGCACCAAGCCGGTGATGCAGTATTGATTGAAGTCGCGCAACGATTGCAGTCATTGCTGCGTAAGCAAGATACCTTAGCGCGCATTGGCGGTGATGAATTTGTGGTGTTGTTAAAAGAGGTGACCGCCATTCAAGCGGTGGAGCGCATCGCGCAAACCCTTTTAAATGCGCTGGCGCTGCCATTTGAGATTCCGCAAGGCGTGGTTGAAATTGGCGGTTCGATTGGTGTTGCGATGGGCCCGCAGGATGCCCAAACGGCAGAAGCCTTGTTGCAGAAAGCCGATTTGGCAATGTACCGTGCTAAACATAACGGCCGCCAACAATGGATGTTTTTCTCGCAAGCTCTGGGTCAAGAAGCGCAAAGAAAGTTTCACATGGAACAAAGTCTGCGTGAAGCACTGGAGGCCGATGAGCTTAAGTTGCAGTTTGAACCCATTATTAATGCGGCCGAAACCAAGCTGTTTGCGCTGGAGGTACAGGTATGCCAGCAATCCTTAGATTTGTTGGGGCAAGACTGGGAAAGTTTGTTGCCGGTGTTGAGTCAGTCTATTTTGGGGGTGCAATTTAGCGAATGGCAGCTCCAAGCCGCTTTAGAAGTTCAGCAGAGTTTGAGTCAGTCGAGTCTTTTTGTGCCTATGGCAGTCAGTGTGCCGGGTATTCATTTTCGCCAAAAGAGTTTTGTCGATTTTGTAGAAACTGCACTTCATGAAAGTGAAGTCGATCCGCAATTGTTAATTTTGCAGTTGGATGAAAGCAGTCTAAATCACAGTTCGATGGATGTGGCGCAGCGGATTCATGCGTTGAACGAACTTGGGGTACAAGTGGTGCTTGAGCAATTTGGCTTGCAGGGCGTGTCTTTGTTGCAGTTGGCGCGCTTGCCATTTGCTGCCATTAAGGTGGGAGACTTAGGCTTGCGTAACTTAAGTCACGGGCGACGGGTGCCAATGCATGAAAATACCCAATTGGCAGCGGCCATTTTGGCATTTGCATATCAATTAAATAAAACTTTAATTGCCACGCAAATTTATTCAAACGACCAGTGGCATTTTATGCAAAGCCAGCATTGTCAATGGGGGCAAGGGCCTTATTTGGGCAAGGCAATGTCTGCAGAAGCCTTGGTGGATTATTTGGTAGATTTAAACGCCCAGCGTTTAGAACCTGTTGACAGGGATGATTGTGATCCTTTATATGAAAATTTTGACGACTGATTAACTTGAGATGTTTTAAATGACTTATCAAACACGCGTATGGATTCAACGCTTTACCTTGGTTTCCATGGTTTTACCTTTATTAGTTGCACTGGGATTTGTCAGTGCCATGCTATTTATGGACTTTAATCAATATAAACCACAGCTGGTGAAGTTGATTTCGGATAAAACTGGCTATCAAGCCCGAATTGATGGCGACTTAAAAGTTGGGCTACTGCCGTTTTCACTGACCTTGCATGAAGTGGGCATAAAAAATCCTGCAGGCTTTCATGCGCCAGATTTGGCAGCCATTGAAGCGGTTCAAGTGCAGCTGTCTTTGTGGGCATTATTTGTGGATAAGACCTTGCGATTGCAAGGGGTCGAGTTGGAAGGCGCGCATCTTAATTTAGAGATGTTAGTGGACGGCAAAAGCAATTGGCAAGGCATAAAGTCTTTGAGCTTTTTGACAGATGATGCCGCAAAACAACAAAAAGTGTCTTTAGGATTAGAGCCTTTGGCAGAAGGTTTGCGTTATGCTGCTGTGGCAGATCAAGAAGTGCCTTTAGCTGCGCCTGCGCCATCACCTGAGCAGTCTTTAATTAATTTTTGGATGTTCGATAGCCTAACCCTGCACAACAGTCAGGTGTTGTTTCAAGTGTATGAAGCGGGTTTGCCAGAGCCTAAACAGATGGTTTTGAGTAACATTGATTTGATGGCTTTTGATGTAGCACCCAATAAACCTTTTCAATCGTCCTTGTCTATGACCTTGCACTCGAGTGATTTGCCGCAGACTTGGCACTTGGAAGGCTTAACCACTTTAAATGTGGATGCGTCACTTAAAACATGGCAGTTTAATAATTGGAACGCCAGAATACGCCTGAATTTGCCCGCTGAGATGCAAGTGCCAGAAATGCATTTAACTTCTGAGGGCGAGGCTTTGCGCTTGGATTTTGCGCAACAGCGCTGGGTGCTACAAAAAGGACTCATGACCATGAGCCCTGCAAAGGTCGCTTTGGATATGCAAGGTCGTTGGGGCTTGGAAGGTTTTTATGAAGGACATTTAAAAGCCGAGAACTTTAATGTGCCGAAATGGTTGCGCCATATTGGTTTGCCATCGTTAAACTTTGTGAATGACAAGGCCTTAACCCAGGTAGCGGGTGAATTTGATTTTAAAGCCAATGCCGAAGAAAGTAGCTTGCGCAATTTAGCCTTAACGGTGGATGGCGCTACTTTGGTAGGACAGGTTTGGCAGAATCAGGACGCTAGTAAAACTTCTAAAACCCTTGGGTTTGACTTGGATATTAATGATTTGGATATGGATATTTATCAAGTCAGACATATCCAAGCGGCTAAAGAGGGTGCGGACAAATCAGCCGCTTCTAATGCTCAGTCAAACGCTAAAGATGACAAGGCATTACCCAGTGCAGCGCAATCAACAGAAGTCTTAAATGCAACCTATTTGCCCTTAGCCTTGCCGATTGAAACTTTGAGAAGTTTAAATGCGCAAGGTCAGTTGACACTGGGTAAATTAAAAATTTGGCAGCATCGTTTTGAAGCGGTTGATATTCATGTTTCTGCAAAAGAGGGGCAGTTGGCTTTAGCGCCTTTAGATGCGCAGATGTATCAAGGGCAACTCCAGTCTAAGTTGCAATTGGATGTGAGCGGTAAAACGCCCGCTTATGTTTGGCAAGGTAAAATGAAAGGCTTAGATTTGAGTGCCTTTTTACAAGAAGGTTGGCAGAACGCTCAGGTTTCGGGTGTTTATGACGGATATTTTGATTTAAGAACTCAGGGGGTTAACGCTCAGTTATTGCGTCAAAATATGAACGGACAATTTTCGGCCTATGTTAAGCAGGGCGCGGTTAAAGGCATCGATTTGAATAAGCTGTTGTCTGGCCAAACTTCGGGCGCAAAAGATGCCACGGCCTTTAAAGAGTTGGTGGTGGATGGCAAAATTAAAAATGGCATCTATGGTTTGCAAAAACTGACTTTAATCAGTGACCGCTTTAAAGGATCAGGGTTTGGTCAGGTGGATTTGGTGTCTGGCGCAGTGAAAGCACAGGTGAACGGTTTGGTGATAACACCACCGCCCAGCTTACCGAATTTGGCCGGCATGGAAGTGCCCATTCAGTTGCAAGGTCCTTTGGCTAAAGTGCGGTGGTCGGTTGATTTAAAAGGGTTGTTAAATCATCCGGGTAATCAAGAGAGATTATTAAAAGAAGTCAGTCGTTTGTTTGAATCTTAGGTTTTGGGTTTAATTTCTCCCCTAAATTTAACCAGGCGTGGTTGAATTTAGGGAGCTTTTGCGAAATTAAGGCGCTTTTTTAACGAATATTAAATCCCAAACGCCATGGCCTAAGCGATGGCCGCGTTGTTCGAATTTGGTCAGCGGGCGATAATCCGGTCTTGGGGTGTATTGGCCTTCGCCTGACAAGTTGGTGTAGTCGGGCGCTTGGCTCATGACTTCCATCATGTGTAGTGCATAATCTTCCCAGTCGGTTGCCATGTGAAATTGTCCGCCAGGTTGCAAATGTTTTGCCAAAGTGGCGGCAAACTCTAGCTGTACAATTCGGCGTTTTTTGTGACGGCTTTTGTGCCAAGGGTCTGGAAAAAATAAATAAACCGCAGAAAGACTGTTTTCTGGGATTTGTTTGGCTAAGACCTCAATAGCATCATGGTTAAGCACACGAATGTTTGTTAGCCCTTTTTCTTTTACCAGCTTAAGTAAAGCCCCTACGCCAGGGCGGTGGACTTCAATCCCAATATAATTGTTCTCAGGGTGTTCTTCAGCCATTTGTGCCAAGCTAGCCCCCATGCCGAAACCGATTTCTAAAATGGTTGGCGCTGTTCTGCCAAACAGTTCAGTAAAATCCAACAGCTTGTCTTCAAACTCTAACCCAAATTGCGACCAGTTGGTGTCTATCGCAGTTTGTTGTCCAGCGGATAAGCGGCCTTGGCGACGCACATAGCTTTTGATACGCAGTTGGTCTGGTGTTAAATGAGAAAGGTCGCGAGTTTTGTCTGCGGATTCTGTGATGGAGAGGTTGTCTTCTGGTGTGTTGGGCGTTGAGTCAGTCATGTTGGTTCTTATTCTAAGCAAAAAAAGCTATTATACCCTGATGCGCATTTGGATTAAATTTTAGTCATGTCTGAACACTTTTCAAAAGATCTACTCGCCTGGTACGACCAGTTTGGCCGCCATGATTTACCTTGGCAAACCGATATGACACCTTATCGAGTTTGGGTGTCGGAGATTATGTTGCAACAAACCCAAGTGCAAACGGTTATTCCTTATTACTTAAAATTTATGGCATCTTTTCCCAGCGTGTTAGATTTGGCCAATGCCTCTCAAGAAGCGGTTTTGGCGCACTGGTCTGGGTTGGGTTATTACGCACGGGGGCGCAACTTACATCGCACCGCACAAATTATTCGCGATGAATATGGGGGGCAGTTTCCGGCAGATTTTGATACGGTGGTTTCTTTGCCCGGAATTGGTCGTTCAACAGCCGGAGCAATTTTAGCCTTGGCATTTAAGCAGCGTTATGCCATTTTGGATGGTAATGTTAAGCGAGTGCTGTGCCGTTATGATGCTATTGACAGTTGGTCGGGCTTGCCTAAAACGCATGAAGCTTTATGGCAAAGAGCAGATTCCTTAACGCCACTAGAGCGTTTTGATGACTATACCCAAGCCATTATGGATTTGGGTGCTACGCTTTGTAAGAGAAGCCGGCCGATGTGTGAGCGTTGTCCGGTTGCGGCAGGGTGTGTGGCGCTTAAAGAAAATCGAGTGAAGTTCTTTCCTGTGTCAAAACCTAAGGCTGAAAAACCAACCCGTGAAACCCTAATGTTGGTCTGTCGAAATGCTCAGGGACAGATTGCATTGCAGCAACGACCTCAAACGGGTATTTGGGGCGGCTTGTGGAGTTTGCCTGAGTTTAACGATGAAGAAAGTTTGCGTAATGCGTTAGCCAACACCTATTGTGAAGCAGATTTGGTAGAATGGCCGAAGTTTAAGCATACCTTTACCCATTATCACTTATGGATTACCCCTTATTATTGGTGCTTGAGTGATTCTTTAGACGGTTTGTCGCAGTCAAATTGGGTTTGGTTTGATTTATCACAAGCGTTCGCTTTAGGGTTGCCGGCGCCTGTCAGAAAAATTTTAGAAAATGGAGATTATTATGTCTAGAAAAGTTATTTGTAGCAAGATGGGAGAGGAATTGGATGGTTTGGATTTTGCCCCATTTCCGGGTGAGTTAGGCCAAAAGATTTATGAAAGTGTTTCTAAAGAAGCATGGAAGCAATGGTTGGCTCAACAAACAATTTTGATTAATGAATATCGTTTATCCAGTCTGGATAAAAAAGCGCAGATTTTCTTAAAAGAAGAAATGCAAAAATTCTTATTCAGTGGTGAAGAAGTCGCTATGCCAAAAGAGTTTAATGCGATTTAATTTAATAATTGATTTTATAAATTGAAATAATTCGCTTATCATTACTACTTAGTGTTTCAGTTCATCATCAAAGCAATTGTTTGCGAGAGTTAAATTTATGTCTCAGTTAGTGGATATCTATGTTGGTCGTCAACCCATTTTCGACACGTCTATGCGCGTATTCGCCTATGAATTGTTGTTTCGAAGTGGCTCAGAGCAAAATCATGCCGTGATTTTAGGGGGCGATACCGCCTCAGCTCAAGTGATGATGAATGTGTTTGGTGACCTAGGTTTGCATGAAGTGGTCGGTGAGCACAAAGCCTTTATTAATTTTACAGAAGGCTTGTTGCTGAGAGAAAACCGCCCATTTTTCCCGCGTAAGCAAGTGGTGATTGAAGTATTGGAAGATGTTAAGGTCACCCCAAAACTGATTTCTTCTTTAAGAGCCTTGCGCGAAGCCGGGTTTACCATTGCATTAGATGACTATGTATTTAATCCGGAATTAACGGAGTTGGAATCTTATGCAGACATTATCAAGGTGGATATTTTAGCCGTAGGCCCCAAACGCCTAGTAGAGCATGTTGTTCAGCTCAAGGAAAAAGGCATACGCTTGTTGGCCGAAAAGGTTGAAACGCGTGAGCAATTTGAGTTTTGTAAGCGCATCGGATTTGATTATTTTCAAGGCTACTTTTTTGCCAAGCCAAAAATTATCAAAGGGCAGCGTCTGCCGACCAATAAGTTAACGGTGTTGGAGTTGTTGTCTTCTGTGTATGACCCTAATATTGATATGCATGTCTTGAGTAAGATTATCAGTAAAGATGTGGCGCTCAGTCAAAAGCTGATGAAGTTTGCTTCTTCTTTAGGTAATGGACGTTTTGAATTGACTTCTATCCATGATGCGGTCATGCGCTTTGGGATGGAGCGTCTCAAAAGCTGGTCGAGTATGTTGGTATTGTCTGGTGTGGATGATAAGCCAGTAGAATTATTTATTACCTCTTTAGTGCGTGCTAAGTTCTGTGAACTGGTGGGGGCAAAAGTAGGCGATATGTCTAAAGATACCTACTTTACCGTTGGATTATTTTCTACCTTAGATGCGGTGATGGATGTTTCTTTAGAAGAGTTATTGGTGCAAATGAAATTTGATCAACGCATCAGCAAGGCTTTGTTAGAGCAGCATGGCAGTTTAGGTATTTGTTTAAAGGCTGTGATCTCAATCGAAAAAGGCGAAGTGGGCTTTGAGTTGCCTAGAGGTTTAACGGCCACAGAAGTGACTCGGTTTTACTTAGAAGCCATGCAGTTTGCGGAGTCTATTGATTTAGCTTAGCCTCTTTCGAAAAAAATTCAAAGCCGTCTTAAAGCACCTTATAAAGGTGCTTTTTTGTTTAAGGCGTGCTCACTTTTCCAAGTGAACCCAGGATGTCATTAATTTGGGTGCGTTGTGGGCGGTAACTTCTGGGTGCGTCTTTTAGACTGCCGTCACTCAAAGAGCCGGCGCATACCAGTCTGAAAATATTGGGGTTTTTGGCGGTAGGCTCTAAATATAGCATGACCGTATCCATGGTTTCGGGGCGCTGAGAGTCGCTGTCATTGTTTGCCAGTAAGCGTTGTTCAAGGCTCGGCAAGTCAGTGAGGGTTTGCTGTTGTGCCATGGCAAGCAAGGGCAAAGCGTTGCTGGCTACTTGTTCTTCACCAATTTGCACTTTTGAAATGGTGAAGGTTTCTGGAAGTAGTGTTTGCGGCTGTTCCGACAGTTGTTTAATTTCGATGCGGCAATGGGGGTCGAAGCGGCTAAATCCGTTGCGACTGCTGAGTTGACCAAATTGAATAAATTGGGTCGCAGCATCTGCGGCTATTGTGATTGGCTGGTTAAGGGTAAAAAATTCGCCTGTTTGAATGTTCATCATGCTTTTGGGTGGCGTGGTGCTACAGCCAGTGATTAACACCAGTCCAAGCGCGGATAAAATTTTGATGGGGCGGGTTAAGAAAAAGGTTTTCATGGCTTCTCCTAAAAGAAATGTATTAGCGAACCCTGATCATACGCTTTTCTATCGGATTTTACAGTGAGTTTTTGTGCTATAATCCGCTGTTTTTAAACTGGTTTTCAAATTAAAGCGAGTTTTCTCAGCTTTCAATCGTATTTGGGTGAGGTTGCCAATGAATAGCAGCAGTATGGTTAATTATGAAGTCATTGTTGTCGGTGGTGGTCATGCCGGTACAGAAGCGGCTTTGGCTTCTGCGCGCATGGGCGTGAAAACATTATTGCTCACCCACAATATAGATACGCTGGGCCAAATGTCTTGTAACCCTGCAATAGGCGGGATAGGTAAAGGCCACTTGGTGAAAGAAATCGACGCTTTAGGTGGCGCGATGGCTTTGGCGATTGATCAATCGGGTATTCAGTTTCGCACGCTCAATGCTTCTAAAGGGCCAGCGGTGCGCGCGACTCGTGCACAAGCTGACCGAGTGTTATATCGCCAAGCGATTCGCCAAAAGCTAGAAAATCAGCCAAATCTCACTATTTTTCAGCAGCCTGTTGAAGATGTCATTATGAGTGGCGAGCAGATTTGCGGTGTTGAAACCAAAATGGGTTTAAAGTTTTTTGCTCAGCAAGTGGTTTTGACGGTAGGTACTTTCTTAGCCGGTAAAATTCACATTGGCCTGCAAAATTACGAAGGCGGTCGCGCGGGTGAGCAACCTGCCATGCGTTTGGCGGCGCGTTTGCGAGAGCTCAATTTGCCGGTTGGGCGTTTAAAAACCGGCACGCCACCGCGCATTGATGCGCGTACGGTTAATTTTGATGCCATGCAAGTGCAGCCGGGCGATGATCCGGCGCCGGTGTTTTCGTATTTAGGTACGCCTGACATGCACCCACAACAAATGCCTTGCTGGATTACCTATACCAATGAACAAACCCACGAATTTATTATGAACTCGTTGGATCAATCGCCTATGTATTCTGATGCGGGTGAGATTGATTCCATTGGACCACGCTATTGCCCATCCATTGAAGATAAGGTGATGCGTTTTGCGGATAAAAATCGTCATCAGGTGTTTATTGAACCAGAAGGCTTAACTTCTAATGAGTTGTATCCAAATGGCATTTCCACCAGTTTGCCGTTCAGTACGCAAATGCAAATTATCAATTCGATGAAAGGGTTAGAACACGCCAAAATTATGCGCCCTGGTTATGCGATTGAGTATGACTTTTTTGACCCAAGAGGTTTGCGCCCAACCCTGGAAACTCAGGCGATTCAAGGCTTATATTTTGCCGGACAAATTAACGGCACCACTGGCTATGAAGAAGCCGGTGCACAAGGCTTAATGGCTGGCATGAATGCCGCCTTGCGTGCCCAGCAGAAAGACCAATGGTATCCGCGTCGAGATGAAGCCTATATGGGTGTGTTGGTGGATGACTTGATTACCTTGGGCACTAAAGAACCCTATCGTATGTTTACCTCGCGAGCCGAGTATCGTTTGAGTTTGCGTGAAGATAATGCTGACCAGCGTTTAACCACCATGGGCCGAGAATTAGGGTTGGTGGACGATGAACGTTGGCGTGCCTTTGAAAGCAAAATGGCAACGCTGGGCGAAGAAGTGCAACGTCTAAAAACTACATGGATTTACCCCGCACACCCAGAAGCGAAGCAGGCCGAAGCCTTAATGGATTTACCCTTGAGCAAAGAACAGAACTTATTTGATTTGCTCAAGCGCCCTAAAGTGACTTATCAATCTTTAGCAACCTTGAGTATGTTTGGTGAGGGCTTGGTTAGACAGGATGTGATTGATCAAATTGAGGTTGAAGCCAAATATGCAGGTTACATTTTGCGTCAGCAAGAAGAAATTGATAAGTTGCGCCGCTCAGAATCGGTTTTGATTCCAGAGCATTTAGATTTGGATGCGATTTCTGGATTATCAAACGAAGTGAAGCAAAAATTACGCGACCATAAACCTGCCAATATCGGGATGGCCTCTCGTATTTCGGGAATTACGCCGGCAGCCATTTCACTGTTGCTGATCAGTATCAAAAAACAGCGCGGTGCTAAGGTGTTGAATGCGGAGCAAGCCAGCTGATGTCGAATGTTTTAACGGAATTAGAATCCGCTTTTGAAGCCTTAAACTTGCCTAAAAATGACCAGGCCTGGTCAAAATTGGCACACTATTTAGCCCTTTTACAAAAGTGGAATCAAGTTTATAACCTCACGGCCATTCGAAATCCGGATGAAATGTTGGTTAAACATATCTTTGATAGCTTGGCTGTTGCGCCACATGTGACCAGTGAGCGTTTAATAGATGTGGGTACGGGTGGTGGCTTACCCGGTATTCCGTTGGCTATTTTGTATCCTGAAAGACAAATTGATTTATTAGATAGTAACAGTAAAAAAACCCGTTTTTTAATCCAAGCAAAAGCTGAGTTGGGTTTAAAAAACACGCAAGTTTATCATTGTCGGGTTGAGGAGCATCAGCCTGTGCCACTTTATGATGGCATCATTTCACGCGCGTTCGCCTCTTTAGAAGATATGTTGAACTTAACGTCGCATTTATTGGCACCAGACGGTTGTTGGTGGGCAATGAAATCACAGCGCACCCAAGATGAACTTGAAAATCTGCCAGATTTTGCCAAAATGACGCAGGTGATTGAGTTGCAAGTGCCGCAATTGGATGCCGAAAGAACCTTAATTCAACTTCAAAAGCAGAGTAGTTAATCCATGGGAAGAGTTATTGCGGTTGCAAATCAAAAAGGTGGTGTGGGCAAAACCACCACCAGTGTCAATTTGGCTGCGGCTCTGGCAAGATTTGAAAAAAAGGTTTTGTTGATAGATATGGATCCACAGGGAAACTCCACTGTTTCTCTAGGTATTGAAAAGGATGACTTGCAAACATCAGTGTTAGAGGTGTTGGTTGGCGAATCTAAAATCAAAGAAGCCATTTTAGAAACCCATGTTGAAAATCTTTTTTTAATGGGTTCTAACAGCGACTTAACCGCTGCCGAAGTCGCGTTGATTGATGATGATAAGGGTTCTTTGAAGCTGAAAAAAGCCATCAAAAAACTCAAAGGCGAATATGACGCCATCATTATCGATTGTCCGCCCACTTTAAATATGTTGACCTTGAATGCGCTAGCGGCTGCGGATGGTTTGCTTGTGCCGGTGCAGTGCGAGTATTTTGCCTTGGAAGGGCTATCGGCCTTAATGGACACTATTCAAGCGGTGCAGCAATCTTTAAATTCAGAATTAACCATAGATGGTTTATTGCGCACTATGCATGATCGCCGTAATAATTTAGCCAATGATGTTTCCAATCAATTGGTTGAGCACTTTGGCATGAAAGTTTTGCAAACCATTATTCCTAGAAATGTCAGGTTGGCCGAAGCGCCGAGTCATGGCGAATCTATTTTAGAATATGACATAGGGTCTAATGGTGCTGTGGCCTATCTAGCATTGGCCAATGAGTTAATGCGTAGAACGCAAATATAGAAAAGTAGGGTGTAACATGTCGAAAAAACGAGGAATGGGTTTGCGTGGCGTCAATGCATTAATAGGTGGCAAGCAGAAAACAGAAGCCAATGTGTCGGATATGCGCATAGAAAAGATTGCGATAGGTGATCTAGTGCCTGGCATTTACCAGCCGCGTTATAAGTTTGCAGAAGAAGCCTTGAATGAATTGGCGGACTCTATAAAAGTTCAAGGCATTGTACAGCCAATCATTGTGAAATTAGTCGATGGACACTACGAAATTATTGCGGGTGAGCGTCGTTGGCGAGCTGCCAAAATTGCAGGCCTAGAAAAAGTCCCAGTTGTGGTGCGCCAAGCAGACAATCAAGCGACTCTAGCGATGGGCTTGATTGAAAATATGCAGCGTGAAGACCTTAATCCGATTGAAGTTGCGGTGGGGTTAAAGCGACTCATGCAAGAATTTGAATTGACCCAGCAAGAAGTTGCGGACGCTGTTGGGCGTTCGCGTTCTGGTGTCACCAACTTATTGCGCTTGCTAAAGTTACCAGAAATGATTCAAGAATGGTTACATGACGGATTGCTAACGATGGGTCATGCAAGATGCATTATTACTTTTCCACAAGAAATACAATTGGAGTTGGCACAAAAAGCCATTGATCGTAATTGGTCGGTCAGAGAAATTGAGCGTGCGGCTCAAGAAATTTTAACGCCCAGGGTCATTAAGAAAAAGCCATTGAGTGAGGTGCAGCAAAAGTTACTTGATAGACAAACCCATATTTCAGAAAAAATTGGTTCAGCTTGTAAAATCCAACATCGTGATAATGGCAAAGGCCGTTTAGAAATAAATTATTCCTCACTTGAAGATTTGGAAAGAATTTTACAAACCCTGCAATTGGCTCGTTGAATTTTCTTAAGTAATAGAAAGAACTGATTAGTGTCATAAAAAAATAATATTGATTAGCAGAAAATATTAATCACTATATCTAGTAGGTTGAAAATTAAAATAATCTGTATGTAGTGGGTGGTAGAAATATCTTGTAATAAAGCTAGATTTTGGTCGGATAAACCGCTATTATTCACGCCGTTTAACTTGAACGAATATATCGTTGCAAGTATCATTCATGAGGCTCGTCAGCTAGATGACAAATACCGATCACAAGAATACGGGTAAGCAACCACCTCATAAACCTGCATTAAACTTTCTTTTGATTGGTGCGGGCTCTATGTTTACCAGTATGATTGTTGCTGGTTTTTTGGTGGGTTACGCCTTGGATGAGGTATTTGATACTAAACCAATATTTCTACTAAGCTGTGGATTGCTAGGATTTATTGGTGGAATGCAAAAAATTCAAAGACTCTTGAGTAAAATGGATCAACTTGATCCTCCGAAGGCAAAAGATGCAAGTGAAAAATCTGAGTAACACCCTAAAAATACAAGGTATTTTAGGGTTGGTTATGGTTGTCATCTTTGCAACTCAAGGGTCGGTTTGGGCCGCAGTTTACGGACTGTTTATTGGGTTATTTAACGCATTGTTGCTGGGAATAACTTTTAAAAAGGCCAATGAGAAATCTGCTGAAAACCCTAAATCAGGGATTTTGGTTTTATATCTGAGTGCAGTTATTAGATTTATTCTATTGGCTGTGTTGTTTATTTTGGGGCTGCAACTTTTCAAGCTAGATCCCTTGGCTGTCGTGCTTACTTTTGTCGTAATGCAGATTGGTCAAGTTTTTAACTTGAAGGGTAAGCAGCGATTGACTGACTAAGGAGTAGACCCTTGAGTGCTGAAAAAATGGGAACTGTCGAGTATATTCAACATCACTTGACTAACAATACACTCGCTTTAAATGCAGAAGCACAAGAAGCCATCAACAATGGACAAATGACTTTCTGGGCGTTAAACCTAGATACCATAGCCATCAGTTTTTTACTGGGTGCGTTAATTGTTCTTGTTGCGGCGCGTTTAGGTAAACAATTAGAAACTGGCACTCCAGGCGGGTTTCAGAACTTTGTTGAAAGTATTTTAGACTTCGTTTCAACGAATGTTCGTGACGCATTTCCAGGTCACAACCCTTTAATCGCTCCTTTAGCACTAACCATTTTCTTGTGGGTGTGGGTAATGAACTTCATGGACTTAATTCCTGTTGATTTATTACCTTACCTTGCTCAATTGGTAACAGGCGATCCACATTTTCATTTGAAAGTTGTTCCTACAACTGACTTGAATACAACACTTGCAATGGCAACTGCGGTATTTGGTTTAATCTTGTACTACAACATCAAAATCAAAGGGGTTTGGGGCTTCATTAAGATGTTCCTTTTCCACCCATTTGGTAAATTCTTAGTACCTGTAAACATGGTAATGACGCTGATTGAAGAGGTTTCTAAACCTTTATCACTTGCACTGCGTTTGTTCGGAAATATGTTTGCTGGTGAACTTGTATTCTTACTGATCGCTTTGATCGGTGGAACCTTGGCAGTGGGTGCCGCTGCCTTTTTCTGGGCACCTTTGCAAGCTCTGTTAGATCTTGGTTGGTTGATTTTCCACTTGTTGGTTATCACACTCCAAGCTTTCATCTTCATGGTGCTTACAATCGTTTACTTGGGAATGGCTCACGACGAAGGTCACTGAGTTTAACCGCGTAAGCGTTTAAGAATCCGCTAGTCTTTTACTGGTTAGAAGATTAGCAAAAGGTTTAAGCGCACCTACTTCAAGTTTTCAACTTAAGTAAAAAGCTTTTTTTAACTTTAACTTTAACTTTTAAGGAGTAATCTAAATGGAAGCTCAATTTATTGCGGACATTTACGCTGCTACAGCAATCGGTGTTGGTGTTATCTTAGCAGCAGCGGGTCTAGGTTCAGCTATCGGCTGGGGTTTAATCTGTTCTAAGACACTAGAAGGTATCGCACGTCAACCAGAAATGCGTCCTGCTTTAATGACTAACATGTTTATCTTCGCTGGTTTGATGGAATCTTTCCCATTCATCATCTTAGCTTTCGCAATGTGGTTCTTATTTGCTAACCCATTCGTTGGTGCGATGAAAGCAGCTTTAGGCGCTTAATCGAAACTTTATTTAGTTTACCGAAAATAACTATTAATAACGAATGGCGAGGTAACCACCGTGAGTATTAACGCAACGCTTCTCATCCAAATCATTGCTTTCTTGCTGTTGATTTGGTTTGTGAACAAAGTGCTGTGGGGGCCGCTTTCAAAGTTAATGGAAGATCGTCAGAAGAAAATCGCTGACGGACTTTCTGCCGCTGAGAAAGGAAAGCATGAACTTGAATTGGCTGAACAACGCGCTAAAGAAGTGCTAAAAGAAGCCAAAGAACAAGCTCAAAATGTACTAAGTCAAGCTGAAAAGCGTGGTTCTGAAATCGTAGAAGATGCGAAAATCAAAGCCACTGAAGAAGCTGACCGTATCAAAGCTTCCGCCCACGCAGAAATCGAGCAAGAAGTAAGTCGAGCCAGAGAAGAACTCCGTAAAGAAGTTTCTGCTCTCGTTGTATCAGGTGCTGAAAAAATCCTTCATAAAGAAGTGGACGCAACTGCTCATAACGCAATGCTTGAAACCTTAGTTAAAGCAATCTAAGGAATAGCTCTATGGCAGAATTAATGACAATTGCAAGACCGTACGCTGAAGCTGCTTTTGCTTATGCAAAAGAACAGAACAAGCTTACTGAGTGGTCGAGTATGCTAAGCAACCTAGCCGCAATCGCCTCTGATGAAGCGATGGCTGGCATGATTGCGAATCCAGCTTACACTGAACAAAATGTCTTAGACATTTTCACAGGTGTAATGGGAGCAAACTTAACTAAAGAAGGTAAAAACCTTTTAGTAACCATGTCTGAAAATAAAAGATTGGCCGCATTGGCACTGGTTTCTGAAGCTTTTGAAAATTTAAAAGCAATCGAAGAAAACCGTATCAGAGCGACCGTTATTTCAGCGTTCGAAGCTACGGTTGAACAGAAGAACAAATTAAGTGCTGCTTTAAATGCTAAGTTTGATGCTGAAGTCGAAATTAACTATGAAGTAGATGCTTCGTTACTCGCAGGCATAAAGATCAAAGTCGGTGATTGGGCCATTGATGGTTCAGCACTTTCTCAACTTAAAAAACTTGGCGCAGCAATCGCCCAATAATGGAGAGGAACAAACATGCAATTGAATGCCTCTGAAATCAGTCAACTAATCAAAGACCGCATCGCTGGCTTTGATGGTGCTGCAGAGTCTGGCAGTGAAGGAACGGTCGTTAGTATTGCTGACGGTATCGCTCTTATCCACGGCGTGTCAGATGTAATGTATGGTGAGATGGTTCAATTCGACGAGAACACTTTCGGTATGGCTCTTAACTTAGAGCAAGATTCTGTTGGTGTTGTTGTTTTAGGTGAATATGAACACATCTCTGAAGGTGACAAAGTCACTTGTACTGGTCGTATTTTAGAAGTCCCAGTTGGCCCAGAAATGATGGGTCGCGTTGTAGATGCTTTAGGGCGTCCTATCGACGGTAAAGGTCCAATCAACGCTAAGATTACATCACCTATCGAGCGTATCGCTCCTGGTGTTATTGATCGTAAGTCAGTTGATCAGCCTATGATGACTGGTATTAAGTCAATCGATTCTATGATTCCTGTTGGCCGTGGTCAGCGCGAATTAATTATCGGTGACCGTCAAACTGGTAAAACAGCAATCGCTATTGATGCCATCATTTCGCAGAAAAACACAGGTGTTAAATGTGTTTATGTAGCGATGGGTCAAAAAGCATCTACCGTTAATAACGTAGCTCGTAAATTAGAAGAATACGGTGCAATGGATAACACAGTTATCGTTGCTGCAAACGCTTCTGATCCAGCTGCTTTACAATACCTAGCTGCTTATGCAGGTTGTGCGATGGGTGAATACTATCGTGACCGTGGTGAAGACGCATTGATTATTTATGATGATTTGACAAAGCAAGCTCAAGCTTACCGTCAGATTTCATTATTACTTCGTCGTCCTCCAGGGCGTGAAGCTTTCCCTGGTGATGTTTTCTATCTACATTCTCGTTTACTTGAGCGTGCTGCTCGTGTTAATGCTGATTATGTTGAAAGATTTACAAACGGTGAAGTCAAAGGTAAGACAGGTTCATTAACCGCTCTTCCGATTATTGAAACACAAGCAGGTGACGTATCTGCATTCGTACCAACTAACGTAATCTCGATTACTGATGGTCAGATCTTCCTTGAAACGGGTTTATTCACTCAAGGTATCCGTCCTGCAGTTAACGCTGGTTTGTCTGTATCACGTGTTGGTGGTGCTGCTCAAACTAAAGCGATTAAGAAATTAGGTGGTGGTATTCGTTTAGACTTAGCACAATACCGTGAATTAGCGGCATTTGCTCAGTTTGCATCAGACTTAGATGCAGCAACTAAAGCACAGTTAGAGCGCGGTAAGCGTGTAACTGAATTAATGAAGCAGAAGCAATTCTCTCCATTAACTATTGCTGAAATGGCTATCTCTTTGTTCGCTGCAAACGAAGGTCACCTAGACGATATCGAAGTGGATAAGGTATTACCTTTTGAAGCTGCTTTGCATGCTTACCTAAACTCACAACACGCTGACTTAGCCGCCAAGATCAATGAGAAAGGCGACTGGAATGATGACATTATTGCAGGTGTAAAAGCTTGTATCGCTTCATTCAAAGCAAACGGCGTTTACTAAGATAAGGGGTAGGCCATGGCAGGCGGTAGTAAAGAAATACGGGCCAAAATTGCGTCCGTAACCAATACCAAAAAGATCACCAAAGCCATGGAAATGGTTGCGGCTTCTAAAATGCGTAAAGCGCAAGCTCGCATGGAAGCGACGCAACCATACGTCGAAAAAGTGAAGAGAGTCATTGGACATGTTGCCAGTGCTCATCCAGAGTATAAGCATCCTTATACAATGGTGAGTGACAAGGTTAAGCGTGTTGGTTTAATAATGATCTCTTCTGATCGAGGTCTATGTGGTGGTTTAAACTCAAACTTATTCCGTAAAGCTTTACCTATGCTTAAAGCATGGAAAGAGCAAGGCGTTGAGGTTGAGCTTGCTTTAGTTGGTAATAAGGCACAGGCATTTTTCCGTAGCTACGGTGGAAATGTGGTTGCTTCTGTTACTGATTTAGGCGATGCACCTCACATTGAGGATTTAGTCGGTACGATCAAGGTTATCTTAGATAAGTTTGAATCAGGGGCTTTGCAAGAAGTTTATTTAGCTTCTAACGAATTCGTTAACACGATGGCACAAAACCCAACCGTTGAAAAAGTAATTCCTCTAGTCGCTGAAGCATCAGATAAAACTCATTGGGACTACCTATATGAGCCTGATGCAAAAACTGCGTTAGATTTATTGATGCGTCGTTATGTAGAAAGCATGGTTTATGGCGCGGTTGTTGAAAATGCTGCATGTGAGCAAGGCGCTCGTATGATGGCAATGAAGAATGCAACCGATAACGCAGGTGAAATGATTAGCGAACTTAAGTTGTCATACAACAAAGCTCGTCAAGCCGCGATCACAGCTGAATTGTCTGAGATTGTTGCTGGTTCAGCTGCTGTATAAGTTTGAAGTTTTCAATAAAAGGTTAAAGATTATGAGTGGAAAAATAGTACAAATTATCGGCCCGGTTATCGACGTCGAATTTAAAGGTGCTGCTTTACCAAAAATCTATGACGCGTTAACTGTTGATGCTTTGGGATTAACTCTTGAAGTACAACAACAAATCGGTGATAACCAAGTTCGCGCAATCGCGATGGGTTCTTCAGACGGTTTAAAGCGTGGCATGGCTGTTACAAATACAGGCGCAGCGATCTCTGTTCCTGTTGGTAAGGCAACTCTTGGCCGTATTTTCGATGTATTGGGTAACCCAATCGACAATGCTGGTCCAGTAGAAGCAGAAGCTAAGATGGTTATTCACCGTGCAGCACCTAAGTTCGATGAACTTGCGGCTTCACAAGAATTACTAGAAACTGGCGTTAAAGTTATCGACCTAATTTGCCCATTCGCTAAGGGTGGTAAAGTTGGTTTGTTCGGTGGTGCTGGTGTTGGTAAGACCGTTAACATGATGGAATTGATCCGTAACATCGCGATTGAACACTCAGGTTACTCAGTATTTGCTGGTGTAGGTGAGCGTACTCGTGAAGGTAACGACTTCTATTATGAAATGGAAGAAGGTGGCGTACTGGATAAAGTTGCGTTGGTATATGGTCAGATGAATGAGCCACCAGGAAACCGTTTACGCGTTGCCTTGACTGGTTTAACCATGGCTGAATACTTCCGTGATGAAGGTCGTGACATTCTGTTCTTCGTAGATAACATTTACCGTTATACCTTGGCTGGTACAGAAGTATCTGCCTTGTTAGGTCGTATGCCTTCTGCGGTAGGTTACCAACCTACTTTGGCTCAAGAAATGGGTCAAGTACAAGAGCGTATCACTTCTACTAAGACAGGTTCTATCACATCTATCCAAGCAGTATATGTTCCTGCGGATGACTTGACTGACCCTGCACCTGCAACCACATTTGCTCACTTAGACGCGACTGTTGTATTGAACCGTTCTATTGCTGAAACAGGTATTTACCCAGCAATCGATCCATTAGATTCAACTTCTCGTCAGCTAGACCCACAAGTTGTTGGTCAAGAGCATTATGATGTTGCTCGTGGTGTTCAAAAAACATTACAGCGTTATAAAGAGTTGAAAGACATCATCGCCATCTTAGGTATGGATGAGTTGTCTGAAGAAGACCGTTCATTAGTTGCGCGTGCGCGTAAAATGCAGCGTTTCTTCTCTCAACCTTACTTCGTTGCTAAAGTATTCACTGGTGAAGATGGGCGTTATGTTCCACTAAAAGAAACCATCCGTGGTTTCAAAATGATCCTAAGTGGTGAAATGGACGATACACCTGAACAAGCATTTATGTTTGCGGGTGACATTGACGAAGTTTTAGAGAAATCTAAAAAATATAAAGGGTAATACATCATGGCAGTCTCAATGCAAGTCGATATTGTAAGTGCAGAAGGATTACTGTTTTCAGGTAAGGCTGGAATGGTATTTGCACAGGCTGCCAATGGTGAAGTAGGTATCCTACCTCACCATACCCAGTTCTTAAGCCAGTTAAAGCCTGGTCAAGTTCGTGTTGTGAGCGGTGATGAAGAAGATAACTTCTACATCAGTGGTGGCATCATCGAAATTCAACCTTCGGTTGTGACTATCCTTGCGGATACAGCAATTCGTGCGGAAGACCTTGATCATGCGGCGGCTGAAGAATCAAAACGCCGTGCTGAAGAAGCCATGTCACAAGCAAAATCAGATACTGATATTGCGCGTGCTCAGGTTGAATTGGCCGAAGCGGTTGCACAGATTCAAACGATTACAAAAATGCGTGATCGTTTACATAAAACTGGGTTGGCTTAATTTTAAGATAACCTTTGAAGAAAAGCGCCTTAGGGCGCTTTTTTTTTAACTCAAGCATCGCAGACGATTTTGTAAAAACTTATAATGTTGAGTAATTTTTTACAAAGTCGTTTAAAGAATAGGGGATTAAAACATGGCTCTAAAAGTCGTTATTTTGGCAGCAGGCAAGGGGACGAGAATGCGTTCTAATATCCCAAAAGTTTTACAACCCCTGGCACAAAGACCCTTATTACAACATGTGGTCAATACCGCAAAACAACTGGATGCTGAAACCATTATCACTGTGATTGGCCATGGAGCCGATCAGGTTGAGCAGGTCATGCAAGGCCAAAATCTGGTGTATGCTTATCAACTGGAACAAAAAGGTACCGGCCATGCGGTTCAACAAGCCATTCCATTTTTTGGCGATGAAGATACCGTTTTAATTTTATATGGTGATGTACCCTTAACCGCTATGTCAACTTTAGAAGATTTGCTGTCCTTGGTCGATGACCAACATCCTTTAGCTTTGTTGACGATCAACTTGGATAATCCGCAAGGTTACGGGCGAATTGTTCGTAATACTCATCATGCGGTACAAGCCATTGTCGAACAAAAAGATGCTTCAGTGAGTCAGTTACAAATAACCGAAGTGAATACGGGAATGATGGCGGTCAAAGGCGCTCACTTGCGCCAGTGGCTTGGCCAACTTTCTGCTAATAATGCACAGGGTGAATATTATTTAACCGATATTATAGCTGCCTGTGTTAATGACGGCTTTGAAGTCCACACCACACAACCGCAAGCTGAAATTGAAGTCTTAGGTGTTAACAATAAACAACAACTCCAGGACTTGGAGCGCCAATTTCAACGACAATTAGCGGATAATTTAATGCAGCAAGGTGTCACGCTGATAGATGCCAATCGAATTGATATTCGTGGGGAGCTGAAAGCGGGTATGGATGTCTCGATTGATGTTAATTGTGTATTCGAAGGCAAAGTTGAACTCGGCGATGGCGTTACGATAGGCGCCAATTGTGTTATTAAAAATGCCAAGCTGGCTTCAGGGGTTATCATCTATCCCTTCTCGCATCTTGAGGATGTCGTCATGGGTGAAAACGCCAGCGCAGGGCCTTATGCGCGTTTGCGTCCAGGCACAGATTTGGGCGCTGATGTTAAGATTGGGAATTTCGTAGAAACCAAAAATGCCAAAATCGCTCAGGGTTCAAAAGTGAGTCATTTAAGTTATATTGGCGATACGGTTATGGGGCAGGATTGTAATATTGGTGCCGGTACAATTACCTGTAACTACGATGGTGTTAATAAGCATCTCACCCAAATTGGAGATCGCGTATTTGTGGGGTCGGACACGCAATTGGTTGCACCCGTTGTGGTGGGAGACGATGCAACCATCGGTGCGGGTTCAACCATTACCAAAGCCGTGCCTGCTGCTGAGTTAACCTTGTCGCGCTCTAAACAATTGACCATATCGGGCTGGCAAAAGCCGGTAAAAAAAGCAAAATAACCCCAAAACGGAGCTAAAAATAACCAGGCCTGGTTAAATTAAGGCCGGTTTTATCGATTTATGAACCCTACTAACACAACGCCTCTGTCATTCAAACAAACGCTATGGGCTTATATTCAGCTAATGCGTTTGAATCGTCCTGTCGGTATTTATTTAGTCCTTTGGCCAGCACTTTGGGCGCTTTGGTTGGGGGCAGGCGGTTTTCCTGGGTGGTTGATCTTGAGTGTTTTTGTGTCGGGCGCTGTATTAATGCGCTCGGCAGGTTGCGTGATTAACGACTATGCTGATCGCCATTTTGATGGTCATGTCGCTCGAACCTGCCAAAGACCGATTGCGGCAGGGTTAATTAAGCCCAAATCTGCATTGGTGTTTTTTTTGATTTTATGTCTGATCGCTTTTGGATTAGTTCTATTGCTAAACCCTTTAACCATCAGTCTTTCTTTGGGCGCTGTTTTACTTGCCGCACTTTATCCGTTTATGAAGCGTTTTACCTATTGGCCACAAGCATTTTTAGGTGCCGCTTTTGCATGGGCGGTTCCCATGGGGTTTGCGGCAACTGCCAATGCAGTTCCCTGGCAGGCATGGCCAATTTTTATCATTACACTGATTTGGGCGCTGATTTATGACACGGCTTATGCCATCGGTGATAAAGAAGATGATTTAAAAATTGGCGTTAAATCAACCGCCATTTTATTTGGTGAGCGCGTGCAAGCCGTCATTGGCGTTTTCCAAATACTGATGTTATTGGGTCTGATTTGGATAGGTCATTTATTTGCATTAGGTTGGGTCTATCACTTGAGTTTAGGTGCAGTGGCAGGATTATTTTTATACCACCAAAAGCTATTAGGCTTAAACCAACCGTCTATGGCTTTTAAAGCCTTTCTTAATAATCATTGGGTTGGTTTTGTTGTTTTGCTTGGCATAGCGTTTGATCAGAACTTGCAATCACTGGGCGTGAACTAGCGCTACTGTAAGGTGACTTGCTCTGGCAGTTGTAAGATGGGGTCCAAGACCAATTGCCAATCCGCTTTAAGGATAGCCTGTTGCAAAATTTTACTTAAGGCACCAGTCAGTTCCGGTCTATAAGACAATGCTATGCCTTTGCCTTGATCAGGTTCAAGCACAATTTGAGGATTGTCACCCTCCAAATCTTTAAAGGTCATCTTTGCTAGCAATATAGGCACTTCTCCTAACGGTTTTTCAACTGTTTCGGGTTCTTGATAAGGGCTGTCAAAGTTGCCCTCTTGTTGCATTTTTTGACTGCTCATTTGAGCCATTGCATGTTGCTTGGCGGGCAAAAGGGGGGCGCCTGTTTTAGGGTGTTGGCCTTGCAGCGCAGGGATCAGTAATTGTGTATAACGACGCGTTAACCAGGCTTGCAAACTTTGATCGCCGGTGTGCAAACGCAACAAAATGCGGTCTTCAATAGGGTCGAAACTGGCTTGAATTTGTTGAATACTACTGGGCATATAAATCTGACTTCTTAATAAGATTGCCTTATTATAAGGCTTTAAGATGTTTTCGATAGACTACTCGATGAAATATCCACTTTCCATTGTTACCGTTTTGCTGATTCTGTTAACCCTAAGCACAAAATTGTCTGCGGAACCCTTGCCCGACATTAAACTTGAAGCAGGGGATATCCTAAGCAATGAAGAAGGGATGGAATTACTCCCTTTAATTCCCTTTCAAAGAACTTCTATCCCTAAAGACCAAATTCAACAAGATTTTTGGGGGCGTGACAGCAAAAAAGCTTATTACTTACAAGGCTCAGAAAATAACATAGATGGTGCCGCTAAAATGGTCACAGAGTTGTTAGAAACCTTAGAGCCTTACCAACAAAGTTTGGGTACGCGCGTCAATCTGCTCGGTCAAGTGGTTGATGAATGGTTGGGCGGCGGAGAACATTTTCAACGCACACGCAGTAATCGGCTAGAAGTGAGTTTTCCATTAACTTATGGATTTTATAACAACCAGTTCAGCTTTAATCCGCTAGTTCAAGCCAAGTTTTATTTTCCCAATACCAATCGGCGCTGGAGTTTAATGGTTGAAAGTGCGCAAAATAAAATAACCACCAATAGCGCAATCACACAAACCCAAGCCACGCCCAATTTGAAAGAAGACCAAGATTTTAATATTACTTTGCAAAAAGTGGTACTCGACAATCAATACTTTACGGTGCGTACCGATTTAGGGGGCTCTTTTAGCGGGCTAGAGCCAGATCCTTTAGCAGGTGTTCGTCTTGAGTATTTATTGCCCACTTCAGACATTCATCAAAATACCCTTGTCCATAAAGCCTATTGGCAGCGTTTAAAAGGCAATGTGTTTGACACGCTTTATCGGCACGATTGGTTATTGGATTCAAAGCATTTAGTCAGAAGCGACAGCCAAGCCATTTGGTGGCATTCAGATCAATACTGGGATTTATTTCAAACATTTGCTTTGTATCAAAACATTAATCATCATCGCAACTTTGCCTACACGCTGCGCAGCGACTGGCAAACACAAAAGGGTCATTTACAACATTTAAGTTATGGCGCAGGTTGGGGATGGCGTGAAGATATTTATCAAAAATGGGTGTATGCGTCCCTCAACCCCTACTTGAATTGGCGACATGATTTCGTCACCGACCGCTATGTGTCCGAACCCAGTATTACCCTCAGTTTAGAAGTGCATTTTTTTCAGGATTCAGTGGATTAAACTGGTTACAACGAGGTCAAATGTTTTGGCGTGAGATGTCGGTCACAAATCAAGTAAAAGGCGGGCTAAAGCCTGCGCCCCCAAAAACTTAAGTCTCAAGGGGCGAAGCCAAAGAGCTAGCAAAGGTTAAAGTTTGTCACGAAACATAAAATAAACTGCGCCCAATAAGCAGAGTGCGGCCCACACAAAGTCCATTTTTAAAGGTTCTTTTAAGTACCAAATGGCAAAGGGCACAAAAACCGACAAAGCGATCACTTCTTGCAAAATTTTAAGCTGAGCAATTGAGAGTTCTTGATAGCCTATGCGGTTGGCAGGCACTTGCAACAAGTATTCAAACAACGCAATACCCCAACTGATGAGGGCGGCAATGATCCAAGGTTTATTGTTTAACTCTTTTAGGTGCGCATACCAAGCAAAGGTCATAAACACATTACTTAAAGTGAGCAAAAAAATGGTTATCGCCACAGGTGGCAGGTGATTAAAAAATGTCATACGGCAAGCTGCAAAAAGACTTCAGTTAATAATAAAGTGGCATGGGCTTTGGTAAATTTGGATTGTCTTGCCCAGTAACTGCGCTTTTGAAAATTTTCGCGCCCTAACAGGGTTCCGCATTTGGAAGGGCATAACACTTGGTTGCTTTTAAGCCAAGAAAACGCGGTGCGATGAATTTTTTTGGACTTAAACAGCACTTCTCCCAAAGGCTGGTTTCCTAAGCGTTTGATGGCAAACCAAGGGTTTCCCGATTGCATTTGGGGAATGACGGTTCGGGCATAAATGATGGGCGTTGTATCGCAAGTTAATAATACACACCTTACCCAAACGGTTTCGCCCGTTCGACAATGCAATTGCGCAGACTCACTCGGCAGTGGCAGGGCTTGACCTTCAAATAAGACTTCAACTTTCATCTGTGGGCAAAATTGGCGAATTTTAGCTGTGAGGGATTGGGTGTTTAAAACCCAATCTTGTGCGCTTAAATGTGGGCGATGTCGTCCCCAAAGTTTGGCCGGTTTCCAATGCTGGATAAGAGGGCGTTGCTGAGTTGATTTAGGCATGCTTGTATTCCACTTTATGTCCAACCCAGCGTTCTTGTAGTCGAGTCATCAAATCGGGATGACTGGTAGCAAGGTCTTCGGCGTGGTGTTTGACCAAAGCAATCCAATGTTGGTCGCGCATTAAATCGGCCATTCTAAACTGTAAACCGCCGGTTTGGCGCGTACCTAAAATTTCCCCAGGTCCGCGAATGCGTAAGTCCTCCTCAGCAATTCTAAAGCCATCTGTGGTTTCACGCATGATATTGAGCCGTGCTTTGCCGGTTTCAGACAAGGGTGCTTGATAGAGAAGAACACAATGGCTTTGTTTGTCGCCACGCCCCACACGCCCACGCAATTGATGTAATTGCGCTAACCCCAAACGCTCGGCATTTTCGATAATCATTAAGCTGGCATTGGGCACATTTACCCCCACTTCAATCACCGTGGTGGCCACCAATAAATCCAGTTGATGCGCTTTAAAAGCATTCATGACTAACGCCTTTTCTTCGCCTTTTAAGCGCCCATGAATCAAGCCAATGCGCAAGTCAGGATAATAATCACTAAATTGTGTGGCGGTCACTTCGGCAGCTTGCGCATGCAGCAATTCAGATTCTTCAATCAACGGGCAAACCCAATAGGCTTGTACGCCGTCTTTGCATTTTTGATAGAGATGTTCCATCACTTCAAGGCGCTTTTGATTGCTCAATACAGCCGTGTCGATGGGTTTACGCCCGGGGGGTAATTCGTCAATCACCGATAAATCCAAGTCGCCATAAGCGGTCATCGCAAGGGTTCTGGGAATCGGCGTTGCCGTCATGATAAGCTGATGGCTGTGAACATCTTCCGTTTTGCCCTTTTCGTGGAGTGCTAGGCGTTGATGCACGCCAAAGCGATGTTGCTCATCGATAATCACTAGGCCTAGTTTTTGGAACTCCACGGCATCTTGAAAGAGCGCATGAGTCCCCACCACCACCTTAGCTTCGCCACTGACCACTTGCGCCAGCATAAAGCGTTTTTCGGCGGCTTTCATCCGACCATTTAACCAAGCAACCGGGATTCCCAAGGGTTCTAACCATTCACAAAATGCATTGCGATGTTGTTCGGCTAAGATTTCGGTGGGCGCCATAATCGCCACTTGATAACCGGCATCGGCCGCTTGAATGGCTGCTAAAGCGGCTATGACCGTTTTGCCCGAGCCGACATCACCTTGTACCAAGCGTTGCATTGGATAGGGTTTTTTAAGGTCTTGTTGAATTTCGTGTAGAACCCTCAATTGTGCGCCGGTTAATGAAAATGGCAGCGAAGCTAATAGGGCATTTACCGTTTGGCTTGGGGGAAAGTTGGGTGCTTGGCGTTGTTGTTCGGCTTGGCGCAGGGTTTGTAAGCCCAATTGGTGGGTCAGTAATTCTTCAAAAATCAGGCGTTGTTGCACCGGGTGCTCGAAGTGTTTGATTTGTAACAAATCATCAGAGGGTTGAGGCTGATGAAGGGTGCGCAAACTTTGGTTAATGCCAGGTAAATGGAGTTCTTGGCACAGTTGACTTGGCAAGGCTTCGGTGAGCGGATATTGTTCTAACAAGGCTAAGGCTTGTTTGATCAGTTTTAACAAGCTGGCTTGCCCCAAGCCTTCGGTGGTCGGATAGATGGGGGTAAGGGTATCCTCTAATTCTGGGCTTTGCCCCTTGGCAAAGAGTTGATAGGTAGGATGCACCATTTCAAAACCGGTTGGGCCAGAGCGCACTTCGCCATAGACTCGCATTGTTAATCCGCGTTTGAATTGCTGCGCTTGGCGAAATCCAAAATGAAAAAACCGACAAGTGAGTGATTGACCTTCTTCAGAAATCAGTTTAACCAGTAAGCTAGGATTGCGACTTTGCGTCATATGTTGGCTGATGATTTCGCCTTCTAATTGGGCTTCGTCGCCCAAGATAATTTGGCTAAAGGGGGTTAATTTGGTTTTGTCTTGATAGCGCAATGGTAAATGAAACAACAAATCTTGCACGGTCACTAGCCCTAATTTATGGTATTTTTCAACCAGTTTTGGGCCGATGCCTTTGAGCGATGTGAGGGTCATTTGTGCCAGCATGATGCTTGTGTCTTTAGCCATAAAGCACACATTTTAGCAAAAGCTTGACTTGCCAGTGGTAAGGTTTGATTGGATCCCGTTAAAGGTTAGTTGAAAGTGCGTTAATTTTAAGCCAACACCCATTGTCCTTTGCCACGGCGTTTGGCGGTATACATGGCCTGGTCGGCATCTTTAAGCAACTCATCAACATTGGGTTCTTGTTCACCGTCAAAGATTTTTAAACCCACCGAAGCGCCCACTTTGCCATAGAATTGCCCGTCTTTTTCTAAAGGTTCTTGCAGGGTTTGAATGATTTTTTGCGCCACACTGGCCGCAAAGTTATCGGTTTGAATATTGTCGAGCAACACCACAAATTCATCCCCACCAAAACGCGCGGCCAAGTCGGTTTTGCGTATGCAGCTTGAAATGCGTTCAGCAGCGGTTTTCAAAACCCAGTCCCCGATATCATGTCCCAGGGTGTCGTTAATGTTTTTAAAGCCATCCAGGTCAATAAACAGCAGGGCATGGGTTTGATTGAGTCGCTCAAGTCGATCCAGGGTGCGGCTAAGTTGGTCAATCAAAACACGGCGTTTGGCAAGACCGGTTAAATGGTCGTAATTGGCCATGTGGTAAGTTTCATTCAGCAGGGTTTCTTTTTCGGCGCTGAGTTGATTAAAGGCTTGGGTCACATGGTTGTAATAGTTGGCAATCAGCGCCGCCTCAGAGAAAGGGTCAACCACGATGCGTTGAGTAAAGTCTTGTGTTTTGGCTTGTTTATTCATAGCAGAGGCCAAATCAAACATCGAAGTGGTGGCCTGGTGTTCACTGATATTTAATCCCATGATTTCTTGGGATTCCGACACGCGTAGTGTGAAGAAGTGATTGAGTAAGCGCAAAAAAACATAGGTGCTAACGAAGGACAGAAGTCCAATGGCGACGATACCAATCAGCTGACTTTTGAGTTGGGTTAAAAAATCCACATCTGGCACCAAGAAAGCCACCGCCAGCGTTCCAGAAACGCCAGCGAACAGGTGAACCGGAACGGCTTCAATGGCGTCGTCAATTTGATATTTGATGAGAAGGAATTTGCCAAGCGAATAAGATAAATACCCCAATAAACCAATCAACATGGCATTCAGTGGCGAAGCCAATTGTGCAGAAGCCGTAATGGCGACTAGGCCTGCTAAAACGCCGTGCATGATGTCATTCACTTGATAATGATGAGTGAGCGCTTTACTGAACAATAACCCGCTGATGCCACCAATGGCGCCTGCAATCAGGGTATTTAAAATAACAACACCGGTCTGAGCGTTAAGGGCTAAAACACTGCCGCCATTAAAGCCAATCCAGCCTAACCAAATCAAAAATACACCTAAGGTACTGAAAGCCAGATTGGATTGTTCAAATCCTTGGTTGCCCTTATCAAAGCGACCCAGTCGCGGGCCAATAATTAATATGGCCGCCAACGCCGCCCAGCCACCAACCGAGTGCACCACGGTTGAGCCGGCAAAATCAATAAACCCTAACTTAGCCAACCAGCCATCCACATTCCAAGCCCAGTGGGCTTGCATCGGATAAATGAATAAAGACACTATGACGGCAATCCATAAGTAAGCGGAATATTTAGTACGCTCCGCAATGGCGCCCGAAATGATGGTGACTGCGGTGGTCGCAAACATGGCTTGAAAGATGACAATGATGATTTGAGAAAAATCGGCTTCGTAATAAAACAACGGTGACCAGCCAATCAAACCACCATAGCTGTTGCCCAGCATAATGCTTGCACCAAAAGTGATAAATATCATAAAGGTGATGAGAAAGTCGCTGAGGTTTTTGAGCGCGGTCGAAATCGAGTTTTTAGCACGCGTTGCACCGGCTTCTAAAGCCGTAAAGCCTGGTTGCATCAGGGCAACCAAAACGGCGCTCACCAAAATCCATAGGTTGTTAATCAAGCTTTCTGCCATGGTGTTTGCTCTTTAAATGGACGAAGACCCTAGAAAAAGCAAGTTTTATACCTTTATTAAAAAATGCAAGTATATGAATGACCAGTCAATTTTGGCTTAAAGATCAAAGACATTTGATTGAGGTTTTGTTTGTATATGGTGCGTTTTTGAATGCGTATGTCCCATTTTGGTTAGTGAGCGCATACGCAATTTGAAAGGGTGTTGGGTTTAGGTGTTGAATTTAGTAAGAAGACAAGGCCATGATGCCTTCCATTTCAATGTCCGTGTCTTTAGGCAATTGCTTAACCGCCACCGCAGCACGCGCTGGGTAAGGTTGTTGAAAGTATTGCGCCATAATTTCATTGACCGTCGCAAAGTGCGCCATGTCAGTTAAGAAGATATTCATTTTCACGATGTCTTGCAAGGTGCCACCAGCCGCTTCGCAAACCGCAGACAAGTTTTTAAAGACTTGATGAATACGCACCGAAATATCGCCTTCGGCCAGTTGCATTGTTTCGGGAATAAGGGCAATTTGGCCTGATAAATAAACGGTGTTGCCAAAACGCACGGCTTGAGAGTAAGTGCCTATGGCCGCTGGAGCTTTATCGGTAGAGATGACTTGACGCATGGAGCTTTCCTTTTAGAGGTTTAAAATCGATTTATTCTATCCAAAAACAACCAGGCCTGGTTATTTTTAGGCTGAAATTAAGCCATTTTAGGGGTTGAATTAAAATGAGTCGTACCTAATTAAAAAGTTAGTCATGGCTAATCTTTTGGATTTTATCTATAATCAATTGCTTATTTAATACAGAGTTTAGGATATGCGTTTTAAAAAACTGCTGATGGTTGGGTTGTTTTGCTTAGGTCTTTTTAGCTTGCCAGCGCAAGCTCAGCCGTTGAAAGTGTTGGTGACGACTGGCATGATCGCCGATTTGGTTGAAAATATTGGCGGCTCTGCGGTGGAAGTCACCGCCTTAATGGGCAGCGGCGTAGACCCACACTTATACAAAGCCACCCAAGGGGATGTGCGCCGTTTATTGCAAGCGGATGTTATTTTTTTTAACGGCTTGCACCTCGAAGGCAAAATGCAGGATATGTTTGATAAATTGCAGCGCAAACAGCCAGTCTTTGCTGTGAGCGCCAACATTCCAGAAAATCGCTTACGCCATTTTGGCGCAACAGCGCATGACCCGCATATTTGGTTTGATGTGTCCTTATGGTTAATGGCTGGCGAAACGGTTTTACAAAAACTCAGCGCACAAGACCCAGCGCATCAGGCGGATTATCAGGCCAATGCCCAAGCCTATTTTGCCAAGTTAAAAGCCCTGGATACTTGGGTGCGCGCGCAAATTTTGCAAATTCCTGCCCAACAACGCGTGTTGATTACCGCTCATGATGCGTTTGGTTATTTTGGCGATGCCTATGGCATGGAAGTACGCGGCTTGCAGGGCATTAGCACCGCTACCGAGTTTGGGTTGCGTGATATTAAAATTTTGAAAGATGTCATCGCCGAGCGCAAAATCAAGGCAGTGTTTGTTGAGTCCAGCGTGCCGAAGAAGTTTATTGAATCCTTGGTGGCTGGCGTGCAAGAGTCGGGGCATCAGTTGGTGATCGGCGGTCAATTGTATTCAGATGCCATGGGATTGACTGGCACACCCGAAGGCACTTATATCGGCATGGTCACTGCCAATGTCAATACCATTGTCAGTGCGTTAAAGTAACGGAATTAAAGATGCAAAACCTGATTGAAAATTCTCCATTAGTTGTGAAGCAACTCAGTATGCGTTATCACCATAAACCGGTGTTGACCGATGTCAGTTTCTCGATTCCAGAAGGTAAAACCATTGCCATTATTGGCCCAAACGGCGCTGGCAAATCGACCTTATTAAAAGGCATTATGAATTTAGCACCGACCATGTCGGGCGAAGTGGCGTTTTTTGGTGAGCCTTTAGATAAAAAACGCTTAGCAGTCGCTTATGTGCCGCAGCGCGAAGAGTCGGACTGGGATTTTCCTATTCAAGTGATGGATGTGGTGTTGATGGGGCGGCACGGCCAGTTAAAATTTTGGCAAAGACCCAGCGCACAAGACCATCTGATTGCTGAACAAGCTTTAAGTGATGTGGGGATGCTTGAGTTTAAAGACCGCCAAATCAGTCAACTCTCGGGCGGTCAACAACAACGCGTTTTTTTGGCGCGTGCTTTGGCGCAAAAAGCCAGCTTGTATTTAATGGATGAACCCTTTGCCGGGGTGGATGTCACCACCGAAAAAGCCATTATTGATTTGTTTAAAGAACTCAAAGCGCAAAATAAAACCGTGGTATGCGTGCATCATGACCTTAGCACAGTGGGGGAATATTTTGATTGGGTGGTGATGATCAACGCCCGTTTGGTGGCGTCAGGCCCCGCTGCAGATGTTTTGACACCTGAAAACCTCAATAAAACCTACGGCGGGCGCTTGTCATTGCTCAGCGAAATGACCGAAAAACTCTATCGCTCTAACTTGAGCAAGGTGCATGATGAATAGTGCCAGTAGTGCCAGCCTAGTGCCACTCGATTTTTGGGTGTTAATGCGCGAGTTTTGGTCTTTTCAAGATGCCAATGTGCTTTGGGTAGTGGTGGGTTCGATGTTATTAGGCATTGCCGCTTCGGTGGTGGGCAGTTTTGCATTTTTACGCAAACGCTCTTTAATGGGCGATGTCTTGGCACACGCCGCTTTACCGGGGGTGATGACAGCGTTTTTATTGGCACAAACCAATACCCCTTGGGTCATGTTTGTTGGCGCTTTGTCGAGTAGTTTTTTAGGGCTGTTGTTGATGGATTGGATACCCAAAAATAGCAAAATCAAACCCGATGCCGCCATGGCCATTACCCTATCTTTTTTCTTTGCTTTGGGGTTGATGGAGCTGTCTTATATTCAAGGGTTGGAAATCGAAGGCAAAAGCGGCCTAGATAAAATGCTGTTTGGGCAAGCCGCCGCCATGTTGCCAAAAGACATTGCTTGGCTCAGTGGTGTAGCAGTCTTGATTTTAGTCACCATTGGCTTGTTTTTTCATAAGTTTCGATTGATTGCGTTTAATCGAGTCTATGCCCAAACCCTGGGTTTGAATTTGGCATTTTATGAGTTGATTTTAGCCTTGCTGATTGTGTCTGCCGTGGTCATTGGGCTGCAAGTGGTCGGGGTGGTTTTAATGGCGGCGGTGCTCCTAACCCCCATAGCGGCAGCCAGATTTTGGAGTCAGCGTCTGAGTCATTTGTTGTGGATTGCGGCCATTATTGGTGGCTTAAGCGGACTTATCAGTGCCAATATTTCTTATATGGCACCTGCCATGCCCACCGGCCCTTGGATGGTGGTGGTTTTATCGTTATTCTTTTTGGTATCGTTTTTGTTTGCGCCAGAGCGAGGCTTGGTTGCCAATGCAAGAGCGCTCAAACGCCTGCGCCAACAGGTGCAAGAAGAAAATGTTCTTAGAACTTTTTATGTGCTGAATGAGCGCCATCCATCGCACCATGCAGACCAAGCCTTGCACCTAGACAAGCGGTTTCATCAAGAAGATATTTTGGCCAATCGCGCCATGTCAGTTTCGGTGCTAAAACGCACTCTGCATCGTTTGGTAAACAAGGGCTGGGTAGAGCAAACGCCCTTTTCAATTACCTTAACACCTGCGGGCGCACAAGAAGCCAGCCAACTCACGCGTCGTCATCGACTTTGGGAAAACTATTTGATTGAACAGGCCTCCATTGATTCCAGTCAAGTGCATCTGCAAGCTGAGCATATTGAGCATTTGTTAACCGATGTCGAAACCCGAGAAATAGAGCAAACCCTCAGCGGTGCTTCACACGACCCGCACGGCAAGACCATCCCATCAGCCGTCGGTGTGACTTTGGAGAAGCCTCATGCATGAGTTTTGGATTTTAGCCACCGCCAGTTTGGTGGCCATCAGTGCCTCTATGGTGGGTGTGTTTTTAATCTTGCGCCGCATGGCGTTGTTGGGCGATGCCATCAGTCACTCGGTGTTGTTGGGTATCGTGGGCGGTTATTTGTTATCGGGTAGCCGCTCGATTGCGGTGATGCTGATCAGTGCCACTTTAATCGGTTTATTGACCGCTTGGTTGTCTAATGCCTTGCACCGCTTGGGCAAATTACAAACCGATGCCAGTATCGGCATAGTGTTCACCTTGTTTTTTGCTTTAGGGGTTATCTTGGTTTCCCTGTTTTCCGGACAGGTGGATTTAGACCAAGAGTGTGTGCTGTATGGTGAGTTGGCATTCGTGCCCTTTGATACGATTACCTTTGGCAATTTAGAAGCAGGCCCTCGCGCTTTTTGGATGATTGGGCTGGTGTTTTTAATTAACCTTGGGGTTTTGGTCTTGGCGTATGAGCGTTTTAAATTGGTGTCCTTTCATCCCGCCTTGGCGATTTCACTGGGGGTGAATGTTGCCTTTTGGCATTATTTATTGATGACACTGGTGTCCTTAACCACGGTGGCTTCCTTTGAGGCAGTTGGAGCAATCTTGGTGGTGGCGTTACTGGTGATTCCTGCGAGTAGCGCTTACTTATGGGCAAAATCGTTAAAATCCATGCTGTGGATTGCGGCGGCTTATGGTCAGGCATCGGTGTTGATTGGCTACGCGTTAGCGCGTTGGCTGGATAGTTCTATTGCGGCTTCGATTGGGGTGTCTTCTGGTTTGTTATTGTTTTTAACCTTGGGCATTTTGCAAATTCGTAAACTCAAACAAAAAACCTATGTTGACCATAGTTTGAAAGCAGAAGCAGTGGAGCTTTAGAGGTCAAACGGTCATCTCTCTTTTTAATCCCAAATTTTTGCATAGCGCAATGAATCATGAGTTCTATTTATACCTTTCTTTAAGTTTATTCCATCCTTTACCGGCTAGATTTTTGCTAAAATCTCATAAATTAAAATCATACTAGGTCTAAGGAAAGGTTATGAACCAGAATATTCGTTTGGCAGCCAATGTGGATGCTGATGGAAAGATAATATACATCAATAATGACTACCTTAAATGGACGGGCTACGATGCCGCGGAATTAATCGGCCAGTCTGTCTTAAGCCTTCGAGCGCCTAATTTTCCTAAGTTAATTCAAACGACCATTTATGAGCAAATGCGCAAAAATCAGTCGGTGCAGTTTCCTGTGCAAGAAGCTAAAAAGAATGGTGAGCTTTATTGGGCCGACATGGCTATTCAGCCTATTTTTGAAGGGGGCGTTTATCAGGGTTACACCTCGGTTAAGCGCATCCAAGAGGACGCCAAGCGCATCGCAGAAGCTGAAAAACTGTATCAGCAAATTCAACAAGGTAAGTTGGTTTACACCAATGGTGACTGGGTCAGTGCCGCTAAGCATAAATGGTTGACCGGCTTACGCCTACAAACCGCTTCACTGATGACCAAAACAGTGGGTGCTTTATTGGTGGTTTCGCTGATTATTTTAGCCATAGCTTTTGTCGATGAGCAGGCGAGTTTGGCAAAAATTGAAAAAGATGCTGCGGAACTGCGCGCCCAAAATATCAAAGATGTGATTGATAACAAAATGGACAAAAAAGCAGAGGTGGGTTTAACCAATGCATTAGGCATCACCTTTACTGAGCAGATTCAAAAATTGATTGCTGAAGAAAATGTCCCAGAGCTATTAGGAATGCTCTCTGGTATGGGTAAACACTATGCCGATCAATCGAATTACAAAAATATTAAGTTACATTTTGTGAACGAATATGGCGTGTCTTTTTTAAAGTCTTGGTTGCCACTCAATAAACAAAAAGCGGCAGATATGTCTGATCGTGGATACATCAAAGCCATGATGCAAAAGCCTGAAACTCTGGTGGCGAATGCCTTATCTTCAGCAGGTTTCAATGTGAAATCAATTGTGCCGATTGTGATTAATGGTCGTTATGAAGGATTTGTTGAGTTTATCCAAGGGGTTGGTTCAATTCGCCGTGATTTTGCCAACTTGGGACAGCAATATTTGATTGCTATGTCGGTTGACTATGCCATGAAAGGCGATGAATTTAGACAGAAAAACGCCCAAAACATTCCCGTTTCGGCTGATAAAAAATGGGTGGTTGGTAACGATAAACACTTCTCTATGGAAGTGTCTGGGCCACAAATTGAAGTGCTGCGTCAAACTGACTTAGATACCTTATTTAAACAGGGTTATTTAGTGACTTCTGAGTATTATCACGCGGCTGTCCCCGTTTACGATCATGGTCAAAAACTGATGGGATACCATATCGTTACCGAGCCAGTCGCTAACTTTGCTAATTATGTGAATGAATTATCGCAAGTGGTTAAGGATGATTTTCAAAAGCTAGTGTTTGCATTGGTGTTATTGATGTTGTTGGCTTCATTGCTCTTATGGAACATGATTATCAAGCCGCTTAAAGCCGTACAAAGCACCATGTTGCATGCCGTTGAAAACCACGATTTATTTGCGCGTGTTCGCCATTACAGTAAAGACGAAATTGGTCAACTCGGCCGTGCCTATAACCAACAGTCCATGTTGTCACAGTGTTTAGTGGCCGAAGCGAATGCCGCCATGGAAGAGTTGCAGGCAGGTCGTTTATCTTATCGAATCAATACACCGTTTGATTCAGACTTTGGCTTCTTAAAAGATAGAATCAACCAGACCTGCACCACGCTGGAAAGTACTTTTGCAGTGGTTGAGCAGTCCATGGAAGCTTTAGTTAAAGGTGAGTTTCATCAACGAGTGCCTCATGATTTACCGGGTGAATATGCCAAGGTGGTGTTAACCTGTGAAACCGCCATGGTGCAGTTGTCAGAAGTGTTTAAAGACATTAACGAGGTTATGCAGTTTGCTGCCAGAGGTAAGCTTGATGAGCGTATTCACAAGCTTCAACATGGTGACATTGCGCTGTTACAAAACAGCATTAACGAGTCTTTAGCGCTGATTCAAAAAGGGTTCGGTGAAGTGATTGCGGCCAGTCAGCGCATGGCAAAAGGGGATTTTAGTGAGCCTATGACTGGGCAGTATGAATTTGCATTAAATGACGCTAAACAGGCTATTAACGACAGCATGCAAAGTTTAACGCGCACCTTATCAGAAATGAAAGCAGTGGCTTTCCAAGTGAATGACAATACCTTAAATGTGGCGGAAGGCACGCAAAGTTTAAATCAGCGTACTCAAGAGCAAGCCGCTTCTTTAGAGCAGACTTCGGCGGCCATGGAACAAACCACGGCGCAAATTCGCAGTAACTTAGAAAATACCCAAGTCGCTGCTCAAATTGCACACAAACAGTCAGCACTTTTGGCCGATGCCAATCAGTTAATGATTGAAACCAAATCTTCTATGCACAATATCGAAACGGTGTCGCAGCGTATTCGTGAAATCACCGGTTTGATCGATTCGATTGCCTTCCAAACGAATTTGCTTGCCCTCAATGCGGCGGTCGAAGCCGCCAGAGCTGGTGAGCATGGGCGTGGATTTGCGGTGGTCGCTGCCGAAGTGCGTAGTTTGGCAGGTAAGTCTGCTGATGCAACCAAGCAAATTGGAGCCTTGATAGAGTCTACGGCGCAAGCGGTTCAAATAGGGGTGTCGCAAGTTGATAAGGTGGGGAGTTCGTTAGAGCAGATCACTTCTGAAACCCAGCGTATGAGCAGTTTGGTAGAAGAAATAGAACGTGCTTCACAAGAGCAATCGCAGGGCGTGGATGAGGTGAATAAAGCTATTTCAAACATTGATAGCATGACCCAGCAAAATGCTGCATTGGTTGAGGAAACCACTGCGGCAACCGAAGGCTTGCAACAATCATCAGAGTCTTTGCAGCAGTCAATCAATCAGTTTAAATTGCAAAATCAGCTCAAATAAAAGGTTAAACGCCCTAAACAAAAAACCGCCGACGGCGGTTTTTTAGTTTTAGGCATTTCGCTTGTGCCAGATTGAGAAAATCTTAAATGCGGTGAATTTTTTCGACAATCGGTAAGCGTTTTAAAGTGCGCATGACATCCGCCAAGTGTTTACGGGTGCGAACTCGAATCACTAAGTTCATTAGGCTGTAAGTTTCGTCTTTGTCTTCTGAGCGCACCCGGTCTATGTCGGTTTTCATTTCAGCGATTTTACTGGCAACGGTTGCCAGTGCCCCGCGACCATTCAAAACTTCAATTTGTAATTCAACATTGAAAGTTTGATTAATGTCTTCTTCCCATTTCACATCCAGCCATTTCTCGGGATGATTCTTGAAGTTTTTAACATTTGGACATTCTTGGCGATGAATCACCAAGCCTTTTTCGGCACTGATAAACCCTAAAATATCATCCCCAGGAATTGGATGACAGCAACCTGCATAGTTCACCACCATGCCTTCTGTGCCAGAAATAACCAGTGGCACGGATGCGTCTATGCTGCCTTGATAGTGGAAGATGGAGTCTTCTGTGCCTAAAACCACATCGTGAATTTGTTTGGCGACCAAATTTGCCAGGCGTTGTCCTAATCCAATTTCTTGCAGCAAATGATCCCAGTCAGTGAGCTTTAATTCCGTAACGATACAATTGCGAATGTCTTCAGTTAAGCCTTGATACGACATATTGAAACTGCGAATCGCTTTGGTCAGCAAGCGTTCACCTAAGGAAGTGGCTGATTCGGATTGCTGATTTTTTAAGAAATGGCGAATCTGAGAACGGGCTTTTGCCGTGGTCACAAAATGTAACCAGGCGGGGTTAGGTTGTTGTTCTTGGCTACGAATAATTTCAACGGTTTGCCCAGACTCTAAACGCGAGCGTAAAGGCACAAGCTTTTTATCGATGCGACAGCCTACCGTTGAGTGTCCAACACTGGTATGGACTGCATAAGCAAAGTCCACCGCCGTAGAGCCTGTTGGTAAGGTGATAATTTCGCCTCTGGGGGTGAATACATAAATCACATTGGGGAAAAGGTCAATTTTGACATTCTCTAAGAAGTCCAGCGAATTACCAGCACTTTGCTGAATCTCTAACAGGTTTTTGACCCATTCTTGAGCACGCAACTCAACCGCATAACGGCCCTTATCAACTTTTTGGCTGGTCGCTTCGCCTTCCGCACTGCCTTCTTTATAGACCCAGTGTGCGGCGATGCCGTGCTCAGACACCTCATGCATTTCTTGGGTGCGCATTTGCACTTCAATGTAAGCGCCAAAGGGGCCAAATAACACCGTGTGCAGCGATTGATAACCGTTCGGTTTAGGGATGGCAATATAATCTTTAAAACGCCCTGGGAAAGGTTTGTACAGCGAATGCACAGAGCCCAAAACGCGATAGCATTCATCGGGTGTATTGACAATCACGCGGAACGCAAAAATATCTAAGATTTCATTAAAACTCAGGCGCTTGTATTTCATTTTTTTATACAAGCTGTATAAATGCTTCTCGCGTCCCACCACATTTGCCGGAATTTTATCCAAAGCTAAACGATTGGTCAGTGCCTCATTGATTTGATCAATCACTTCTTTGCGATTGCCACGCGCTTTTTTAACTGCGTTTTGTAAAACCGCATAACGCACCGGATACATGGCTTTAAAGCCAAGGTCTTCCAGTTCGATACGGAAAGCGTTAATGCCTAAGCGCGCGGCAATGGGTGCGTAAATATCGAGGGTTTCGTGGGCAATGCGGCGTTGTTTGTCTGGGCGCATGACACCCAAAGTGCGCATGTTGTGTAAGCGGTCGGCCAGTTTAATCAAAATGACGCGTAGGTCACGCGACATGGCCAAAATCATTTTACGGAAACTTTCTGCTTGGGCTTCTTGCGGGTTATCGAATTCGAGTTTACCGAGTTTGGTAACACCATCGACAATTTCAGCAACATTTTGACCAAACTTTTCAGCGACTTCAGCTTTGCTATGAGGGGTATCTTCAATGACATCGTGCAAAATCGCAGCGATTAGACTTTCGTGATCGAGTTGGATTTCAGCCAGAATTTCAGCGACCGCAACCGGGTGCCAAATATAGTCACCGCCCGATTTACGGGTTTGACCTTGATGTGCAGCAGCCCCAAATTCGAACGCAGCCTTAATGAGTTTAACTTGCTTCTTGCGTAGGTATTTCGACGCTTTTTCGATTAAACCATCAAGGCTAGTAGGGGTGGGCATGGGGAGTGCCTAGTGCGATAAAAAGGAATTAACGGAAAAAAGGTGGGGTGTCTGGGTCAGACATGACCACATCTTTGTCAATGGTGCTTTCAGCCAATTCACGCAAAGCCATAACGGTTGGCTTGTCATTTTGACGCTCTAAAGTGGGTTCTGCGCCATTTGAAATTTGGCGAGCACGCTTTGCAGCTAAAATAACCAATTCAAAACGGTTTTCAACTTGAGATAAACAATCTTCAACGGTAACACGAGCCATGAGACTTCCTTAAATTTGAGGGTAAACTATTATTTTAACGGATTTTTTATAAATTTTTTAAAAATTTTATGAGCTGGATGCTTTACGCAATTGTTTTTGGAGGGTTTTAAGGTAGTCCTCAAAAATATGGCTTTGGCTCAAGATCACCTGTTTAGCCGCTTGTCCCATCTGTTCGCAACGCTCTGGTTGTTGCAGTAAGCTTTGCATGGTCTGGCTAAGTTGTTCATAATCTTGGCATTGAATCAGTGCATTTGCTTGTAATAACAGTTCGGTTTCGGGGATAAAGTCCGACATATCTGGACCTGTGACAATGCACTTGCCTAGTGCAGCAGGTTCTAAAACATTGTGGCCACCTTTGGGAACAAACGCACCGCCCATAATGACCAGTTTGGCATGGCTAAACCAAGGCATTAAAACGCCTATGCGGTCATCTAGGTATATTTGTGTTTCTGAAGTTAGGGGCTTTTTAAGGCTATGCACTGCAAATGGCACCTTCAGCGTGGCTAACTGTTGTTGAATGGATTCACTGCGTTTGGGGTGGCGTGGCACAATCACTAAGCATTCTGGGCGTTGCAGCTTAAGCCAGCGTTGGGCAATATTGAGTTCTTCAGCGTCATGGCTTGAAGCCAGCAAAACATATTCTCGAGGGCTGAGGTTTGGGTAATCCTGGGTTTGTTCGCTTAATAAGCCGTATTTTAAATTCCCTAAGATTTGCAGCTGATCAGGACGAGCGCCAAGCGTGATAAAGCGTTGTGCCTCAGACTCGCACCGCGCCAAAATCTGTTGCGGATATTGCAGGGTTTGACCATATGCGGTCTGTAACCACTTGGGTGCTTTAAGGGTTTTGGCGGACAAACGGGCATTGATAAGGGTAATGGCAATATGATTTTGTGCAGTGAGCCGATAAAGATTTGGCCAAAGTTCGGTTTCCATGACCCAGAGCACTTGGGGTTGGGTGGCTTTTAAAAAACGACCGACGGCGCTGCTAAAGTCAAAAGGCAAATAAACATGATGAACGCTTTGGCCAAATAGGCGTTTGACCAGGTCTGCGCCAGTCGGGGTGTTGGTGGTAATGAGCATTGTATGGTTGTGCGCAAAGTGCTTAATTAAAGGTTCTGCGGCTTTGACTTCGCCCACCGATGCGCAATGTATCCAAATAGGATGCGTGTTTAAAATGGGATAACCAAAACCCAAGCGTTGTTTAAAAAAGTGCCAACCACCTTTGCGCTTGTAGGCTTCAATGGCCAGTACCAAGACAAACAAAGGGCTGAGAATTTTAATCAAAAATGTATACATGAATTGACGGGCTTTTGGTTTAAAAAGGCCTTAAAAACAACCATACCCTAAAGGGCATAAAGGCCTGGTTAAAATTAGGATAAAAAACGCTTAAAAATATGAAAAAAGGGCTTTTCAAAGCCCTTTTAAATCATCTTGGTTTTGTTTAATGACCCGCCAATAATAAGGCTTCCATCATCTCTAGGTCACCGGGAACATCCACTTCGGGAGAATCCCATTGACTCAGAACAACCTTAATAGGCATACCATTTTCTAAGGCGCGCAATTGCTCAAGCTTTTCTATGTTTTCTAAACGACTCACTGGCAAAGCATTAAAGGCATCCACAAAACGCTTGGTATAGGCATAAACGCCCAAGTGTTTAAAGGAATCATGATCCCAATAATCTCGGCCATGCGGAATGGTTGCGCGCGAAAAATACAATGCCATGCCATTCACATCAGTGACTAATTTCACATCTTTGGGGCTGGTGATTTCGGCTTCGTTGACAATTTTAAAAGACAAGGTAGACATTTCAAACTGCCCACGATAATCATCTGCTTTAAAAGGCGAAATCACCGCTTCAATCGAACCTGGATGGATTAGGGGTTGGTCGCCTTGCACATTGATAATCAAATCGTCATCGGCTAAACCCAAAGCGCGCGCGGCATGGGCAATGCGGTCGGTGCCAGATTCCGCTTCGGGTGGTGTCATGACCACTTGGCCACCAAAGGTTTCAACCACTTCACGAATACGCTCATCGTCGGTGGCGACATACACACCATCCAAACCTTCGGCTTTGGCAACGCGCTCAAACACATGTTGAATCATCGGCTTGCCGGCAATCAGTTTCAGTGGCTTGCCGGGTAGGCGTGATGAGCCGTAACGCGCAGGAATGAATACAATTGTTTTCATGTTTAACCCTTACATACGAGAGAACAAGCCGCGCAGAAGTTCTGGCGTGACTTTTTCTTTCCAAGAAGGACCGTAAACATTGTCCCAAAGCGGCGCAAGACCTTGTGAAGTACGAATCATTTTTTCCATTTGTGCTTCAGTGACATCTTTCATGATGTTTTTGGGTAAATCGATATTATGTTTTGCAACCATTTTACGGAAAGTCGCTACGCCTTCTGGGTAGAAATCTTCCAACACATTAAAGGCGATACAGTTACCAATACCGTGATGGTAGCCCAAAACATAAGACAAACCATAAGACAGCGCATGACACGCCCCCACTTGGCTATAGGCAATAGACTGACCGCCCATGTAAGAAGCCATCATCAATTTTTCGTCTGATTCTGGATGGTCTTCTAGGAAGACTTGATGGCAAAGCGCCATGGATTTTTCACCAAAGGCACGGGCAAATTCGTTGATATAAGTGCCTTCAAGCGCTTCCACATTGTGGATGTAACAATCCATACCTGTGTAGAACCATTGGTTTTTAGGAACGCCAGCAATTAAATCTGGGTCCATAATGATTTGGTCAAATACCGTGTAGTCTGAGTTCATGCCCAATTTTTTATCTGGTCCGGTTAAAACCGTGGTGCGAGAAGCCTCAGCACCTGTACCAGAAATGGTGGGAATGCCGACATGATGCACGGCTGGATTTTTGATTAAATCCCAGCCTTGGTAAGAGGCCGCGCCGCCTGGATTGTTGAGTAATAAAGCAACCGCTTTGCCGATGTCTAACGATGAACCTCCGCCAAGCCCGATCACGGAAACTGGGTCTTTACCATTTTTATGTGCTTTGGCATAGGCTTGAACTTGTTCGGTCAGCGCATCAACATATTTGGTTTTTGGCTCGTCGGTGACATCTAGCCAAATCAGCATATCGCCGTCTTGCTGAGGAATGCGCCCTGCGAGCGGTTTGTCTTTATGGATTTCATCGACCAAGAAAACCACATAGTCATCTGCGCTTTTGCGCTCAACCATTAAAACATCGTCCAACTGGTCAAATGCGCCACGGCCAAAAATCATTTTAGGGACGGTTTTAAAATTACGGTGCTTCATGAGGTTTCCTTACTTAAAAATTTTGGCAAACGCATCTAGGCGCTTTTGAATGTCGGCATCTGTCCATGATAACTGAACCAGCATCGAAAAGGTGCGGCTCATAATGTCATCAGACTTGGGCGTTTTGACTTGTGTGTAATCTGGGCGGTCGGCAATTAGCTCAATCGGTAACTTGGCTGGGCCTTTCATTTCTTGGATGTGTTTCCAGTTTTTGAAGTAATGCCAGTTATTGCCATACCAATAAAACACCGCAGGAATACCTTCTGCACCCAATTGTTTGACCACGTCACGAGCGCGTTCTTCTGATGGCATAATCAAACTTAAAAAACTAGCGTTATCGCCGGCTTCATCTGGAATGTCACGGAATTTGATTTCAGAGAACTGTTTTAAGAAGTCCTTCAGCGCTTTTTTATTGCGGCGCTGAATCTCCAAAATACGATCCAGTTTTTTCCATTGCGCCACACCCACGGCGGCATTCATTTCAGAGATGCGATAGTTGCTGCCCATAATCGGATGGGTTTCGGCACCGCGGTCTGAGCCAATATGGTCGTGGCCGTGGTCTGAATATTGGTGGGCATTATTGTAAATGTTGGTGTCGTTGGTTAAAACCGCGCCGCCTTCACCACAAGAAATGGTTTTGACCGAGTCAAACGAGAAGGTGCCAACTTGCCCCAGCGTGCCTAAGTATTCGCCTTTGTAAGTTGCGCCTGTTGCTTGGCAAGCGTCTTCAAGTAATACCAAATTGTGTTTTTTACAGACCGCTCTGACGGCATCCATGTGTCCGCCATAGCCACACATATGAACATAATTGACTGCACGGGTGCGTGGGGTAATGGCAGCTTCAATCCCTTCGGCAGACAAACATAGGGTTTCGTCAATTTCGGCAAAAATTGGAATGGCACCTGCCAAAACAATCGCTTCTACCGAGGCCACAAAGGTAAAAGGGGGCACAATCACTTCATCACCCGCGCCTATGCCGGCTGCGGCAAACGCAGTTGAAAGAGCCGTTGTTCCGCTGGACACCAAGTGGGCGTGTTTGACTTTAATGGTGTCGCAAATCATGCTTTCCAGTTCGCGCGATTTCCAAACGCCATTACGCATGCCGTCAAAGTTGTAGCGAAAGGTAAAGCCTTTTTCCATGACTTCGTTGACTTGAAGTCTTTCTTGTTCATCAAATAGTTCAAAACCGGGCATGAGTGCGTCCTAAATAAATTAAAGTTGTGTAGGGTCTAAAAGCGATTGTATGAGGCTGCGATGGTTGTCTTTTTGGACGCAAGTTCTCAAACGATTCGCGGTAAAAATGCTGTGGAGCTGATTAAGCGCCGTTTCAAAATGGTTGTTAATCACAACATAATCAAATTCAATATAGTGACTCATTTCACTGATGGCGGCACTCATGCGGCGCGCAATGACTTCTTCAGAGTCGGTGCCTCGCCCCGTTAAACGGCGCTCTAGTTCACTCAAAGAAGGTGGCAAAATAAAGATGCTAATGGCTTCTGGGATGAGTTTGCGCACCAGTTCTGCCCCTTGCCAGTCGATTTCGAGAATGACATCTTTGCCATCACTTAATAAGTTTTCAACCGCTGCTTTCGAGGTGCCATAAAAATTATCAAACACTTGCGCACATTCTAAAAACTCCCCTTGGTGTTCCAAGGTTTGAAATTCGGCGACGGATACAAAATGATAATTTACCCCTTCTTGCTCTCCTGGGCGGCAAGCACGGGTGGTGGTGGACACGGAAACTTTAATCGTGCTGTCTTTCTCCAGCAGTTTGCTGACCAAGGATGTTTTGCCTGCTCCCGAGGCCGCGGAGATAATATAGAGTGACCCTCGCATGGCGAACTCCCCTTTAAGTTTGAGTTAATCTTGTTATTTTAACAAAGGTCACTAAGACTTTGATGTGAAATTTCGATCACTTCCGCTACAATAGCGCTATGCATAAAGAAAGTATCTTTTTAATTGGCCCCATGGGGGCTGGTAAATCTACGGTAGGCCGAATATTAGCGGACAAACTCAACTATCAATTTGTGGATAGTGACCATGAGATTGAAGCGAAAACCGGTGCCACCATTCCAATGATCTTTGACATAGAAGGCGAGTCAGGTTTTCGTGCGCGTGAAGCGCAGGTGATAGACGAACTCACGCAACGCCCAGAAACGGTTTTGGCGACCGGCGGTGGGGCGATTATTATGGAAGACAATCGTAAGCATTTGCGTTCCCGAGGGTTTGTGGTGTATTTAAAATCGCCGGTTGAAGCCTTGGTGCAGCGCACCGCGCATGACCGTAATCGCCCCTTGTTGCAAACAGCTGATCCAGAAGCCGTTTTGCGTCGTTTGCTGACCGAACGCGAACCTTTTTATACCGAAGTGGCCGACCTGATTATCGAAACCGAACAGGTTTCGGTGCATCGTGTGGTGCGCCAAATTCTGGACGCACTTGAGCGCGAAGACATTATTTAATTCCATCCATTTAAGAACTAAGGAACTGTTGTGAAGACACTGACCGTTGATTTGGGCGATAGAAGTTATCCCATTTTTATAGGACAAGGTTTGTTAAACCAAGCCGAGCTGGTGAAGCCTTATGTTAAGGGTTCGCAGGTTTTAATCGTGTCGAACACCACAGTCGCCCCTTTGTATATGGCGCAAGCCAAACAAGCCTTTGCGGGGTTTGATGTGCAAGAAGTCATCTTGCCAGACGGTGAAGAATACAAAAACCTTGAAACCTTAGATATGATTTTTGCCGCCGCACTGAAGCATCGCTTTGATCGTAAGTGTACCTTTGTGGCTTTGGGCGGTGGTGTCATCGGTGATATGACTGGCTTTGCGGCAGCGGCTTATCAACGCGGCGTGAACTTTATTCAAATGCCCACCACGCTGTTGGCGCAAGTGGACTCATCGGTTGGTGGCAAAACGGGCGTTAATCATCCATTGGGCAAAAACATGATTGGTGCGTTTCACCAACCACAATGTGTCGTTATCGACACCCTAACGCTCAATACCTTGGCAGACCGTGAGTTGTCGGCTGGTTTGGCAGAAGTGATTAAATATGGCTTGATTCAAGATGCGCCTTTCTTTGCTTGGTTAGAGCAAAATCTACCAGGCCTGGTTAAAAAACAGCCAGATTTGATTGTAGAAGCGATTGAACGCTCTTGCCAGTGTAAAGCCGATGTGGTCGCCAGTGATGAAAAAGAATCTGGGGTTCGCGCCCATTTGAATTTGGGTCATACTTTTGGCCACGCGATTGAAGCGGGCATGGGATATGGCAATTGGTTACACGGCGAAGGCGTGAGTGCAGGCACCATGCAAGCGGTGTATTTGTCGCGATTACTGGGGGATTTAACCCAAGCCGATCAAGACCGTATTCAGGCGATTTTTGAACAAGCCAACTTGCCGGTGTTGCCCCCCTCACAAAGCGCATTGCCCAATCAAACCTATTTGGATTTAATGGCTGGCGATAAAAAATCGCAAGCGGGCAAAATTCGATTTGTTTTATTAAAAGCCATCGGCCAAGCCTATGTGACGGGTGACTATCCCGCGGAGCTGCTCACCCAAACCCTCAATGAGTGGCGCGCCACTGCTTAACATTTTTTGAAGGCCTTTCTTGTAAAGGCCTTTTTTATACAACAACTCAAATCGCAAACTGCTTAGGAGGCAAAATGCCCAGTGAATTAGCCAAACAATTTAATGCCAAAACGGTCACTTTTAAACTGCAAGAAAACCTCACCATGATTGAAGTGGACAATGCTTTTGCCACCGCCAAAATCACCACACAAGGTGGCAGTGTGTTGAGCTATATTCCTAAGAGCAACAATGGCTCGGGTGCGGATATTTTATGGGTCAGTGAAACGGCGGTTTACGATGGTAAAAAGCCAGTGCGCGGTGGCGTGCCCGTGTGTTGGCCGTGGTTTGGTGGGCACCCAGCCGACAAAACCGCGCCCGCCCATGGGTTTGTGCGCGCGGCACTTTGGCAAGTGAGTCAGGTGGCAGATTTGGCAAATGGTGCCACCGAAGTGACCTTGAGCTTTAAGCCTTCTGAAAAAACCTTGGCACTTTGGCCGTTTGAATTTCATTTAGAACTCAAAATCGAAATCGGTGAAAAGTTAGTCATGTCGATGACCACTTCAAACTTAAGCGACAAGCCTATGGAAATCACCGAAGCTTTGCACACTTATTTTACGGTGGCTGATGCGCGTGACTTGGTGATTGGTGGTTTAGAAGGCTCAGTGCATTTAGATAAACTGAGCAATGCCGCCGCTGAAACACAAACTGACACGGTGGTGTTGCGCCCACCGATGGATTCGGTGTATTTAAATCACACGGCGACAGCGGTGATGGAAGATGCGGGTAATCAGCGTCAAATTTTGGTCGAAAAATCCAATGCCAGTTCTTGTGTGGTTTGGAATCCAGGGCCAGAAACAGTCAAAGGCTTTGCCGATATTCGCGATGAAGATTGGCCGACTTTTGCTTGCGTAGAAGCGGGTAATGTCTTGGATAATGCCATTCAGATTCCAGCCGGTGCAAAGCATACCTTTGTGATGAAGCTGTCTAGTCGCACGGTTTAATTTTTAAAGTTTGTTATCCATGCGAAAGCCCTGCTAGGTTTGTCCTAGTGGGGCTTTTTTTTGGGCGACTGAATTTGAAAGGCAATAAAGCAGGCTAAAAGCATTGCAAAGTAAAAGGGGCGAAGGCTTTAGCCTTCTTGTTAAATTAGGGTTCTCTAAGGTAGGCTAAAGCCTGCGCCCCGAAGGGATTGCGGAAAAAAGGGGGGAGGGCATCAGCCTTCTTGTTAAATGAGGTTTATGTATGGCAGGCTAAAGCCTGCGCCCCGAAGGGATTGCAGAAAAAATGGGGCGAAGGCTTCAGCCTTCTTGTTAAATTAGGGTTCTCTAAGGCAGGCTAAAGCCTGCGCCCCGAAGGGATTGCGGAAAAAAGGGGGAGGGCTTTAGCCTTCTTGTTAAATGCGTTTTATCTAAGGCAGGCTAAAGCCTGCGCCCCGAAGGGATTGCGGAAAAAAAGGGGGAGAGCTTCAGCCTTCTTGTTAAATTAGGGTTTTCTAAGGCAGGCTAAAGCCTGCGCCCCGAAGGGATTGCGGAAAAAACGGGGCGAAGGCTTTAGCCTTCTGTTTTTAAGCCCATTAACCTCGGCTTTGAATGTTTGTCAGAAAAGACAAAGTTAATCAGAAAAACGCGTGGGGTTTCCGAGATGTTGCATGGCATTGTCGAGTTCGCGTTTTAGGTAAAAACCGTAATAGTCGTAACTACCCGATAACAAGGGCGGCACGATTTGTTCGCCATGTCCATCGACAAACACCAATGCGGGTAAGCTGGTGACATTAAACAGCCCTTGAAACTCTTTGGCTTCGAGCGGCTCGTTATAAAAATCAATCAGCGTTTTGGGTACATTGACTTCAATTTCCCTAAACAACACCTTGCCGTCAAATACTCCGCTGAGCAGGTTGGGATAAAGGGCTTCTTCTTTAAGGTTTTCGGTGGATTTTAAGCCTTTAAAATCTAACAAAATGGCAATGGGAATATTTTTTTGGAGGGCTTCTTGACCATCTAAATAGAGGTTTTCTGCAAGAGGCATGTCTTCGGCCGCCATGAGTTGGGGGCTAGTCAGCAACCCACTGAATAAAACGGCTAAACCCAGCGGTAAAAAAGTCTTCAATTAGGTTTCCTCTGGATGAGCGAATAGGCTGACGACGCGGTTTCTACCCTGTTCTTTGGCTTGATAAAGGGCTTGGTCAGCACGCTCTACAGTGGGTGTTAGGGTTTCAAGTTTTTGCGTTAAGGTGACCCCAAAACTGGAGGTTACGCTTTCAACACAGTTATATTTGATATTGGCAATTATCTCTCGCAGGGTTTCTGCCAATTGTGTGGCTTGCTCGGGGTGAGAAACTTCAGACAAGATAATAAACTCTTCACCACCCCAGCGGATTAAAACATCCGAACCCCTCAGGCGTTCGCCTACCTGTTTACTCAGGGTTTTGAGCACTTCGTCTCCGCAATTGTGTCCAAAGTTATCGTTTACATTTTTGAAGTGGTCAATGTCAAACAAGATAAGGGCTAGTTGGCGGCCTTTTGCGGTGGCGCCTTGCGATAAGAGGGAGAAGTGGTGGTCAATAAAGTTGCGGTTATACAGCCCGGTTAAGGGGTCATGTTGCGATTGGTATCTGAGTTCATCGAGCTCTTTGATGCTGTTGGTAATGTCGGTTAATACAATAATATTACGCAAATCATCAAAGGGGTTGGTATGAACATTAAATGCATGAATTTGCAATGTTTTTGGGTTTTTGATAAGCACTTTGCGTTGTGACAAAGGCAGTTTACTGATGATGTTTGACCAAAGTTCGCCCTCGGGCACTTTTTCTAGGCTGAAGAATTTGGGGTTTGGCAAAAAGAATTCGCACACACATTGATGCTTTAGTAAAAAGTGGTTAAGGTCGTTATATTGGAAAAACTCATAAAAGCTATTGTTGGCAAACGACATGGTTGCGCCATTGGTGAGAATAACAATATTGTCTTGCAAGTCTATGATTTTTTGAAGGTTTTCTTGCGCCAGTTTTTCTTGGGTGCGGTTTTGAATGATGCCGTCTAAATGGCAACTGTCGTTTTCATCTAGGATGCGTTGGGTATTTTCGTGCACCCAAATAATGTCACCCTTATCATTGTGCATACGATATTCAATGTCGAGTTTAACGCCATGGTTTAGGGTGTTTTCTAGGGCTTTTAAATAGGCCAGGCGATCGGATTTGTGAATGAGGCGATTAAGACTTTTATCTTGGTTGTATTTGAATTGTTTAGGGGTGAACCCCAAGTTTTCTTGAACAGCATCGTTGATATATTCCACCGTTCTTTCAATGTTACATTCCGCGCGATAAATAATTTCTGGGACATTTTTCAGTAAGGTTTCATAAGAAAGGCGAGCCTTTTCGAGCTCGCTTTCAAACATTTTTAATTCAGTGATGTCTAAAAGCATCCCTAAAACATGACAAACTAATCCATCACGATCTTTTTCAATGCTTAGGGTGTGTCTAACGGTGCGGATGATGCCGTTGCTACGGACGATGCGGTGTTCTATTGAAAAGTCATGTCCCCTCTGAATGGCGCGTTGGTAAACCTCTTTAACCATTAAACGGTCTTTCGGGTGAATAAACTCCATTAAAAGCTCTAAGGTGGGGAAGATATCGCTGCTAGAACAGTCGAGTAGGTGGTAAAGTTCGTCACTCCATTGCATTTGATTGGTATTGATATCAAGCTGCCAAGAGCCGAGAGAGCTGATGGTTTCAATACGGTTGTGTATGGTTTTTTCAACTTCTAACGCGCGTTTTTGATTATCAATGTGGCGGTAAACCAGCAGGGCAAACCCAACAAATAACAAAATGGCTAAAATGGTTAAAGACAGTTTTTGGTAAAGCGTGGCTAGGTCCTCATGCTCGCGGGCACTTAAGATATAAGCCACGGGTTCATGAGTAACCGCATTGCTGATGCTGATGCCTTTAATAATGTAAAACTTGCTTTTTATTTTTTGAAGCGCAACAAAGTCGTTGCCGTCTAGGGTGTGTTCTTTAAGATACTCATCCATTAATTGGTTAATCAGTTCGCGGTTGCGGGGTTTAATACTGGCTTCATGAAAATATTCGTTGTTAAATTGGGCTGTTTGATAGTTTTTTTGTTCGGATTTAAAAACCTTGTTTTCTACAACGCTCCGTTTAATAATGAAGTCATTATCAAATGCTAGGTTTTTTTGCATTTCTTTTAGAATAATCGCAATAGAAACCGAAGTTTCTACACTGCCTAAATAGTCTTTACCATCAAATAAGGGATAAACAAAACGATAGCCGTTATAAATGCGCCCTTCTTCAAACCCTTCGATTTTTTCGTGAGTGCGATTGACATATTCAACAGTTTTGCGCACGCCGGTTAAGTCATCCCCAAACACTTCTGGGCGGTGAAAACGCAGAAAACTCTGGTTATTGGGCAGATGAAAATGCAATTGTTTGAGCTGAAAATGGTTCATGGTTTGATACATGTCCAGCAGGTTGTGGTACAGACTATTGCGAATTTTGGCTTGGGTTTCTAGGTCGGCATCTTTGGCGTTTTTGAACAGATTGATGACTTCTGGTCGATTGATGCGGTTGATATAGAGAATTTCTGACTGGTATTCAAAAGAGTCCACCACGGATTGGTAGGTGTTGAGTACGAGTTCTTTTTCTGAATCCAAATGGGATAAAACGCGTGACTGATAAGAATTGATGCTAAAGGCAATCAACACACCGGTGATGCTGAGGTAAATGAATAGGTACTTTAGCGTTTGTTTGAACATCTCTTAGAGTCTTGGCGTCTTGATGGATATAGGTTTCACTATACTAGGAAAAATTTATTTGGAAAACAAATAAATTGATTTTATGTGGTATTGAAGTTTTTAAGCGACCCTTTGAAAAAGTCGCTTAGGTTAGAGCGTTAAAGATTAAACCGTTGGCAGAATTTTTGCCAAGGCATCCAGTAAGGCTTGCATTTCGGCGTCTGTGCCGATGGTAATGCGCAGGTGTTGGTTGATTCTGGGTTTGTTAAAGTAGCGCACCACGATGGCGTGTTCTCTAAGCGCCTGAAAAATGGCGGCGGCATCTTTATCTGGATGTTTGGCAAACACAAAGTTGGCGGCAGAAGCCACCACCTCAAACCCCAAGGCTTCTAAGCCTTCGGTGGTGGTTTTGCGGGTATCGATGATGGCTTGGCAAGTTTTGTTAAAGTAATCTTTGTCTTGCAGCGCCGCCACCCCACCTTTAATGGCAAGCAAATCCATAGGGTAAGAGTTAAAACTGTTTTTAACGCGCTCCAGCGCTTCAATTAACACCGGGTGACCAACCGCACAACCCACGCGCAGTCCTGCCAGCGAACGAGATTTTGAAAAACTTTGCGTCACCAGTAGGTTGTCATATTTATTGACCAATTTAATAGCGGTTTCGCCGCCAAAATCGATATAAGCCTCGTCAACCACCACCACAGAACCGGTGTTTTTCTTTAAGAGTTTCTCAATATCTTTGAGCGCTAAAAGTTTGCCAGTGGGGGCATTTGGGTTAGGGAAAATAATGCCGCCGTTGGGTCTAATGAAATCTTCAACATCAATCGAAAAATCGGCGCGCAGAGGAATCATCTCCTGGTTAATGCCATACAGCTTGCAATAAGTTGGGTAAAAACTATAAGAAATGTCTGGGTACAATAAAGGTTTGCTATGCTTTAACAAGCCTTGAAAAGCGTGCGCCAATACTTCGTCTGAACCATTGCCCACAAAAACCTGATTGACTTCTACGCCATAATACTCCGCAATGGCTTGTTTGAGCTCTAGCGCATTGGGGTCTGGGTAGAGTTTTAAGCGCTCGCCATTGGCTGCAGCGATGGCTTGAAGCACTTTGGGCGACGGCGCGTAAGGGTTCTCATTGGTATTGAGTTTAATGAGGTTATCCACCTTGGGTTGTTCGCCTGGAACATAAGGGGTTAGGTTTTTAACTAAATCACTCCAAAAACGGCTCATGATAAGGTTCATCTCAATTATAGGTTTTAAAGCGCATATTTTAACGCCAAATTTAACCAGGCCTGGTTAAATTTGAGCGAAATTTAGAGGTTTTTAATCAGTTTTCAGGCTTGAAAAAAGCAACTTCATCCCCATGAATAGGCTAATTAAACATTTTGTTGTCCAATTAGGGCTTAAAGGAAATTATGCAGTATCAAGATTATTATGAAACGCTCGGTGTTAGCCGTAATGCAGATGAGACCGAAATTAAAAAAGCTTATCGCAAGTTGGCTGGCAAATATCATCCCGACAAAAAAACGGGCGATGAAGCGAAGTTTAAACAAATCAACGAAGCCTATGAGGTATTGAGCGACCCAGAAAAACGCAGTATGTTTGATCGTTTGGGTCGCAATTATCAAAATGGCCAAAACTTTCAACCGCCACCAGATTTTGAATCGATGTTTGGTGGACATGGTGGTTCTCAAGGATTTGGTGGCGCGGGTTTTAGTGACTTTTTTGAGTCGATGTTTGGCGGTCAAGCAGGTGGTTTTGGTGGACAAGGCGGCGGTCGTGGATTTGCTCGCAAAGGCGACGACCAGGTGGTTAAAGTGCTCATTACCTTAGAAGAAGCGGTGATGGGCGGGCAAAAAACCCTTAACCTACAAGTACCAGCGGCTGGCTCGCAAGGCCGTGTGCACATGGAACCCAAACAAATTAAAGTTAAAATTCCAGCGGGTGTTAAGCAGGGCGCGCGCATTCGCTTAAGCGGACAGGGTGCGCCCGGTTATGGCGGCGGGCCTAAGGGCGATTTGTTTTTAGAGATGGATTTGCAAGCGCATCCGCTTTATAAAGTGGATGAAACCGATGTGATTCTTAATCTGCCATTAACGCCCTGGGAAGCGGCTTTGGGGACGAAAGTAGAAGTGCCTACGCTCAAAGGCAAGGTAAACCTCGCCATCGCTCCGGGCACACAATCTGGCGCCAAGTTGCGTATCAAGGGGCGAGGTTTGGGTAAAGAAGGCGAAGCGGGCAATCAATATGTGGTGGTTCAAATCATGACACCCCCTGCAACCAGTGATGCCGACAAAGCCTTTTACGAGCAAATGGCGCAAGCCCTGCCTTTTAATCCTCGCACACATTTCTAAAATCTTATCTGAATCTCCTCTATTGCGGTGGCGTTGAATCTTTTAATGCCACTGCAGTCTTGTTTTAAATCAATCAATCGCATAAAACACTGCGGTTTTCATGGCTATCTTGGTCTTAGAGGATGCCTTTGCCAATCCTCGGTGGTACAATTTCAGGTCATTAAGTGCAATTTTAGGAAACTTTATGCAACTCAAGGAACAACTCGTTGGTGCAAGAGCCATTATTGGGCAAACTGGCATGATTTCTATGCCTAAAGAAGTGATTGAATTGCAACGCTTGTTCATGAAGTACGAAGTGCCTAACTTTGCCGATGTGTCTAATATTATTGGTCAAAATGTGGTGCTGGCGGGTGAGGTGGTGCAAACCGCTAATTTGCCGTCTGTTAAAGGACGCTACCCCAAAGAAATTTTAAGTATTAAAGATGCGGTGGATGTGTTGGGCGTGTCGCGCCTTAAGAACTTGGTGAAAGCCATCGGCTTAAAACTAACGGTTGCGACAGCGGGGTTGGATATTTTAATCAAACACAGTTTAAGTGTTGCCACGGTTTCGGCGGTGATTGCCCAACAAACCAAGTTGATTTCAACTGATGAGGCTTATCTGCTAGGGCTTTTTCACAATGTCGGTGCAATCGTGATGGCAAAGTATGATGCCGCCTATCTGACCCATTTTCAAAAAAGCTTATCTGCCCCTATTTCCAGTATGCCCATCGAAATCGAACGCTATAAAGCCTCGCATGGCGTGGTTGGCCTGTTAGTTGCCGAGAATTGGGGGCTGGAAGATGTCTTTAAAAAAGTCATTATTATGCATCACGAAAGTGACTTAGCGGTGATGCGCAATGTCGAAGTTCGCAAGCTGGTGGCGGTGATTCAATTAGCCAACACCATCGTTGCCGAAAAAGTTTTTCAAGTCTATATGACCCCAGAGTTACAAACGATGGCCGCACAATGCGTTGCCAATTTAGAGCTCAACGAGGACCAGATTAACGAAATTTGGCGTGCGGTCTAGTTAATTTGCCCTTAATTGGGCGATTCCTTTTTAATAACCTGTCAATTCATCCAACGGAGGATACATGACGATTCAGAATAGAGTGTGGCTAATGATTGCTGTGGCCCTAGTGGGCTTATTGGCATTGAGTGCGTTTTCGTTGCATTCACTACGCGACAATATGTTGCAGGAAAAACAGTTACAGTTAACCAAATTAGCGGACACTTTATTCAGTCAGTTGGCTATTTATGAACAAAAAGTGAAAGATGGACAGCTTTCTCAGGCAGAGGCGCAACAACAAGCCGCAGCGTTTATCAAAACCGTGCGTTATGGGCAAGGTGACTATTTTTGGATTAATGACCGTCAACCAAAAATGATTATGCACCCGACTAACCCTAAACTAGATGGTAAGGACTTGTCACAAAACAAAGACAAGGCGGGCAACTATTTGTTTGTGGACATGGTGAAAGCCGTTAAAGCCAATCCTAAAGAGGGCGGGTTTGTGCATTATTACTGGCCAAAACCCAATAGTGATGCGGCGGTTGAAAAACTGTCTTATGTGCGCGAGTTTGCGCCTTGGGGTTGGATTATTGGCACCGGTATTTACATTGATGATATTGATGCCCAATTTGCGCAAAAATTAAAAAGCGAAGTCAGTGTGATTGGCTTGATTTTATTGTTGGTGATTGGCATGGGTTGGTTGTTGATTCGTTCGTTAAAACAAGCGATAACCAGCTTAAGTCAGCAAGTGAGCCAGGTGTCGAAGGACATGCATTTTTCGGCACGCTTTGAACCCCGCAAAGATGAGCTCAATAAGGTTGGGCAAAGCCTAAATGGTTTGTTAGGTGATTTGGAAACCTCAATCAATGAAGCCAATCATGTGGTGAGTGCCATAGCCGATGGGGATTTTAATCAGCGGATGCAAGCGGACTATGTCGGCGATTTAGCAACCCTGAAAAACGGCGTGAATGGTTCCGCCGAAGCCGTGGCTTTTAGCATGAATGAATTGGCAAAAGTCATGCAGGCACTGTATCAAGGTGATTTTTCGGCCAGAATGGATGAAAAAGTCCCTGGAGAATTCCGCAACCTCGTACAAAATGCCATGACGGTGCTGGATTCCGTGATCGGTGAAATCAATCAAGCCATGCAACAAATGAATCAAGGCGACTTTAGTGGCCGAGTACGAGTTGAAGCCAGAGGCAGCTTGGCGGAACTGAAAACGCGCATTAACGATTCCATGGAAAATATGGCGCACACGGTGGATGTCATTAGCCAGGTGGTGACGGCGCAAGCGGCTGGCGACCTAACCCAGTCTTTAACCGGTGATGCCTTTAAAGGGCAGTTAAAAGATTTACAAAACGCCATCAATGAGTCGGCGGCTAAAATCAAATCGGTGGTGACCGTCGCTATTGAATCGGCTGAAGTGGTTAGGGGCGCGGCTCAAGAAGTGTCGCAGGGCTCTATGAATTTAAGCGAGCGCGTGCAAGAGCAAGCCGCAGCACTCGAGCAAACCTCATCAGCTATGCATCAAATGAACAGCCAAGTACAAAGCAGCAACGAAAATGCACTGCACGCCACTCAAGTGAGCCAGCAGGTACAAGAGAAGGCGCATGAAGGGGTGGCAGTTATGCAACAAACCATCAATGCCATGCAGATGATTCAAGATTCTAGTCATCAGATTTCTGACATAGTCACTCTGATTGACAGTATCGCCTTCCAGACCAATTTATTGGCGCTGAACGCTGCGGTAGAAGCCGCCAGAGCTGGAGAACATGGTCGCGGATTTGCGGTGGTGGCCAGTGAAGTGCGTAACTTGGCACAAAAATCGGCAGATGCCGCCAAAGACATTAAACGCTTGATTGACCAAACGGTAGACAGGGTTAATCAAGGTTCGCGTTTGGCTTCTGAGTCGGGTGAGGTGTTAGAAGTGATTAATCAATCGGTACAAACCGTTACTGAAATGATCAGTCAAATTGCCACCGCTTCTGCGGAGCAAGCGGATGGTGTGCGCCAAGTGCATCATGCCATCACTCAAATAGATGGTGCGACACAACAAAATGCGGCGTTGGTTGAAGAAACCAGCGCTGCTTCTGAAAGCTTGAGTGAGCAAGCCAGTTTATTACAAAAAGAAATGGCGTTTTTCCGTACGGGCATGACGGCAGGGCGAAATGTTGCGCGCACTCAGGTGGCGCAATCGGTTTCGAGCAAGCCTGCGCTAAAACCAGCCGCTAAAGCCACCACTAAGCCTGCTGCAAAACCAGCATCACACGCTAAGCCAAGTTCAAGCAGCTTTGCCAGCCTAGGCCTGGTTAAAAAGAGTGTGCCCAATGCTGCCATCGCAAAGCCGAACGCATCTGACGAATGGAGTGATTTTTAAAGCATGAAAAAATTAAATATTTTATTGGTGGATGATAATGCCATTATGCAGCTCATCCAAAGCACGCTGGTCAAAGGCTATGGTCACGATGTGACTACAGCCGGCAGCGGCGAGGAAGCCATGCAAATGCTTGCTAATCAAGCATTTGATTTGGTGTTGATGGATTGTCAGATGCCCGGAATGGATGGGATGCAAACAACACAAAAGTTGCGTCAGCAAGGTAATCGTACGCCCATTATTGCCTTAACCGGTAATGATACTCATGAAGATAGAGCGGCTTGCCAAGCCTCGGGAATGGATGGTTTTTTAGCCAAGCCGATGGAAAAACCGGCTTTTGAAAGAGAAGTGGCTAGGTTTATTTAAGACAAGAACGCTTTCAACAAAATCATCAGAAGGCTAAAGCCTTCGCGCCTTTATATGCCTCTACTTGGGGCGCAGGCTTTAGCCTGCTTTCAACTTAAATCAAAAAAATTTTTCGATTCTTTTATTAAGGTCGCTTTTTGGATTTGTATGTTTTAACAGGAACTTGTTCTTAGCGCCCTTGTCACTTTTTGGCTCGCCCAAAAAGTAACCAAAAAGTCGACCCTATCATCATTTCTATGCTCCTAAAACTCAGGACTGGAAAGTGGCGAACTCGCTTCGCTCAAACAGCGCCACTTTTATCCCAGTCCTTTCGTTAAGGGGCATCACGAAATGATTCAAAGGGGAGCTTTAGGCATTCTGACAAAGCAGTTTGCTCCAACAGAAGAAAACCCAATCCCCCTTGAAGACAATTCGTAAGCCCTCTTAGTGAAGGCGCCAGATAAAGAGCTGCGCATGTTTGAGCGAAGCGAGTTCGCAGCTGTCTGGCGACAAGCTTAGAGGGCTAGAATTGGATGAGTGGGGTCGCCTTTTTTGGTGACTTTTTTGGCGAAGCAAAAAAGTTACATGGGCGCGGGGCACAAAACATAATTCAAAAATGCAAATTGCAAAAGCGACCTTAAAATAAAGGTCTGAAATGATTGGAATGGTAAAGCCGATAAAATCAAGAAGGCTAAAGCCTTCGCCCCTTTATTATGCTTTACTTGGGGCGCAGGCTTTAGCCTGCTGTGTAGGTTAGGTTCAAAACCCAAAATTTGAAATTAAAGGTAAAGGCGCATTTAACGCAGTAAGCTGCTCACAGAATGTTCGGTTTCGCGGCGGTTGATGGTTAATTCGGTAGCGCCACTGTCAAAACATACCCATTGATTGGATTTCACTTGAGTGGCGTTGATTACCTCTTCAACCGTTAAATAAATGTCTAAACTTTCGTCTGCTTCATCAACCACCAGTTTTAACACATCGCCATCTATGATGCCTTGATTGATATAGTCTTCAAAGGCCGCTTCATAAAAAACAAAACTCTGCACCAATTGGCCATTCATTTTGATGCTTTTTGCGGTGCGCAGCGCCACCATCAAGGGGGTGTTTTCGTGGGTAAATAAACCGGATTTCACCATGATTTTATCCACATCTGTCCAGCTCCAGCCTTCGGGTAATTGCTCAAAGTGGTGTTCTTTTAACTCGGCACGATATTTTTCGGACAACATTTTAGCCGCTGAAACCAATTCATCATGTTCAGACTCTATGGCAAGACTGGCAGCATCGATATAATTATTACCTAAATAGAGTGCGATATCTTCATCGGCAATTTTAATCAGCCAAACCGTGTCATTGGCATTGGATGGTGGTTTGTTAAAGGATTGTATAATCGGTTCGGTCAAGGCTAGTTGTTGGGCTTGTTCAAGCATTTGATGCACTTTAGCGGTGGGCAGATGAATGTTTTCGTCGATTAACAATTCTTGTAAATAGTGCGCGAGATTGGCGAGGTGCTTGTTGTCTAAAGCCGTTTTGGAGCATTTAGGGGTTGGGCTTGGTTCGCTAGCGGCTATTTCCGCCAGTTCCTCTTCATCCGCAGCCTGAACCTCATACCAACTTTTGGCTTTAAACTCTGGGTGGGTGTCTTGAAATCTTAAACAGCTTGCATAGTCACCTAAAGCAGGGGTATTTGGGGATTGAGAGGCGAGATGTTCGTTATAAAATGCCAATACCAATGCTTGCGCTTCAGTTTCATCAAAGACGATGTCGGTATCTGCAACTTGGTCTGGGGTGTCTTGAAAAAACACCTCTATCAAAGCGCTGGTATTGTTTTGGGGCATGATGGATTCAAGTCACTTTTGGGTTAAAAGCATATTTTTAAAGTATAACAAAATAAATTCAGCAAGGGAATCTTAGCGTGCTTGTAACGCTGCGCCACTGAACTGAACACCGGACCAACCTGTCTTCATAAAGTTACGAATATTGCCATGGTCATCGCCATTGGGATTGAGCAACACATCTTGGGTGTAAAACTGCCCAAACGCATTTAAGGTGGCTTGTTCACTGAGTTGATGCATTTGCGCAAAGGCAAAAATCTTGCAAGAACCATTATTGGTATTGGCGGCATTCAATTGTTCACCATTATGAAATTCTGTTGGGGTAAAGGTGTAATGATTTTCGATGGTTGCGATGACTTGCGCAAACTCTACGGGGTGTTGGTTAAGCTGTTCGATCAGTTCAATGGGTGTCATGGTGTGTTGCTCTTGCTAAATTAGGTTGGGTTTAAAGGGCTCTGTCTAACCAGACTTGTATGATTTTTTGGATTTTATTCGGCTCAAAGGGTTTGGTCATAAAGTCATTCATGCCACTTTCAAAAGCGGCCTTGCGGTCTTCTTCGGAGGTGTTGGCGGTTAAGGCGATGGTTGGGGTTTTATTGTTCATGTGTCTTAGGCGGCGCGTGGTTTCAAAGCCATCCATGACAGGCATTTGGCAATCCATAAAAATCAAATCAAAGGTTTGTGACTCAACCACTTTGAGTGCCTCAAAACCACTGTCTACACAGACCACCGTGTGCCCAAATTTTTCGAGTATGCGACTGCCAATTTGGCGATTGATGAGGTTGTCGTCTACCAATAAAATTTGTGCTTTGGCGGCCACTTCAAATTTGCTAGATTGTTTTTCGTTAGGCAAGTTCAGGGGCTCGGCTATTCGATAGGGTAGGCTCGCCCAAAAGCAAGAGCCTTGTCCGGGTTGGCTTTGCACCCCAACCGCACCACCCATCAGTTCGATGAGCTTTTTGGTAATGACCAACCCTAATCCTGTGCCACCAAAGCGGCGACTGGTTGAGGCATCGACTTGCGAGAAATCTTGAAAGAGCTTTTGTTGTCCGGCTTCTGAAATACCTATGCCGGTATCGATCACCTCAAACACAATCTGAGTGTCTTTAAGTAAGACTTTTACCGTCACAGAGCCTGATTCGGTGAACTTGATGGCATTACTGATGAAATTATTGAGCACTTGGCTGAGTCGTAAAGGATCTGTGGCTATCCACTCAGAGACTTCTGGGGCAATTTGCGTGCTGAAAGTGAGATTTTTTTGCTGGCAAATGGGTTTAAAGGTTTCGGTCATGTGGCGCAGTTTGACAGCCAGATTAATCGGCACGCATTCAATTTGCATTTGCCCCGCATCGATTTTAGAGAAGTCTAAGATGTCGTTGATAATTTGCAGCAGTAACTCAGAAGAATGATGGGCAATGGAGACCAAGTGGTGGCATTCTTCAGATAGGGTTTCAGACTCTAAGAGTTTGAGTGCACCGATAACGCCATTAATGGGGGTGCGAATTTCATGGCTCATGGTGGCTACAAATTCGGATTTGGCTTTGCTCAATGCCAGCGCTTTATTGCGCTCATTTTCAAGTTCCGCCGTGCGTTCAGCCACTTTTTGTTCTAGATCGTCTGCCAATTTTTGCAACTCAAGGTTGCTTTGGTAAAGCTCTAGCGATTTATTTTCCAGCAGTTTTTCGGCTTGTTTACGCGCATTGCGCTCGCGTAAAAAGCGTTTTTCAAAAGGGTTGCTGGCTTGGGCGGTTTCTGTCACGCGATTTTCCTAAGCGGCTGCAGAGTCAACATCAGTCTTGTTTAACCAATTCAAAAACCACTTTGGTGAGGTTTTCTGCAGATTGGTCGATCATGGTCACGGCAATATTTTCGCCGTAATGGGTCGCGGAGCCTTTAATCAAACCATAAGCCAAGGCTGAAAAGGGGCGTTTAGAGGTATAGGTTAAGTGCATCACATTAGGTTGGGGAAAGGTGGCGCTAAAGGTGGGCAGTTCTGCTTCTGGGTAGAGTTTTTTCACTTCGACATGCACACGATTTTCTATGGTGTCTAAAAACTCAAAGCAAGTGTTCACGCCTTCAAAGAACACGGGATAGGCTTCATAAAAACGCCCCAACAAATGTTCGCCAAAAACCTGCACTAGGGCTTCAACTGAGATGCCCGTTTTTTGACTGAGTAGCGTCACTAGGGTTAACAGCTCATGGTGGTCGTAAGTGCCTACGGTGGTGTAAGCGCCGCCCGATGGTAGGTCAGCTTCATCAATAATATCGTCGGCCATTTCAAAGCCAAACTTGTCTTCAACCAGTTCTAGAAATTCAGAAAATACAATCCCTTTCATAAAGTGTCCTTCGGCATGATTGGCTTATTTGAGTTGTTTTTGCGTGATAAAAGTCGCCACGCTGTCTTGGAGTTTTTTGGCTTGCACATCCACATTATCCGCATGCGAGGCAAGGTTTTCAACCAGCGTGGCATTCTGCTGAGTTGATTGGTCCATTTCTGTCATGGATAAATTTACCTGCGAAATCCCCGTGGCTTGTTCAGCGCTGGAGTGGCTGATGTCATTAACTATGTCATTGACCTGCTGAATGGCTTGATTGATGTCATTGAGCGATTGACTTGATTGATTCACCAAACGCGTGCCCTGTTGAATTTGTTGCCCAGCATTGCCAATTAAGGTTTTGATTTGATTGGCCGCTTCGGCGGAGCGGCCAGCTAGGTTACGCACTTCGGCAGCCACCACGGCAAATCCACGACCCGCCTCACCTGCACGAGCGGCTTCAACCGCAGCATTTAAAGCGAGCAGGTTGGTTTGAAAGGCTACGCTGTCTATCAGGCCAATAATGTCATTAATTTGATTGCTGGCGGTTTCAATGCCTTTCATGGCATCGATGGTTTGTTGCATAACCTCAACGCCTTTTTGGGTGACACCGCGCGCATTGGTTGAGAGTTGGGCTGCGCGCAAGGCGTGCTCGGAGTTACCTCTAACAGAAGCGGTCATTTGCTCCATCGCCGCGGCGGTTTGTTCAAGGGCGGCGGCTTGTTGCTGGGTGCGTCCATTTAAGTCTTGGCTGCTATTAGAAATTTCATTGGCACCGTGCGTCACCGTATTGGCCGCATGACGCACCCCTTCAATCATTTGATTGAGGTGTTCAATAGAATGGTTGATGGCTTGTTGTAATTCGTGTAATTCGCCTTCGTGTTTGCCTTTGGCAAGTTGCGTCAAATCGCCTTTGGCGAGCGCCTTGGCGGAGTCGGTGATTTCATCAACCGCAGATTGAATTTCAGTGAGCGAAAGGTTGACCGAGTTTTTCAAACGCGCCATGTCGCCTTTTAAATCTCCTTCGACTCGATGCGAGAAGTTACCTTTGGCGGCATATTCCATGGCATCGGTAATGGTGAGGATGGCTTTTTCCATTTGGGTCATGGCAAAGTCAACTTGGGATTTTAATTCGCCTTGAATACTGGCATCTAATCTGACTGAAAAATGCCCTTCAGAGATGCCTTGCATCACTTCTGAAAGCGCATTCATGGTTTTTTCAACACTGTCGGCAGACGCATTCACAAAGGTTTTCAGCTGGTCTAAATCTCCATGTAAATCGGCCGTGATGCGCTCTTTGAATTCGCCTTTGGCGATGGCGCCCATCACTTTTTCAATGTCATTAAAAGAGGCTTCAAGGTTTTGCATCAGCGCATTCAGTGCTGTTCCCGCTTGTTGCATTTCAAAACTATCGTTGCTGTGGGAAGCGTGTCTGAGTTTAAAGTCACTGCTTTGATGAACATGATGCAGCGTGTCCACTAAACGGTGAATGGGTTGTGCGATACTGCGTGCCAAATAAGCCGCAATTAAACTGATGAGAAGGATCGACAGCAATCCAATGCTGAAGGCTAAATTCAGTAGGTGGTTGGAGGAGGCAAAGGCTTCTGCATTTTGCATTTCTGCCAAAATGGCCCACTGAGTTCCTTTGATGTTGATGGGTGCATACGCAGTTAGGGTGGGTGTTTGCGTATAGGACTCGGAATCGGTAATGCCGGTTTGATTGTTGAGCGCTAAATCGACCGCAGGATGTTGCATTTTATGATTGGCTGGGTCTGCAAAAGCCGCTTCGATATTAAAGCGTTCGGGCATTTTTTGGGCATTGGTTCTGAGGAGTTTGTCTTGTCCAACCAAGAAAGTTTCACCGGTGCTGCCCATGCCTGAACGGTCAAATAGAATATCGTTAATGGCATCATGGTTAATTTCAATGATCAAAATCCCCAGTGTTTTGCCTTCGTAAACCACGGGCGTACTGACAAACGCCACTGGCAATCCTTGGGTGGCGGCATAGCTGGAAAAGTCGGTGAAATGGGTTTCACCTTGCTTTAAAGATTTGCTGGCTTGGTAAGCACGCGCCAAACCGGTTTGGTCATAGGGCGCTTGATTCAGATTAATGCCAAAGTCAGCAGATTTATTGACCGAATAGAGCACATCGTGGCTATTTACATCCACCAGATAGAGGTCTAAGAAGTGCGCGTTTTCAATGAATTTGTGTACCACCGGTTGCATTGAAGTGTGAATGGCATGGTAGGCGGTTGCGCTTTTGGCTTTATTGAGTTTCCAGCGGTTTTTCAAATCATTGGGGTTGTTGAGTAAATAATCGGTTTGCATCATCACGGCAGTGGGGGAGAGTTGTGCCACATAATTGGGCATGCTTTGCAAAACTTGCGGATGATTTTTTTGATAAAACTGGGTTAAGGCTTGTTTGTAGCTGGGGAGTTGGTCGGCGTTTTTGTCAGCTAGGGCGGTGTAGGTTTTGACTTGAGTTGGCAAATAAAACATGGCTTGTAAAACCACTTGGGTATCTGCCAGGGTAACCACTTGGGCATCTATGGTTTGAAAATAACGCTCGATGGTTTTTTTCTTTAAATCTCTCACGGACTCAAGTTGTTGATGTGCTAAGGATTTTAATCCACTGTCGGCCGTATTCACCGAGATAATACCAAACACCAGCAAGGGTAAAATGCCTAGGGTTAAAAAACTGATAATGAGTTTGGGGGTGAGTTTCATCAAAACCCTCCTATGCTAAAGCCTGAGTAATTAGGCGCGAAAACGACCTGATTAGCCTGTTATTCTAAACATAATGCGCTTAAATACATAATAAAAAATGAATTGCCCAGCATAACCTAGAGTGAGGGGTAATTTGCGTTTATAATTCAACGACTCTAAATGCTTAAGGAGCAATCATGAACAGAAGAGATTTTATTGGTGCGCTGGCTGGCGCAACCGCAGCAACGGCTATGACTGCTTGTGGTCAAAAAGAAGAAGCCACCACCACTGCCCCTGCTCAGCCACAACAAACTTTTGAATGGAAAATGGTCACGACTTGGCCTAAGAATTTCCCAGGCTTGGGCACCGGCGCTAACAATGTTGCACGCCTAATTGAAGAAATGTCGGGCGGGCGCATTAAGGTTAAGGTGTATGGCGCGGGCGAATTGGTCGGTGCTTTTGAAGTGTTTGATGCCGTGTCGCAGGGTAATGCTCAACTCGGTCATGCGGGTGCTTATTATTGGAAAGGCAAAATTCCTTCAGCACCTTTTTTCTCGTCGGTGCCTTTTGGCTTAACGGCGACCGAAATGAATGCTTGGCTATATTATGGCGATGGCTTGACCCTGTGGGAAGAAGCCTATAAACCTTTTGGTTTAATACCCAATCCTGCGGGCAATTCTGGAACCCAAATGGGCGGTTGGTTTAATAAAGAAATTAATAGCATGGATGACTTGAAAGGTTTGAAAATGCGTATGCCAGGCTTGGGTGGTGAAGTTTTAAAACGAGCTGGTGGTTTACCGGTCACGCTACCGGGTGGCGAAATTTTCCCATCTTTGCAGTCGGGCGCTTTGGATGCCACAGAATGGGTTGGACCTTATAATGATTTGGCATTTGGCTTGTATAAAGCGGCCAAGTATTATTACACACCCGGTTGGCATGAGCCAGGCACCACGATGGAATGTATGATTAACGAAAAAGCCTTTAATGAATTACCGGCAGATTTGCAAAGTATCGTGCGTAACGCCATGAAGGTGGCTAATTTAGAAATGTTGTCTGAATATACCGCGCATAATCAACAGGCGTTAAAAACCTTAATTGAAAAACACGGTGTGGTGTTGAAACATTTCCCCGATGAAGTGTTGCGTGAGCTAAAGCGTTTGTCGCTAGAAGTGGTCGAAGAAGCGGCTAAGTCGGATGCCTTGTCTGGCAAAGTTTGGGCATCGCAGAAAACCTTTATGGCGCAAGTGAGTAAATGGACAGAAGTGTCTGAACAAGCATTTGTGGCATCACGCGCACTTTAAGCTGCCGTACCTTTAAGTCTATACACCTTAAAAAGCCCCCAAATTTAACCAGGCCTGGTCAAATTTGGGGGCTTTTTGCATTTAAGTGTTAGCTAATATCAAATTGACTTATCTTAGATAAAAACCTTTTGGTTTCGCTTTGTGAGGTTGCGAGTAAACTTGCTGAACGATTATCTAAAGAGAAGGACTCGTTTATGAAGCAAGTGTTGATCAATGCCGCTATGGCATCTGTTTTGGTTTTAACTGCAACTCAAGCTAATGCCAATTGGTTTGGCAATAACAATGGTTACAATAATGGGTATAACGATTGGCCAGAATGGACACCTATGTATTGGGCACAAGAAATGGTTGATCAAATGGACGACAACTATTACAACAACGGTCCTTTCTATGGTAACAATGGGCCTTATCCTTATACACCTTATTATGGCGCACCCATGCCTTATCCTTATCAGCCAGCGCCTTATTATGCGCCACCAGCACCTCAGCAAAATATGGCACCAGCGCCTGCGCCTCAGCAAAATACGGCACCCGCACCCAACTATGGTCAGCCTTATCCCATGCAGCCACAAGGTATGCCTTACCCTATGCCGCAAGCACCTTATTATCCTCAGCAACCGATGCAGAGATAATTCAAAAGTTTTATAAAGTTCTAAAACGACAAACCCCAGCAAAGGCTGGGGTTTTGGATATTGAACTCAGCTGGGTGTTGACCTTGCTGAGTTTTTTTATGGGCGCTCTAAAAGTTAAGCTTTTGGCTTTCTTTTATTCAAAGAAAAACGCTTTTTAGCGGGTGAAGTCCCATCTTGCATTTTAGATACATTCAGTTGTTGTCCACAAACCCAGGCACGCTTTAAGTCGCCAAGCGCTTCTTTAGACAGGGTTGCTGGCAAATCCACCGTACAGAAAGTATCTTCAATGTTGAGCTTTTGAATGAACTCACCATCAATACCCGCTTCGTTAGCGATACAGCCGATGATATTGCCTGGCTTAACACCATGGGTGCGGCCCACTTCTAAACGGTAACGCTCCATGCCTTCGTTGGGTGGCGTTTGTGCGCGTTTTTCGCGAGGTGCTCTTTCAGGACGGTCGCCGCGAGGCGCTCTGTCTGGGCGATCACCACGAGAACCACGGTCATTGCGCTCACCGCGTCCGCCACGATCTCCGCGGTCTTCATATTCGCGCGCTTTGCTTTGGGCTTTTTCATCTAAGAAGAAAGGCACGTCACCTTGTAATAATTTAGCCAAACCAGCCGCAATTTCAATCGCAGGAATGTTGCTTTCAGATTCAATCGATTCAACCATTTTTTGGTAGAAATCTAAATCGCCACTTTGCGCAGCATCGATGATTTTGTCTTTAAAGCGCACGACACGACCATCGTTGATTTCTTGTGCGGTCGGCAAAGTCATTTGGGTAATTTTTTTCTTGGTTGAATGCTCGATAGAAGCCAATAAGCGTCTTTCACGAGGTGCGACAAACAAGATAGCCGTTCCGCTACGACCCGCACGCCCAGTACGACCGATACGGTGCACATAAGATTCGTTGTCATAAGGAATGTCGTAGTTAATAACATGACTGATACGCTCAACATCTAAACCACGCGCTACCACATCGGTAGCGATTAAGATGTCTAACTTGCCAGATTTTAAATGGTCAACAATACGCTCGCGCTGGTTTTGCGCAATATCACCGTTTAAGGCAGCGGCGGCATAACCACGCGCTTCAAGTTTTTCAGCCAATTCAACGGTCGCAGTTTTGGTGCGCACGAACACAATAATCCCATCAAAGGTTTCGGCTTCTAAAATACGGGTTAAAGCATCTAACTTGTGTAAGCCGCTCACTAACCAATATTTTTGGTCAATGGTGGTCGCCGTGGCCGTGGCTTGTTTGATGATAACTTCAGTTGGGTTTTGCAAATAAGTGTTGGCAATGCGGTGCACTTCTTTTGGCATGGTCGCAGAGAACAAGGCAATCTGACGCGTCTTAGGCGTGTGCTTTAAAATCCACTCAACATCATCAATGAAGCCCATGCGTAGCATTTCGTCGGCTTCATCTAAGACCATTGCTTTCAACTGGTCTAATTTTAGAGTGCCTTTGGTGATGTGGTCCATCACTCGTCCAGGTGTCCCAACTACCACGTGAACGCCACGCTTTAGCGCACGAATTTGGGTGCTGTATTCTGAACCACCGTAAATCGGTAGTACATGCAAGCCTTTGATATTACGAGAAAAAGTTTGGAAGGCTTCTGCAACCTGAATCGCCAATTCACGGGTAGGTGCTAGTACTAACACCTGTGGGTCTTGTTGGTTGATGTCAATCTTTGACAAAATCGGTAAGGCAAAAGCGGCGGTCTTACCGGTACCCGTTTGCGCCATACCCAATACATCGCCACCTTTTAATAAAACAGGAATGGCTTTTTCTTGGATAGGAGATGGGGTTTCGTAACCGATTTCTTCAAGTGTTTTTAATATGGCGTCAGACAGACCTAGATCTGAAAATTTGATCTCTGTATTCATGGATATCCTTTTACTACAGTCGAGAGTTGCTGAATTTCAAATATGAAATTCTTGTGAGCAAATGCACGCCCGTATAGTCTCGTTTGTAACGAGGCGGAATCCCTTAGATATTACTAGAGTTTGCGAATAACAATGAATAACAGACAGGCAGGCATTTAGAAGTTGCGTATTGTACCGTAAATTAAAATAAATATCTGAATTTATTTAATTTTTTTATGCGGATATTAAAAACAGTGCAGATTTTTGGTTAAAAATGCGCTAAAAATAACCAGGCCTGGTTGTTTTTGGCGATAAATTTTGTCAGTTAAGCGATTTTGCTACTGACTTGTTGCGGTTTGATATAGCGCTCTTCAAAGTCAGCGGCGGGCAAGGGGCGACTGTAAAGGAAACCTTGTAACAATACTTGGTCATATTTTTGAGTTAAGAAATCTGATTGTGCTTGGGTTTCAACGCCTTCGGCGACAATTTTGAGGTTTTTGGTGCTGGCCAGTTGGATGATAGAGTCAACAATGGCTTCGTCATCTGGATTGCCTGGCACTTGGGCGATAAAACTTTGGTCGATTTTGAGTTCGTGAATGGGCAGTTTTTGCAAATAACTCAGTGATGAATAACCCGTGCCAAAGTCATCGATTGACACCTCAAATCCTAAACTCACTAGGTGTTGAATTTTTTGCAAAGCCAATTTTGAGTTGCGAATCAACACCCCTTCGGTCAATTCAAGCGTGATGGTACGCGGGTCAACTTGGGTAAACTTCATTAGCCCAATAATCAGCTCAATAAAACTTTGTTCGTGGAATTGAATTGGGCTAATGTTGATGGCGATGCGAATAGGGCGGTATTTTTTGTTCCAGGCTTTGGCCTGCAAAAAGGCTTTGTGCATCACCCATAAACCTATTTTAATAATTTGACGGCCCTCTTCTGCCACGGGAATAAATTTGGCAGGAGATACAAACCCCAGCTCTGGGTGAAACCAGCGCAATAGGGTTTCGGCAGAAATGGTTTCACCTGCTTTGTTCACTTGCGCTTGAAAATAAATCTGAAATTCATCATCAAGTTCAGAGTGGTTAAGCGCTTCTATGAGCTCTAATCGCTGTTTGGCTTCTTCAATGAGTGATTTTTCGAACAGATAAGTTTGATTGCCGCCGAGTTTTTTGGCTTCAGACATCGCCATATCCGCATAACTGATGATTTGGTCTGAACGACTTTGTAAGTGATCTTCTGCAGTGGGGAAAATACAAATGCCAATGCTGGCTGCACTGTGAATGGAATGTTGTTCAATTTTATAGCGACTGTCGATGGCATCCAGCAATTTGCCACCAAACGCCAAAGCATCTTGAAAGGCGATGTCGCGGTCTTGTGTAGCGTTAGGACAAAGCACCATAAACTCATCGCCACTGAGGCGCGCGAGGGTGGCTTTTTCGCCCACCAATGGCAGCAAGCGTTCTGCAACCTGAACCAGCAATTGGTCACCCGCATTATGACCGAAAGTATCATTGATGATTTTAAAACCATCCAGGTCTATAAAAAATAAAGTGCCAAAGGTTTGGTGTTGTTGGCAGTTTTCAAAGACGCGTTCAATGCGTTCTTGCAATAAAGTGCGATTGGCCAGGCCGGTGAGTTTATCGTAAAAGGCCAGTTGGTTGATTTCTGATTGGGCTTCAAGAATATCGGTGATGTCTTGTAAAACGCCAATAATGTGTTCCACATTATTGGCTTCGTCCACCAGCATAGACAACGAAAGAATGGCACTAAAACGCGCTTCTTTGGACGCAAAAATTTGCACCTCTCCTGACCAGCTTTGTTCATCTAACAAGGCGCGCATAATGCTGTTAAATGGAACTTTAAAGGTGACTTGCTTTTGTAGCCAGTCAATATAAGTCATTTTTTGGAGTTGTTCTGCCGTGAGTCCGGTATAGGCGCAAAACGCATAGTTGGGTTGGGTGATTAAGCCTTGAGCATCGGTGATAAATTGCCCCGCGTAACTGGCATTCATGAGTTTTTGTTGGGCATCCAGTTGAATGTGGAGCGATAAATCTTGAATAACCAGAAGGGTGTGCTCAGTGTTATCTTGGGTTTTTAACAGGTGGCGTTGCAACTGAATTGGTCGTCTGGACGAGCGATTGGGCATTTTTAGCCACAGGGTTTGGCTGGTTTCGTTGTGTGGATTGGCAAGCCAGTCTTGCAAGTTAAAGGCCAGTTCGCCTCTTTTATGGGTGCAGAGCCATAAAGGGTCTTGTAAAACATCGAGCGCTTGCTGAGGGTGCCAGTTAAAAAACGCAGGATTGGCGTGCAAAGGATGATAAGTTTCATCAAACAACACCATGGCTTCTTTCAGTGGAGCCAAAATCGCCGCTAAGTCACTTAAAGATGCGGGGCGTTTTGATAATAAGTTGTCGGTTGAAATACGATTCAATCGAAAAATCCATTGTTAAGTAGAATTGCGAAAGCCTTTTGTTTAGTGGCTTGCAGCCGTGATGAGCGATTGCTATTTGAGCGTTATCATACGATAAGTTTTTAGGATAGAAAACCCATAAAGGTGCTTTTTGCATAAAAAAACGGGATTTTTTAGAGGGTTAAGAATTGCTTTTCAAATTCTTGGGCGGTTTCTGGGTGGCTGAAAAAATAACCTTGCATCAAAATGGCGCTTTGGTGGGCCTTGAAGAAGTCCACTTGGGCTTCTGTTTCCACGCCTTCGGCCACAATGGTGAGGTTTTTACTCTTGGCCAGTTGAATGATGGTTTCGATAATGGCGATGTCTTCTTCACTGCCAGGCAAGTGTTTCACAAAACTTTGGTCGATTTTAAGTTCGTGAATCGGCAGTTTTTGGAAATAACTTAAAGAAGAATAGCCGGTACCAAAATCGTCAATCGATAGTTGATAGCCCAATTGAGCTAAGGCTTTGATTTTGGTGAGGGCATCTTCGATATTGGAAATTAAGATACCTTCCGTCAGTTCGAGGGTAATGTGTTGTGGATTGACTTGCGTTTTGCGTTGTATTTCTAAAATGCAGTCTACAAAAGTCGGCTCATGGAATTGAATCGGGCTGATATTGACCGACAAATGTACCGGCGTTGCACTTTTTTGATTCCATTGATAGGTTTGGGTAAAGGCTTTTTCTAAAATCCATTGCCCGAGTTTAAGAATTTGCTTGGTGTCTTCTGCAATGCCAATAAATTGGTCGGGTCGAATGTTGCCCAAAATGGGGTGCTGCCAGCGAATCAGGGTTTCGGCACTGATTTGTTGGCTGTGATTGGCCACTTGTGCTTGATAAACCAAATAAAATTCTTGGTCGTAATTGGCGTGCTTCAGGGCTTCTTCTATCTCGCGGCGGCGTAAAATCTTTTCGGTGAGTTCGGTTTGGTAAAAATACAGCTGGTTTTTGCCGCGTTGTTTGGCTTCGTACATGGCCAGGTCAGCACAGCTAATCAGATACTCTGGGGTTTCGTCCGCCGAACCCGGGATAATATGAATCCCCACGCTGCTGGCGTTGGGAATAATGTGTTCTTCAATCAATAAATCTTGGTTGAGGGTTTGGATGATTTTACTGGCTAAGGTGAGCGCGTGTTGTGCCGCTAGGTCACGACTGAGCACTTTATAGCGCGTTAAAATAATAAACTCATCACCGCTGATGCGCGCCACCAAGTCTTCAGCTCTGAGCAGCTCGGTCAGGGTGTTGGCCGTTTGTTTAAGTGCAGCATCGCCAACCGCATGGCCGTAAATATCGTTGATTTCTTTAAAGTTATCTAAGTCTAAATAAAGCAGGGCGCTATAGGTGTGATTGCGTTTGTGATGCAGCAGGTCTTTTTCAAGGTGTTCAATAAATAGGCGACGATTGGGCAGTCCAGTCAGGTCATCAAAATAGGCCAGACGTTCGACATTGGCTTGCGACTCTTTTATATCGGTGATGTCTTGTAGCGTGCCCACATAGTGCTCGATGTTTTTATCATTGTCCATCAACATCGATAAACTTAAAACCGCATGGAAAGTGGTTTCTGGATTTGGGTGGATTTGAACTTCGCCACTCCATTTTTTGTCGAGTAGTAGGGATTTTAAAATGTCTTCAATTTGAATAGAGTCTTTGAGCGTGACCTGTTTTTTCATCCAATGAATGATGGTCATGCTATTGAGCTCGGTCGGTAACAAGCCCGTGTAAGCCGAAAAAGAAAAGTTGGGCTTGATGATATAGCCTTTTTCATTGGTAATGAATTGCCCATCATAGCTATTAAAAGCCGCTTCAAGAATGCGATGTTGTTCATCGGAATGCGCATAGATGGTTTGATCGTAAACCACTAAGAGCAGCGCTTGAAAACTGCCGTCGGTATTGAGGATGGGTTTTGCCGATAATAAAACGGGAGTTGAGGGTTCTTCCGAGCAATTGGGTTTAACCCAAATATAAGTTTCTTTGGGGATGTTTTGCGCCGCATCGATCACTTGCTCGAGCCAGCGTTTCATATTGAATTTAATGGTGCGCTTTTTGTTTTTGAAAAACTCAAGATCAACAAAAAACTCATCACTGTTTGGGTTAAAGCACATCAAGCTTTGTGCCGCATCATTTATGATTTGTAATGATAAGTGTTGGCTAAAAACCAAAATACCATCGTGAAGCGCATTGATGATGTCACGCTTAAACTGACGCTCATTTTTCAGGCGTAGAATGGTGGACTTGAGTTCGGCTTCGAGAGTTGTGTTTTGCATAATAGGCATTATTTTAGGCGAACTTTAACAAAATACCGCACAAAAAATATTTATAGTCAGTTTGCATCAATATGAGTTGCTCTGTTGAGCGGGCAACCAAGTCGCCAATTCTGGCCAATAGGCGATTAAACAAAGCACTAATAGTTGAATACCAATAAAGGGCATCACGCCTAAATAAATATCTTTAGTTTTAACACCCTGTGGGGCAACGCCTCTTAAATAAAACAGTGCAAAACCAAAGGGTGGCGTTAAAAAAGCGGTTTGCAGATTAATAGCAATCATAATACCCAGCCAAATAGGGTCAATGCCCATCATCAGCAAAATGGGGGCGACAATCGGCACCACCACATAGGTGATTTCAATAAAGTCTAAAAAGAAACCCAGCACAAACATAAAGACCATTACCAACAACATGGCGGTAAATACCCCACCCGGCAGGTCAGCTAATAAACCATGGATGAGGTCGTCACCCCCCAACCCTTTAAACACCAAAGAGAAAAAGGCGGCCCCAATGAAAATCATAAAAATCATACTGGTGACCATCAAGGTGTCACGCATCACTTGATTAAGTATGGCCAGATTTAAGCGGTTTTTTAAAGCCGCTAAAACCAGCGCGCCTAAAGCACCAATCGAAGCGGCTTCGGTGGGCGTGGCAAAGCCCCCTAAAATAGAACCCAAAACCAAAATAATTAACACCAAAGGGGGCAGTAAACTGCCCAGCACTCTTGTCCAAATGCCAGCGGGTATACTGGCGCTGGATAAGCCGGGTGCGGTTTCGGGTTTTAGCCAAGCCATGCCAAAGACATATAAAATATAAAATAAAACCAGCAACATACCCGGCAACAGCGCACCAATAAAAAGGTCGCCGACAGACAGAGTTTCGGGTGAAAAAATACCTTGATTGAGTTGTGCCTGTTGGTAAGCCGAAGACAATACATCGCCCAATAAAATCAACACGATAGACGGTGGAATAATTTGCCCCAAAGTCCCTGAGGCGCAAATGGTGCCGGTGGCGAGTTTAGGGCAATAGCCTTGCTTAATCATGGTTGGCAAAGCCAGTAATCCCATGGTGACCACCGTTGCGCCAACAATGCCGGTGCTGGCGGCTAAGAGTGCGCCCACCAAAATAACCGAAATCCCTAAGCCGCCTATAAAACCACGCATCACTTCATCCATGGTGGTTAAGAGTTGTTCGGCAATTTTGGACTGCTCTAACATAATGCCCATAAACACAAATAAGGGCACAGCCAGCAGTGTGGTGTTGTTCATAATGCTGAAAATACGATTGGGCACACTGTTTAAAAACGCCATGTCAAACGCGCCAAAAAGGGTGGCACCCAGCGCGAATATTAAAGACACGCCTGATAGGGTAAAGGCGACCGGAAAGCCAAACATTAAGGCGATTAAAACAAGGGCAAATAAGCCAAGCGCAATGTATTCCATGGAGTTTCTCTGGGTTCTCTTAGAGTTTAGCCGAGCTGGCTTCTGGCGTTTCTGAAGGCGTGGGTGTTGAGTCGGTCAATTGCAAAGCCGATTCCGCTGCCAGCGTGAGGGCTTGCAAACTGACCAAAGCCGCCATGACTAAAATAACGGTTTTTAACAAATACACAAACGGCAGTCCACCGGGTTCAGACGAGGTTTCGTGGATGCGCCAACTGACTTCAACATATTCCCAGCTGGCCCAAGCAATAAACAGCAAAGTCGGTAAGGCTAAAAACAGCGCGCCAATCAAATTGACCCAAGCCTTGCGCTTAGGCGACATGGTTTCATAAAACACATCCACCCGCACATGTTTATCTTGCTGTAACGCATAGCCCATGCCCAGCATAAATACCAGCGCATGGTTGTAAAGCACGGTTTCTTGTAGTGCAATCGCACCGGCATCAAACCCATAACGCAAAATGACCACGCTGGCCGATAACACAACCAAGCTGAGTAATCCCCAGGCGACAAAATGCCCCAGCATTTTTTGAAAACGATTTTGTTGATGGATAAAAAGCGTTAACCAAGTTTTCATAAGCGGTCTTTCAGTTGAGGGCCGGTCGGCAAAGGGGTTTGTTTGACGCCACGCGCTTCTTGATTTTTGTCGGCGTTTTGGGCGCTGGGCGTGGCTTGTGAATGCGAGTCATCGTCTTGCGAACAGCTACTTAAGCTGAAGGCAATCGGCAATAAAATCAATAATAAGGTGTTTGTTAGACTTTTTTTCATGAGGGTTATTCTGCAGACTTTTAATGGGATAAGCAAGCCTGATATGGGTTGAGAAAGGGAATTGTGTCATAATGATTTATTAAATTTTTGCCAGAGAGATTTGCGTGACCATCATTGAAGTGGCTGTTGCAGGGCCTTTTTTAACCCCATTAAGTTATCTGTTGGATTCGACAGCAACGGCCGCTTTGCCGGTGGTGGGCGGACGAGTGCGCGTGCCGTTTCGCAGCAAATCTTTAGTGGGTGTGGTGATGGCTGTGCAAACCTTTGTGGATGAGCAGGCTTTACAGGCGGGTTGCGCAGCCTTATCGCTCAACCTTAAAAAACTTAAGTCGATTGAAGCGGTGTTAGACACCGCACCACTATTTTCCGCTAAAGACATGGAATTGTTGAAGTGGGCAAGTTTTTATTATCACGAACCGATTGGCAATGTTATGCAAACCGCGCTGCCCAAACGCCTGCGGCAAGGTGAAGTGCCCGAGGTAGAAGGGGTAACCTCTTGGGTTTTAGCGCCGCAGTCGATTCGAGAAACCTTGCCGCCCTTGCCCGCCAATGCTAAACAGCAGTTGGCGCTAATCGATTGCTTGTCAGAATCTCAAGCGCTCAGTGCTGAACATCTTAATGCGCAACTCAATCATTGGCGCACGCCCATGAAGCGTTTGCTAGATTTGGGTTGGGTGCAAGAAACCACCTCGCCTTGTTTAAATTGGCACTCAAAACTGACCAGGCCTGGTCATATTTTGAATGCAGAACAGCAAGTAGCGGTCGATGCGGTTGATTTTGACAAAGGCTATCAAGCCTTTTTATTAGAAGGAATTACCGGTAGCGGCAAAACAGAAGTCTATTTGGGCATGATTGAACGCTGTTTGCACTTGGGAAAACAGGTGTTGGTCTTGGTGCCCGAAATTGGCTTAACCCCGCAAACCGTGCAGCGCTTTGAAGCCTATTTGCAACAGCCCGTGGCGGTGATGCATTCTGGGCTCAACGACAAAGAGCGCCAATGCGCTTGGTGGCTGGTGCAATCAGGGCGCGTGCAAGTGTTATTGGGCACACGCTCTGCCGTTTTTACGCCTTTTGCCAATTTGGGTTTGTGCATTATGGACGAAGAGCATGATTTGTCTTTTAAACAGCAAGATGGTTTTCGCTACTCAGCGCGTGATTGTTTGGTGCGCCGCGCCCATCTTGAAAAAGTGCCCGTGGTGTTGGGTTCGGCAACGCCCTCTCTAGAAAGCTTATATAACGCTCAAACCCAGCGTTATGCTTGGTTAAAACTGCAGCAGCGCGCCGCCGGCGCACAGTTGCCAAATGTACAGCTATTGGATATTCGTGGTGAAAAACTGGCCGAAGGCGTATCAACGCCTTTGCGTAAACTCATGGCACAGCACCTTGCAGACCAAGGTCAGGTGTTGTTATTTTTAAATCGCCGTGGATTTGCGCCGGTGTTGATGTGTCATGACTGTGGTTGGCAAGCAGCCTGTCCCAGTTGCGATGCCAATATGACCTATCATCAACAGGTGAATGAATTGCGGTGTCATCATTGTGGTTATCAACACAAAGCACCGCACACCTGTCCGCATTGCCAGTCGGCAGAATTTGTTAAGGTCGGTCAAGGTACCGAGCGTTTGGAAGAAACCATTCAAAGCTGGTTTCCCGAAGAAAGCCTGTTGCGGATTGATGCCGACACCACACGCCTCAAAGGACAAATGGCCGAACTCACACAGCAAGCCAAAGAAGGCAAGGCGCGTATTTTAATCGGCACGCAAATGCTGGCCAAAGGGCATCATTTTCCGCAGGTCACTTTGGTCGGTTTGTTGGACATTGACCAAGGATTATTCAGCAGTGATTTTCGGGCAGCGGAACGCATGGCGCAGTTAATTGTGCAGGTGTCGGGGCGTGCTGGGCGCGCTGAAAAAACCGGTACTGTGATGATACAAACCCATCATCCTGAGCATCCGTTATTAAAAACCTTGGTTGCCGAGGGCTACGAAGCTTTTGCCAAACAAGCCTTGCTGGGTCGTGAAGAGGCCGGTTTGCCGCCTTATGAATACCAAATTTTAATTCGTGCCGAAGCCATCGATGCCCAAGCGGGTTGGCAGTTTTTAAATGAAATCAAATTCAGTCTGCAATCTCTCAAACCGACGCTCTTAGCGCAAGCGTCAAGTCAGGTGAACGCTCAGGTGATGGGGCCGGTGGCGGCGCCCATGATGCGACGCCAAGGGCGCTATCGTTATCAACTGCTGTTGCAATCCAATCATCGCGGCACTTTGCATCAATGGTTAGGGCAAGTAGAGTCCAGAATTTACGCTTCAAAACTCACCGCCAAAGTGCGTTGGAGCATCGATGTCGATCCGCAAGAGATGAACTGAACCAGCTCAAATGTTAAGTTGGCGAGTAATTTGCTTATAAATTTTTTTTGATTTAATGGAGCTTTGTGCATGAGATTACTAGGTGTTTTGCCGCTGGCGGCAATTGTGTTTCTGCAGGGATGTGACTTGGGAATTGAGGATAAAAAAACTTCAGCTCCAGTTGCGCAGGTCACTTCAACTGAGCTGAAGGCTTTGTTTGAAAGTTTTATTCTCATCCAAGATCAAGAAATGATGCTAACAAACTTGGCGACTCAATTGCAGGGTGTGGATACGGTTTCAAGTGTTGCTGGTTTGTTAACAAACACCAGCTCAACAGGTGTTTGTGGTGGAACATCAGCTTTATCAGCTGATCTGACTGCGGTAAGTGGTGATTTTGATAATACCTTAACCTTAAATAGTTACTGCACGGATAGCTTAGATTGGACAGGTAAGTTAACTCAGTCTGGCGTTGTAACTGCTACTGGCAGCGATGCCGATAATTATGAAATGGTGTATGGTAATTATATTTATAAAGTTGAATCGGATGATGCTTTTACTGTAACCCTAGTAGGGACTATGGAAAAGGCTGTAACGGCGACAGCGACAACACATTATTTTAATAGGATATCAGCCTATAAATACCCTGATAACCTAACGGTTGAGGCTCTTAAATGGCTCGTCGCAACTTATGATGCTGGCAAAATTTATACTGGTAGTTTGGTTCATCCTACTTATGGTACCGTTGCTGTGACTACGGTCCCTTCTTTTCCAGTCACGACGACACAAGACGGCCCCTACCAAAAACCCATTAGTGGCAAACTTAAGTTAACAGGGCTTGATAGCATTGGTTATATCACTTTCAATGGATTGGGAAGTTACACCCTAGATGTCGATGCGGATGCCGACGGTATTGTTGATTTAACTGAAACCCTGTCTTGGTAATTTCTTATTGATTGAAATGATTGTGAATTTACCCAAATTCGTTAAAATGATGGTCTTTACTAATTATTACTGAGGCAATAATGGGCTTAATACTCAAGTTGTTTAAGGCACTCAACGCCAATCAATATCCGGGGCAAATTGCCCTGTCTTTTGTATTAGGGATGATATTGGGGTTAACCCCCTTATTTTTTGCCCATAATTTACTCACGCTGGCGCTTATTTTTATGTTGCGGGTGAATCTTGCCGGTGTGGTGGTTGCTTGGGCATTTTTCAGCGGACTGGCCTATTTACTGGATCCTATCTTTAATCAGCTGGGGCTTTGGGTGTTACAAATGCCTGCTTTAGAGCCTATGTTTACTGAAGCCTATAATTCTGCTGTTTGGCGCTTCTTGCACTTTAACAACTCTATTGTCATGGGCAGTATTTTGGTGTCCTATTTGTTGGCGATTCCAGCCTTCATTCTCTTTTTGATTTTGATTAAAACTTATCGCAAAACCTTTTTGGCTTGGGTCAGTAAATTCAAAGTCGTGCAAATGTTAAAAGCGGCTGATAAAGCCAGCTTAGTTTCTTAAGGAGAATGCAAATGACTCAAACAGCCATTAAAAATCCTTCTCCGACTTCTGCTGCACCTGCACCTGCATCCACGCCAGCCCCTAAAGGCTGGATTCGTTGGTCGGGTATCGCTATTTTTAGTGCCATTATTGGTGGCATCGTTGGCTTGTCTTATTTGGGTATCAGTCTTTTTCTAAAAAAAGAAATTCAACATTACGCCAGCCAAGCTTGGGGTGCCCAGGTGGACATTGGCTCTTTGGGGCTTAGTTTTAGTCCACTGGGTGTCGAGGTGAATCAAATCGCCTTAACCGACCCTGAGCAGCCCATGCAAAATTTACTGCAAATTCAACAAATCAAAGCCACGATGAATTTGTATCACTGGGTGGTAGGGCGTACAGTAATTGAAGATGTGAATTTCAATGGCTTTGCGATGCATCAGCCTCGTCAGAGCGCCGGTGCGATTTATAAAACTGCCGAGGAAACCGCGGCGCAAAAAGCCGATAAAAAAGCATCGCAAGCTTTTAATTTGCCACAAATGAGCTTACCTGATCCGCAAGAAATTCTGGCCCGTGAAACCCTAAAAACCGTGACAGCAGGGCAAGAAATTCAAGCCGAAATTGCCAAAATTGACCAGGCCTGGTCAAATTTGCAGGCAAAATTGCCAAATGAAGCAACGGTTAAAGACTATCAAAAACGCTTTGAAGCCCTGTCTAAAGGTGACTTTAGTAATCCTGCGGTGATTTTACAAAAGCAAAAAGACTTTGAAGCCCTCAAAAAAGAAATCGAAGCGCACAAGAAAACCCTGGATGAAGGTCAGGCGTTACTAAAACAAGTCAATGCCCTCAAAACCCAAGCGCAAAAATTACCAGATTTGCCTCAGCAGGATTATGACCGACTCATGGCCAAATATAGTTTCAGCGAACAGGGCTTGTCTAATGTGACCTATTTGTTGTTTGGGCCCAAAATTCAAGGCTGGTTGGATACGGCTCAAGCCTGGCGCGTTAAGTTACAACCCGTGATTGAGTATGCCCAATCCTGGCAAGCCAAACGAGCCAAAGAAGCCGCCGAAGCCGAAGCAACCAAAGCTGCCAGAGCCTTTGGCACCGTGGTGAACTATCGGGAATATGACCCACAACCCAAGTTTATCGTTAAGCGCATTCATGGCGATGGCAATATTGATTGGGGTCATGTCGAGCTGGCAATTAAGCAACTCAACTTTGATCATGCGGTTTCTAAAATCCCGGTCACTTTTAAAATTGATGCTTTGCCGGTAAAGCAAAAATCGCCTTTAATCATTATGGGTGAAAGCAACTATGTGCACCCTGAAAAACCAATTAATCGAGCCAACTTTACCCTTGCCGATTATGCGCTCAGTGAAGCGCGTTTGTCGGACGATAAAACCTTGCCTGTAGTTATGAAGCAAGGCCAGATGAGTTTGCAGGGGCAAATGTCATGGTTAGGTGGCGATCAGATTAAAGCGGACGTTGACACGCGTTTTAGTCAGGTTGCGTTGGATGCGACAGCGTCTGACTCTAAAGAAGTGAAAAAATACATTGCGCCTATCTTTGCCGATATCTCAGAATTTACGGTGCAAAGTGCCATCACTGGTGATGCGTTCGCGCCCAAAGTGGATGCGAAATCTGATTTGGATAAGTTGTTGTCAAAAGCATTTAATAAAGTTTTAGATGCGGAAATCGCCAGTGCTAAGCAGCAAGTTAAACAATATTTAGACACATTGTTGAATGAGCAAATGGGGCCTATTAATCAACAGTTGAGCAAACTCTTGGGCGAGCAGTCGACCTTAAAGGCGCAAGACTTGGATTTGGATGCCATTTTAAATGGCAAGTTGCCGGGCTTGGACCAAAAGTCGCTAGAGAAAAAAGCAAAAGCTGAGGCCGAAAAAGCGCTTGAAAAAGAAAAAGAAAAATTGAAAGCACAGGCGCAAGCTGAAGCCGAAAAAGCGATTAGCGACAAAGCCAAAAACATCTTAAAAGGCTTTGGCTTTTAATGTTCTGCTGTCACCGTTGATAGCCTAGGAAATGATATGAGAAAAAATCTGCCCATCACCCAGCATGAATATGTCATTCCCGAAGGTCGAGTATTGGTCTCTGAAACAGACTTGTTGGGCAATATCACCTATGCCAACGATACTTTTATCGAAGTGAGTGGTTATTCTTGGGAGGAACTTAACGGCCAACCGCATAGCATGATTCGTCATCCGGATGTGCCAGAGGCGGTTTTTAAAGACCTTTGGGATACTTTAAAACGCGGTGAGCCTTGGCATCAATATGTTAAAAATCGTCGCAAAAATGGCGACCATTATTGGGTAGAAGCCAATATTGCGCCAGTGTTGCACCATGGCAAAGTCACCGGTTATAAATCGGTTCGTAACACCATCAAGCGTGAGCAAATTCCCCAGTCAGAAGCCGCTTATCAAGCGATTGCCGCCGGCAAAATCATCTTAAAATCCGGCGTTCCAACCACACCTTTTGCTGAAAAAATGGCCGCGTTGAGTCCCTTGCCCAAAAAGAGTATTTTGGGCAAAACCATGATTCCGTTGATTTTAATGGCGATTCTGTGGAGTATCGTGCTGCAGTTGTATTTACAAAATGTGGCCGACAATCTCTACCAAGAAGCGGTGCACGACAGACAAACCTTGCTCAGCTCTAATTTAGACAGCGAAATCGCCAGCCAAAGCCAAATTGCCCTGACCAATGCCGTGGGGCTAGCGGGGAATTCAGCCTTGATTTATGGCCTATACGACCATCAAAAAACGGTGATTTGGCAAATCCTAGAAGTGAATTATCAGCAATATGTCAAACGCGCCAATATGGATGGCATGGGCTTGGCGGTGTTTGATGCCGATTTAAACCTGGTGTCTGGCAGTGGCGTGAGCATTAAGGTGGATGCTATGCCCAAAGAACCGCTGACCCGCATACAGTTTCAAGCCGAAGGTGGATTTTTGCAGGCTCTAGTGCCGGTGCCTTACGGTGACAAGGTCATAGGTTTGGTGGGGGTGAGCTTGCCTTTAACGCAGGTCAGTGCGTTAGAAAAACAAGCCAATCACCAATATGCAGCCTTTGCAAAACAACAAACCACCTATCAAGCGGCGCAAGGGTTTGAAAATTCGCCCGCGTTGCAAAGTTTTCAATTGCTAAAACCTCAAGAGCAGCAGGACTTGTTTAAGTCACTGTATCTCGTCAAAAATAATCATTTGTTTATTTGGTCGCCGGTTGAAGCAGGCGGGCAGATAGTAGGCGCACAATTGATTGTCGAGCCAATGGAGATTTTAAGTCGTTTGCTCAGCAACACCTATTTTATGATTTATGTTGCTCAAGCCGCCATGTCGGGTGGTTTTATTTTGTTATTGATTCAAGTGTTTTGGCGGTTGCGTAAATTCATCTTAACGCCCCTGAAAAACCTCACCGATAAACTGAAAATTGCCTCAGAACAAGGGTCGTTATCGGTGCGCGCGGATGTGCTCACCACTGATGAAATCGGGCAAATGGGTGAAAATTTCAACCATTATGTGACCGCTGTGCAGCATTTGATGATCAGCGTGTCTGACATGATTGATGAACTGGCAAAAGGGCGTTTATCAAAGCGGATTCAGGCAGATACCAAGGGGGATTTGAATATCCTTAAAAACTATGTCAATGATTCGGCAGACAATATTCAGTTTGTCATTAAAGAGATCGAAAGTGCCATTCACGCGATTCGTGACGGGCATTACAGTTTTGACAGTAGCCAAACCTTTAGGGGCGAGTTTGCGGTGATGATGGAAGACTTAAAACTTGCCATGAATGATACGCATGATGCCGTGGTGGGTATCAACACCACCATGAAGTCGATTGCAGAAGGTAACTTCTCGCGCCGCCTAAATGCTCAACTCAGTGGTGAGCTTGAGGCCTTAAAAACCAATATCAATGCATCGCTCGATCAACTAGAGTCGGGCATTACCGAAGCGGTTGAAGTTTTGGTTGCGCAGTCGGAAGGCGATTTAACCCAGCGAGTGCAGGGCAAATATAGTGGCAAGATGGGGGTGATGGCTGAAGCGGTGAATACTTCATTGGATAATATTTCCAGTGCCATAGCTGAGTTGATGTCAGCTTCTCATACCGTCAATGATGCCTCTGCACAGATTGCCGAAGGGTCGAGCAATTTATCTGATCGTATTCAAAGCCAAGCGGCGACCTTGCAAGAAACGGTTGCCGCTATGGAGGTGATCACCGATACGGTGCGCAAGAACGCCGAAAATGCCAATGAAGCAACTCTCTTAGCCAGTGCGGCCAAGCAGCAAGCAGACAATGGTTCGTTGGTCATGCAACGCACCAAAGATTCGATGGCGAATGTGGCCCAGTCCAGTCAAAAAATAGCCGATATTATCGGCTTGATTGACTCGATTGCGTTTCAAACCAACCTGTTGGCCTTAAACGCAGCGGTAGAAGCGGCGCGTGCCGGTGAACAAGGCCGTGGATTTGCCGTGGTGGCGGGCGAAGTGCGCAATTTGGCAGGTAAGTCTGCCGAAGCCGCCAAAGAAATTCGTGGGCTCATCGAAAATACCGGTGTGCAAGTCCGCCAAAGTGTCAGCTTGGTTGAGTCGTCAAATAAAGAATTTATGTCGATTGTGCAGGTAATTTTAAAAATGCACGAGTTCATTGCGCAAATTGCCTCCGCTAACCAAGAGCAAACGCGTGGTGTTGAGCAAATTAACTTAGCCATGGAAGGCATGGACAGCGTGACTCAGCAAAACGCTGCCTTGGTTGAAGAAACCGCCAGTGCAGCACAAACCTTGCGCAACGAAGCCGACGAAATGAAAGGCCAAGTGAGTTTCTTTAATACCAAATCCAGCGAGTTGGGCGCGGGTGTCAATCGCAGCCATGCGGTGATTCAAAGCTTTAAATTTCATGAGAAATCCACTGGCCCAGAGGCTTGGGATATGGCCTTGGCTGAAAGAGCCCTGCGTAACTGGGTGAATAAATTAAAAGCCAGCTTAAATGGCGTAGGGCAAATTACCCGCGAAGAATTGTCTGCCAAAACGGGCATGACCCATTGGTTAGCACAAGAAGGGCGTGATGCGTTTGGTAGCTTGCCAGAGTTTGCTTTGTTGCAACAACTTTACCCAAGTTTACGCAGCGAGTTTTTGAAAACCTTGGATCTCAAAGAGTCGGGTAAGCTAGAAGATGCACAGCTTCATTTTATTGTGGTTAAAGAATTGTCTGCTGCGGTGCTGGATATTTTAGATAAGCTAGAAGCCCAATTACACTGATGCCATTGAGATAATCAATGGGGCGCAGGCTTTAGCCTGCTGAGTGAGGATGGATTGCAGAATAGAAGGCTAAAGCCTTCGCCCCAAAAGTTGACGGGAGTTAATGGGGCAGGCCTAAGCATGCTGAGAGTTTATGCGTTATTTAACAGAATGCAGACGGGAGTTATGGGGCGCAGGCTTCAGCCTGCTTAATGTTGATAGTTTATTTAACAGAAGGCTAAAGCCTTCGCCCCGAAGGCAGACGAGAGTAAATGGGGCGCAGGCTTTAGCCTGCTGGGCGGGGTGTAAAGGCTTTCAGTTTAAATGGGTTTTAAACCACTTTTAAACTGATCAAGCGAAATTTCTACCAGGCCTGATCTATCACGATTGGGGCCTTTAATCACTTCTTGTGCCGCCCAAGCATGCCCATGCACCACTTCATAGGTGGCGGGAATTTTTTGATCTGTGCGTGGCGCTCTAAATGCTTCGTAGTGCTCTAACATTTGGGTAAAGCGTTGCTTGCCCATCAGGCCTGCACCACGGTCTTGATTAGCAAGGGTTGCGCCTATGGCTTTTAAATCTTTCAAAACCCCAATGGGTTTGTCATAGGTCAGCACAAAGTCTTCTACATCCATCACCGGTTGTCCAAAACCATTGCGTATTAAAGCATCGCCAATATCGTGCATATCAATAAAGGTGTTTACATGGGCTTTTTGGTCGGTTTTTGACCAGGCCTGGCGCAGTTCTTTTAAAGTATCTGGACCAAAGGTGGTGAAAATCAACACACCTTCGGGTCGCAATACGCGGCGAAATTCTTGAAACACGGCATCCAAATCATCGCACCATTGCAACATCAAATTACTCACCAATAAATCCACCTGACCAGAAGCAAGCGGCAACGCATAGGCATCGGCATTGATAAAGTGCTGCTGTTCACTGCTAAACAGCGATTTGGCTTTTTGCCCAAAGCTGCGTTGTTGTTGATAATGGTGCTGCGCTTTTTTGAGCATGCCCAATGCCAGGTCTACCGCCATTACCTGCGCTTTGGGGTAACGCGCGCGCATTTTTTGCGTCAAAATCCCAGTGCCAGCACCGACATCTAACACCACTTGCGGTTGAATGGCAATTAGGTCAAGGCGTTCATCTAAATGGTCGGCCACTTGGCGTTGCAAAACGGCCGCTTCGTCATAGCTGACGGCGGCATGATCAAAGTGTTGGCGAATGTGAGCGCGGTTAAAAGTTTGCATTAAGGTTAAGTTTCTATCTGGGCGTGAATAAAGTGAATCAATGCATCAGCGGTGTCCTGCGGATGCGAGAAAAAAGGCATATGACTGGCGCCCTTGATAATGTGTAATTGGGCGCTGGGTTGCAAATCGTGCAACTGTGTTTGCAGGGCTTGCGGAATGAGTGGGTCATGTTCGCCAAACAACCATAGGGTAGGTTGGGTGATGTCTTGCAAATGGGGGCGGTTGTCGAGGTCGCGCAATAATTTGAGCCCTTGGGTGAGTCCCGCCAAGGACGGTAAATTTCGGTTGCGCATTTGGGCACTGAGTTGTTTCATCAAGGGGCGCGCATTATCAGAGCCTTGTAACTGTAAATTCCAAAACTGTTTGAGCAGGGTGAGTGACTCAACGCCCAGGGCTTTCATAAAGTTGGCCATGAGTTCTGGGCTGACGGCATTGGGCCAGCCATCTTGCTGGGTAAAGCGCGGCGTAGAAGCCAGGCAAATTAAACTTTGCACCTGTCGCGGATATTGCCAAGCCAGTTGTTGACACAGCAAGCCGCCCAGTGACCAGCCGAGCAGATGGGATTTGGGGGGTAGTGCTTGTGCCAAGGCATCACACCAAGCGCCATTCAGGTCGTTGGCAATTTGAGTTTTGCTCAGTTCTGGGCTTTGTCCAAACCCAGGTAGATCAATTAAATGAACCTGAAAATGGGGCGTTAGGAATTCTTGAGCCCAATCTGCCCAGCCGGCACTTTCAGCCGCCCAGCCATGCACCAGTGTCAGGTGTTCGGCATGGGGTTGGGTGCTGGGTAGCATTTGGTGATAAAGTGCGTGAGAAGTTGGCATAGCGTTATTTTACCGTGAAAGCGTATGGCTGTGCTGACAAGCGGCCAAAGCTTCTAATAGAGAATCGACTTGTTCAGCCGTATGAGCCGCACTGAGGGTGATGCGCAAGCGCGCGGTGTTGTGCGGCACAGTGGGTGGACGAATCGCGCCCACCCAAAAGCCTTGTTGCTTGAGCTGTTCACTCCAAGCTAAAGCGGTCGCGGCATCCCCTAAAACGATGGGTTGAATGGCGCTGGGAGAATCCATTAACGGCAGTCCCAGTTGGCTCGCGCCTATACGAAATTGTTGTATGAGCTGATTAAGGTGTTCACGACGCGCATCCGCCTGCTTTACCAAGCGCAAGGCTTCACGCCCCGCCGCGGCCATCATGGGTGACATGGCGGTGGTGTAGATGTAAGGTCGGGCAAAGTTAATGAGGGTTTCTATCAGCGTTTGACTGCCGGCCACAAAAGCACCGCTCACCCCAAAGGCTTTGCCGAGCGTGCCCATTAAAATGGTGTTGGTATCGGGTTGACAATCAAAGTATTCAAAACAGCCTTTGCCGTGTTTGCCCAGCGCGCCAAAACCGTGGGCATCGTCCAAAAACAACCAGGCCTGGTTATTTTTAGCCAGTTTTTGCAGTTCTGGCAGCTTTGTCAAATCACCATCCATGCTGAATACGCCATCGCTGACAATCAGCGTTGCACTGTCGGCGTGTTGAGTTTTGCTGAGGCGTTTCTCAAGAGCGCTCATGTCGTTGTGCGCATAGCGTTTGAAGTCGGCATCACTTTGTAATGCGCCATCAATCAAGGAGGCGTGGTTGAGTTTGTCGCCTAAAATCAAATCACCCTTTTGCATTAACACCTGTTGCACTGCAAGGTTGGCCATGTAACCGGTCGAAAACAACAGTACACGCTCCACGCCAAGCCAATCGGCTAATTCGTCTTCTAATAGGTGATGTTCTAGGCTATGACCAGTGACCAGGTGCGCGGCACCGGATCCCACACTGAGGTTTTGACTGAGGGTTTGTTGCAAGGCATTTTTCAGTTCGGGTGCATTGGCAAGCCCCAGATAATCATTGGATGAAAAGTTGATGACCTGTTTGCCGTTGATTTGCATGCTAGGCTGCTGCGCACTGAGTGCCAAAGGTCGGGCACGATACAGGTTTTGCGCCTGGCGTGCTTGTAGCAGTGGGGCAAAACGCTGTTCGATGGAAGGTTTGTTCATGGGGTTTGCAAAACTTAAGCGGTGAGCTCGGTGATTTGTTCGGCCATTTTTTGCGATTGCAATTTGGCTTCGGCGTTTTCTTGCATTTTGATGCCCAGCTTGGCAAATAACATCAAGTCGTGGTCTGACTCGGGGTTTTCAGTGGTTAAGAGTTTATCGCCATAAAAAATGGAATTAGCGCCCGCCAAGAAACACAGCGCTTGAGCTTCGTCGGTTAGTGACATACGCCCTGCCGAAAGTCGCACATAGGTTTGTGGCATTAAAATACGCGCCGTGGCAATCACGCGGATAAATTCAAATGAATCGGTTTTGTCTTTCATGTGCGCCAAAGGCGTGCCTTCAACCGCTACCAAGAGGTTAATTGGCACGGAATTAGGATGAAAGCGCATGGTGGCAAAGGTGCGCAATAATTCGGCACGGTCTTTGTGTTCTTCGCCCATACCAATAATACCGCCCGAGCAGACATTGATGCCCGCTTTTTGCACCTTGTCGATGGTGTCTAAACGGTCTTGATAGTTGCGTGTGGTGATGATTTTAGGGTAAAAGGCTTCTGAGGTATCAAGGTTGTGATTGTAATAATCCAATCCCGCTTCTTTGAGTTGCGCTACCTGGTCATCGTTGAGCATGCCCAAGGTTAAGCAGGTTTCTAGCCCTAAATCTTTAACGACGCGCACCATTTCTAACACCCGCGGAAAATCTTTTTTGGTGGGGTTGCGCCAAGCCGCACCCATGCACAAACGAGTGGCACCACGCTCTTTGGCAACCAGAGCTTGTTCAATGACTTCTTGCACTTCGAGCATTTGTTGTTTTTCAAGGTCGGTTTGGTTGCGCGCGCTTTGTGAGCAATAAGCACAGTCTTCAGCACAACCGCCCGACTTAATGTTTACCAAAGTACTGGTTTGAATTTCGTTGGGATTAAAGTACATTCGGTGAACCGACTGGGCTTGGAACATTAAATCGTTAAAAGGTTGGTTCATGATTTGCTTGATTTCTTCAAGCGTCCAATCGTTGCGAATTTGTCCAAAGGGGGCTGCTTGGGTCATGGTTATTGCTCATCCAGTTGAAATATCGGGTTATTATAACGGATAACCAGTTCAGATTGGTCAGGAAAGGAGGGGGTGTGAATCGGTTAGAGCGTTGGGTATTTCCGCCCACTTGTGTGCTCACGCACCAAAAACTATCCAATAATAGTCAATTTGATTTGGCTCAGGCGATTTTGGAAGGGTTTTCGCAAACCCAAGCAGTCTGTCCGATTTGTAATGAGGCCACGCCAAATGCTCAAGTATGTGGCGCTTGTTTAACCCAAAAACCGAGTTTTGATGTCACCTTAACGGCATTTGATTTTGAGGGTGATTTAAGGGAGTTGATTTTGCAGTTTAAATATCAACCGGCGCTACATTTAGGTAAATTACTGGCCGATATTTCAGTGCATCATTTTAAAGGTCGAGCGGTGGATGCGCTCTTGCCCGTGCCGATTCACCTGGAGCGTTTGTTAAATCGCGGATTTAATCAATCAACTCTGTTGGCCAGGCATTGGGGTAAGCAACTCAATCTCCCTGTCATCACCGATGCGATTGAGCGTATCAAAGCCACGGAAACCCAAACTCATTTAACCGCCAAAGAGCGCCAAGAAAATTTAAAAGGCGCGTTTGCCGTCAATGTAGCGGCGTTGGCAGGCTGCAAAAGTATTGCGTTGGTGGACGATGTTATTACCACAGGTGCCACCATGCAGGCAATTGCAGGCGTTTTAAAGACTCACCTTCCTGCATTACGAATAGAGGCATGGGCGGTCGCAAAAACACGCTGATAAGTGTGGTTTATAGGGTTATAAGAATTAATTGAATTTTGGCGTTTTAAAATCAGTATGATAAAAGAATAGGTGTAATTAAGAGATTGTTTTATGAAGTATTTTTCAGTGTTATTTACAGTTTTATTGATGTTGTCGCCGCCCACATTTGCAGAGTCTCAATATATCCGCTCCCTTCAGTGCAAGTTAATGGAGTCGCCAAACTTTAAGGCAGAAGTGGTGGCGACCTTGTCGCAAGGACTTGAGGTGAGTGTTTTAGAAAAGAAAGGGGTTTGGGTAAAAATTGAAACCCCAGAGAAAATCAGTGGTTGGGTTTCTAAATTTTTATTGTCGCCTGTTAAGCCAGATGAGAATGCAACCAGTATCTTGGACTTTAAAGAAGAAGATTTAAATAATGTTAGACAACGAGCATCGGTGATTACCACAGCCGCTGCTGCCCGTGGCTTAACGGCTAAAGAGGTGAGTGACGGAGTCAATACGCCAGTGGTGGGTGGGCAAAATTTTGATGCGCTCAAGTTGATGGAAAGTTATCGCCCCAGTGATGCTGAAATCGAAGCGTTTATTCGCTCTATTCCCATGTCTAAATAAGTGCAGAGGTTGAAAGTGATTTTACGATTACTGGTTTTGGGGTTGTTAAGTAGCTTAAGTTTGCAGGTGCAAGCGCTGCAAAACACGCGCATGAGTGTGCTTGAGGCTGCGGACGAATGGACACCACAAGACCTAGAGGCAGAAATCTATTTTGGTCGCAATTTAGCGGCCAAAATGTTGGGGCAGTCGCCTTTGTATGCTGATGAAGTGGCGCAGGGGTATGTGAATGAGTTAGGCGCAAGTTTAGCTAAAAATAGCAATCGTCCTGATTTAAAGTTTTATTTTGCAATTTTGGATGATGAACAAATTAATGCCTTTGCAGCACCAGGAGGTTATGTATTTATCACCAAGGGAGCGATTGAGTTTTGTGAAAACGAAGCAGAACTGGCCGGTATTCTAGCGCATGAAATAGGCCATGTGACGGAGCGACACATCGTTAAGCAACTTAAAATACGCGGTAAAAACGCCGATCAAATGACAGGCTTAATGTCCTCGATGATTATGGGTGGTGGTCAGACTCTGACATCCGCTTTTAGCATGGCAATGGACGAGGCGCTCGATACTTGGAAAGGCGCGGGGCTTAAAGACCGAAAAGATGAATATCAAGCCGATCAAATATCGACAGAAATCCTCTTAAAAACAGGCTACGACCCCAAAGCCTTGGCAGGCTACCTCGCTCGTGTAAGCGAGCACAAGGAAGAAGTCAAAGATAGAGTAAGAACACACCCGCCTTTTCATTTGCGTATTAAAGCCATAGAACAGCAGTTATATGGCACAAAGCCACTTGATCAATTTGAGAATCCACAGCGTTTAAATAACAACTTAGCCTCCATCTTCAAATATGTGGAAGAAGAAACCTTAGCTAAAAATCTATTTTTATATGCGCCACCTCTTGAATCAGAAAGTTTTCAAAGTTACTTAAATCAAATGAATGGCGCAGTTAATGCTGTTCAAGGTAAGAAAAATGTTTTGCCTGTTTTTGCAGTTTTGTCAGATGAAGTTTTTTATAAGCGTTATGATTATTTCACGGTCATTTCTAGTGGTTTGTTGTCTCAACTTGAAAATGAGGCACAATTAGCCTCGCTCTTGACGGTATTTTCTATTCCAGAAGGACAGAAAAATATTGATGATGCGATTAGCATGGCAATGATTAATTTAGGTTATAACCCGATGGCATGGGTTGAAGTTTTAAGCCACTTTGAAGCTCAAATACAAGATTTTGAGTTTCAAAATGCTAAGGTTAGGTCGCAACAACTGCGGAAGGATTTATCTGATGATGGTGCTTTGAATCAAAAGCGTTGGCAAGAGCAATTTAAATTTGCTTTGGCTGAAACCGTTGAAAAAGGAATCTTGCCGTTAGCCTATATGGCGCAAATTGATGCATCTGAAAAGCGCAACCGTTATTTGAACTTGGTTGCCTATTCGATTGCTAAAGCAATTGGGTATGAAAATTTTAATGGGTTGTTAGTTATTCAGTCAGACCTCCCAATGATGCGGCTTCAAGTAAACCAAGTATTGCTGTCCTCTAGTGTATTAAACGAGCTAAATAATGAAGCTGAGTTAGCGGGTCTTATTGCAAATACTATGCTGTATGGCTTGAATCGTCGTCAAAATCTTCAAAAACACTCTGATGAAATTTACCTAGAAGCGGACTCCTCAACCATGAGCTTGTTAAATGAGTTAGGTTACGGCCCAGCGCATTGGTTAGCTTATTTAAAAGCGCGTGAAACCAAAGGAAGTTCAGAGTTCAAAAATCTTATTAATCAATCCAATATAGATGACCGAACAGCCATTTTGACTCAAAAAACGCAAGGCCGACCTGCCTGGAAACGCTTTGGACAGAGTCATGAACAGCGTTTTAAAGAATATATGAAAAGTTAAAATAAGAAGCAGAAAATTATGAAGTATAAGTCCACCGCAATTTTATTTAGCAGCATCTTATTGCTGATTAGCACTAAAGTGTATGCTGATCAGTATCATTATAGTGATATCTTAATCGGTGACAGAGCGGCAGGTTTTTCTGGCGCCTATACTGCGATTTCTGATGATCCGTCGGGGCTTTATTACAACCCAGCCGGCATAGTGCGAGCGCCAGATGGCCAGCTTTCTGCCAGCGCAAACGCCTATAATCAAACTGCTTACAAATATTCTAATATTAACGCTGGCGGACATACCTGGGAAAGAAAATCGAATGCCAATATTGCTAATTTTTTCGGAGCCTTTCAACCGTTTGGTGAATTCATGGTTGGGTTTTCAATCGCAGTACCAGATTCTAACAAAGCCAGCCAAGATGAATCTTTTCATAATTATGAAGCAGCTGACCCTAATTGGACCATCCAAGATGAAATCATCAACTACAAAGAAGACGATACGACCTTACTATTTGGTCCAAGTTTGGCCTACAAGTTAAATGACAAGTTATCACTGGGCGCAACGCTTTATATTCATGTCAGAAATGACGAATTTACCTTTAGACAAGAAACTCGAGCCAGCAATAATGCCAGTGGAGATATTGTTTATGACATTCTGTTTCAAAAGTATAAAACTAATGAGATGGGCTTAAAACCAATGTTAGGTGTCATGTGGGATGCCTCTAAAACTTTTTCAGTGGGTGCAACCCTCGCTCAAACATTTATGCTTTCTCAAGATCCTATGGCACAAAACAGTCAAATTACCAATGCCAGTATAGATAAAACCTCTGGTGTAACGGTGATTACTAAAGTAGGCAATAATGTCGATGCTGGAAATTATTTTCCGGTCGGCATGTCTAAAGCACCTGATAGACAGTTGCCATTAGAAGCCAAGCTTGGGTTTGCTTGGTTTCCAGACTCTCGTTTAATTGTGTCAACCGATATCCAATATTACGGAGAAACTTCGGACTATGCTTCGGTATTAAATATTGCAGGGGGCATGGAGTATTTCTTTTCTCCCAAAATATCTACCCGATTTGGCTTGAATACCAATAATTCAAATAACAAATCCCTAAATCAGCCAGGGTTTGATGTGGATATGCTGGGTTTAACATGGAGCTTAAGTCAACACAATCGCTTAAGTGCCTTAACATTTGGCTTAAATTATAGTCAAGGAACAGGGAAAGCCAGATTGTTAGAAGGGTCTAATCGCATTCAAGATTTAACCGTGCAATCATTAACCGCGTACATCGCAACATCAATGAATTTCTAATGGATTCTTAAATGAATTGCAAACTGCACTACCCTAAAGTTTTTTTAATTTCCTTATTTATTGGTGGGTTAAGTGGCTGTGACTCACCTTCAAAATTAGATGCAGAAGGTATTGGAAAATATATTTCAGGCGTGGGCAATATTGTTATGTCGGGCTTGGTCGTTGACCCTGCTATTGGTGGTGCAACAGTTTATATAGATGCGAATGGCGATGGCGTCATAGATGATAACGACCCCCAAGCCCAAACAGATTCATTAGGTTACTTTAACTACAATCCTGTAACTAATGTTGACTATTGTGCCGTAGGGCCGTCAGCTTATTGCTTTCCAATGAAAGAAGAATATGCAGGCCAGGTTTTGAGATCTTCTGGCGGAACTGATTTAGTCACCAACAAGCCATTTGAAGGCGAGATGCAGCTAAAGTTATCAAGTGAAGTAAATGAAAATCAAACCGAAGGCATTGTCATAACGCCGTTATCTTCGATAGTAGCTTTCATGACAGACGAACAGAAAGCTTCACTTAAAAGTCTTTTAAACCTTAATGAAAGCGATGATTTAAATAAATTAGATCCCCTCGACTTTAGTGATGCAAAATATCCCACAGCAGAAGACAAAGCTAAGCAACAACAACGCTTAAAAATAATTGTTAATATTCAAAACACCGTACAAGCCTTAACCAGCGCACTTGCCACTAGCGATAAAACACAAAATAACGCACTGAATGAAGCAGTTTATGCAGTTGTGGCGCAAAATGTTACAAGTTTTACAACCGATTTACAACGAGCAGATAATCAACCCACAAACACCGACAACTCTGTCGATAGCTTATTAGATAAAGTGATTATACAAGTCTCTCAAAGTACTAAAGTTAGTAATGCCGTTAAAACACAGGCACAATCCTTATCAACCACTTCACCCAATGCCAACCCAACTACCAGAAATGCCCTGTTGAATAATGTAAGCGCCTTAAGTGCCGCATCTAATAATGTTTTTAATACCACAACAATCACAACCAACGCCAATGCGTCTAAGGTGCTATTTAAAACAGAAGTTGTTGGTGAAACCGTTAATGCTACACCTTTTGATATTACCAATACTCAAACAGCCATCACCATTATCAATTCAACAGTTGTCAATAATCTAATAGATGGAAGTACAGCCGACTTTACTCAACTCACCAATATAGCAATTACACAAAACATTACTTCAGAAGAAGAATTAGGTGGAATTATCGACAGTGGTGTTGGTACAGGGGATCCCGTACCGGGCAATACAGATATAGGAACCACAACAGGAGACGGAACCACGACAGGAGACGGAACCACGACAGGAGATGGAACCACGACAGGAGATGGAACCACAACAGGAGATGGAACCACGACAGGAGGGGGAGGGACGACGATTCCACCAATAACCAATACCGCACCAGTTGCAGTGGATGACAGCATCACCGCCATCGAAGATACCGTGTTTACCTCAACGATAGACTTAGATGCGAATGACACAGATCTAGATAGCAACACCCTAAGTGTTGTGGCAGGAACCTTCTCAACTGCTCAAGGTGGTACCTTGATTTTGGCTTCAAATGGAAGCTACACTTATCTTTCGGCAACTAATTTTAATGGCACTGATACGGTTGACTACACAGTGACGGACGGCGCATTAACTGATATTGGGACTTTAACAATTACAGTTGAACCCGTTAATGATTTGCCGACCGCCAATGGTGAATCAATCACCGTTTCAAAAGATGTTGAATATATTTCTTCAACTGTTAATTTGTTAGCGAATGATACGGATGTGGACGGTGATGATTTAAGCATTGTTTCTGGTACATACACTACTCAAGCTGGCGGTTCAATAACCTTAAACGCCAATGGGAGTTTTTCTTATACACCGGCAGCCAATTTCAATGGTACAGATGCTTATGTTTATGAAGTCAGTGATGATGGCGGGGTTAATGCAAGCGCTACGCTAACGATTATAGTCACCGATGCGATGAGTGATGCAGATGAAACAGTCACAACAGCTGAAGACACGGCGTTGACAGGCAATGTTATGTCAAACCTCACAGATGCCGACAGCAGCTCACACTCAGTGACCAGCTTCACAGTCGAAGGCCAAACCTACCAACCAGGTAGCACAGCGACGATTACCGGTGGAACCATCACCATCGCTGCGACCGGAGCTTACACCTTCACGTCAAGTGAGAACTTCAATGGATCGGTGCCTGCGATCAGCTACGCGATGGTAGACAACACCGACGCCAATGACACAGACACCTCAACCTTAAACATCAGCGTCACTGCGGTGACCGATGCGATGAGTGATGCAGATGAAACACTCACAACAGCTGAAGACACGGCGTTGACAGGCAATGTGATGTCAAACCTCACAGATGCCGACAGCAGCTCACACTCAGTGACCAGCTTCACAGTCGAAGGCCAAACCTACCAACCAGGTAGCACAGCGACGATTACCGGTGGAACCATCACCATCGCTGCGACCGGAGCTTACACCTTCACGCCAAGTGAGAACTTCAACGGCACAGTGCCTGCGATCAGCTATGCGATGGTCGACAATAACGACGCCACTGACACAGACACCTCAACCTTAAACATCAGCGTCAACTCAGTTGATGATGTGCCTGTGGCAGTGGAGGACAACTTCACCTTAAATGAAGATGGCGCAATCACAGACACCCTAGCCACAAACGACACCCTCAGTGGCGATGGTGGCAATGTGTTCACAAAAGCCACAGATCCAGCGCACGGCACAGTGACGGTAAACGCAGACGGCACCTTCACCTACACCCCAGCGGCCAACTACAACGGAGCTGACAGCTTTAGCTATACGATCACCGATGCAGATGGAGACACCTCAACGGCAGTGGTCAACCTAACGGTGAACTCAGTTGATGATGTGCCTGTGGCAGTGGAGGACAACTTCACCTTAAATGAAGATGGCGCAATCACAGACACCCTAGCCACAAATGACACCCTCAGTGGCGATGGTGGCAATGTGTTCACAAAAGAGACAGATCCAGCGCACGGCACAGTGACGGTAAACGCAGACGGCACCTTCACCTACACCCCAGCGGCCAACTACAACGGAGCTGACAGCTTTAGCTATACGATCACCGATGCAGATGGAGACACCTCAACGGCAGTGGTCAACATCACAGTTGTTGCAGTAACCAATGCCATGAGTGATGCAGATGAAACCCTCAGCACCAACGAAGACACCGCGCTCAGTGGCAATGTGATGTCAAACCTCACAGATGCCGACAGCAGCTCTCACTCAGTGACCAGCTTCAGTGTGGCAGGAGTCGCCACAAGCTATACACCAGGTCAAACAGCTACGATTGTAAATTTAGGAACCATCACCATTGCCACAAACGGCGACTACACCTTCACGCCAGCGGCCAACTTCAATGGGTCGGTGCCTGCGATCAGCTATGCGATGGTAGACAACAACGACGCCAATGACACAGACACCTCAACGCTCAACATCACAGTCGATGCAGTGAATGATAGCCCTGTAGCTTTATTGGCAAGCACATCTTCTCCTATTATTGGTAATCCGTTTGATTTAGAAAGTGGTTTAACAGCCGAAGGTTTGATTGAACTGGATAACCATAAAATTCTGATTTATGGATTAGATAAGATCAATAATAAACTTTATATCTCGCGATGGTTTGCAAATGGCAGGGTTGATACTACCTATGGAACGGATGGAATATTGACAGTTAATGTTGATGCCAATGCGGAAATTGATGCTGTAAAACAATCTGATGGTAAGGTAAATTTTTTAATAGCTTACCCGACTGCAGGGGCTGCTCAAATTAAAATCATGCAATTGGATAGCGAAGGTGTGGTGAATATTACATTTGGAACAAGCGGAGTCAAACAACTGTCTATTATCAACTCACCAAGCACTTTCACTCAAGTCAGGTTGTTAATGCAAGGCACTAAAATGATTGTACTGGGTTTGGATGATAGTAGTAACACACTTGTTATGCGCCTTCTCTCTACGGGTGTATATGATACAACTTTTGGAGATTCATCAAATGGCTTAGCATACGGTGAAGGATTTCTAGACAATCTGAGTGATGTGGTAATAGGTAGTGACGATACTATTTACTATATGGGCGCTTATAATAGTGATATTTTCATATCAAAATTAAATGCTGATGGAACCATAAATGCTGCTTTCAACAGTAATGCAAGATTAGAATTGATTATTGATGCATTAGGAGTTTTTACTGCATCTAATTTGGTATTAGATGGGTCTGCATTGATGTATTTGTTAGCTTATAAAGATGAAGATTCAAACAATAAACTTATTTTAGGAAAGGTATCAGCGGCAGATGGAAGTGCCGTTATAGATTCATATTTTTCATTAGGTTACAAAATCTTGGATTTAAGCGATGCACCACAAATGTTTCCCACGAGTGTTGAGATGTTGCCTAATAATGGTTTGTTGATAGGAGGCTATAACCCAAATACGGTCAATAGCATCAGTAACACCCTAAAACTGGCAAAGTTTAATTACTCAACAGGTGATTTGGAATATTCTTTTAGTGGCAACGCTGGAGTTTATATAAGTCAAAGTGTTGGAAAAGTGTCTGATATTGCACTGATAGGTACTAATAATGATGAAATTTGGATGCTCGGTGACAGATTATCAGAGTCTGTAGGCAATAACGGTACATTCAACATCACTCGACTTGATTTGGGTGGTGTGGTCGTTAACTATGACTTGGCTTATGATGTCAATAATGGCGTGCTGCCTACAGCGGTAAGCGTGTCAATACCAGCCTTTGATGTGGAAGGTGATAATTTTACCTATAGTCTACTGGGTACGGCGTCAAATGCAGCTTCAGTTACGCTCGATTCTGCAACGGGTGAGTTAAGTTATTCAAATGATAATTGCTATGCGGCTGGAACGCAGGTGGATGGTTTAGGTCATTATTATGACTTGGTAGATTTTAATATGACAGATTCTCAAGGTGCAACCTCAAGTACACAGACATTTACAGTAAGATTATTTAACTGTGGCGCTTAATAAAAATTAGCCTTTAGATTGGGTGTTTTAACGATTAAAAGCGCTGTTCTTTCTCTTTCTGCAATCTCACTGTAATGGCATCGGCTTCTAGGGGTTTACTGAAAAAATAGCCTTGGAAGTAGTTGCCGCCAAAACTGGCGAGCTGTTCTAGGTTTTCGATGGTTTCTACGCCCTCGGCAATCACATCTAATTTAAACGAATGGGCTAATTTGATAATGCTTTCTAACATGGCTTTATCGGTTGGTGAGTACTGCGTTTTGTAGACAAATTCTTTGTCAATTTTGAGCGTATGCACTGGAATTTGCGCAAGGAAAGACAGGGACGAATAGCCAGTACCAAAATCGTCCAGTGACAATTTAAACCCAAAGTTTCTCAGATCGTTTAGCTTGCGATAATTATCTTGCTTCACAAGTAGGGCATTGTGTTCTGTGATTTCAAGGTCAATCGCACTGGGCGGCAATCCGTAATATTTAAGGGTTTCCAGCAGTTCTTGGCAGAAATTGGGTCTGTCAAAATCGTAAGCCGATAGGTTGACACTCACCATAAAATCGGGTTCTATCACGCGCCATAGTTTTAGATGTTTACAGCTCTCATGAAAAACAAATTGCGTTATTTTGGACACCAAGCCTGCCGCTTCGGCTAAGGGGATAAATTTTTCAGGGGATACAACGCCATGCTCGGAATGCGCCCAGCGAATGAGTGCCTCAACGCCTACGGTTTTAATGGCACCCTGTTCAAGGTGTTTAACCTTGGGCTGAAAAACCACTGAGAAGCCTTTTTGCGCAATGAAATTTGGGTCGCTTAGGGCTTTACGCAAGGCTTGTTCTAAATTGGTTTGTGCCATGCGTTCTTCAGCAAAGTAATCTTCAAATATCTGGTAGCTATTTCGACCAATGCGTTTGGCATGGTACATAGCAATATCGGCATTTTTAATCAGTGTGCTTGGGTTATCGCCATTGGCGGGATAGGTGGCAATTCCTAAGCTGGCTGACAGACGCAGGTGATGGTCGCCAATGGTAAATGGATGCCCGAGTTTGTTGATAATATTTTCTGCAATCTTAATAACAGGAGCTAGGTCGTTGATATTGGGCAGTAACACCACAAATTCATCACCACCAATTCTAGACACCGTATCAGATTTTCGCACAGACAAAGAAATCACATCGCCCGCCATTTTAAGCAGTTTGTCGCCAGTAGAGTGACCATAAGTGTCATTGATGGGTTTAAAGAAATCTAAGTCAATATAGATGGCGCCAATCAGCGTTTGAGTGCGTTGTGCAGCAGTAATGGCTCTTTCAAATCTGTCTTGTAATAACACACGATTTGCCAACCCCGTTAAGCTGTCGAAATTGGCTTGGTAATCAATTAAAGCGGTTTTTTCAGCGAGATTTTTATGCGCTTTTTTGAGTTCTTTAATGGCTTCTTCAAGTTCTTGTTGTTTGTCGCGTAAATCACGCTGGCTAATCATTAAAGAAGTAAAGTCATAGATAATCAGGGCGACTTGCTGTTTTTCCGCATCGTAAGGCATGATGGCAGCATCTTGCTGCATAAACGGAAAGGTGTCAGCTCGCGTGATTTTTTGATTGGTGATGGGGATTAAATAACCTTCATGTTCTGCAGACAAAAAGCTGGGCGCATTCAAGAAGAGCGCGCTTTTGACTTTACGGTTAAGCATGGCTCTTTCTGATTGGCTGAGTTCAAAGGCTTCAAACAAAGAGGTACCTGGCGTAATGCTTTTTTTGGCGTAGGCTTCAATCCATTCATTGCTGTATAAAATCTCGTAGCTGTCATTAGCAGTCGAGATTAAGATGACGCCGGCATTGATATTGGAGAGGATTTGCTTGAAGTTCATAGGTTAAAAACTCAGGGAGTCGGCCAAGATTTTGAGCGAGGGTTTTTTGAAGAGGTAGTGGACTTCAGAATGAATATTGGCCTCTGGGATATCTAAGATGGTGGTAATGGTGACCACGCTTTCGTATTTTTGGATATTTAAGTGCGCCAGTAAATCCATTTTTTGCACGATCTCAGCAACCGGTGTGCTGTAAGACATAGGCAAATTAGAGATGTCGGCGAGCACTTTTGTGGATGAGGTGGTGATGATATTGCCCACATCATAAGCGCAAGCAATAATTTCTTTATTGTTGGGGTCAGCCACCTTATGCATGATTTTGGCGAGGGTTTTGGCAGACGCTCGGTCTAAAATCAGTAGGGTTTCACCAGAAATTTGGCCGTTAAAGTTTTGCTGTGAAATGACGGTTTCATTGGTTAAGCGGGTCTCTATTTTTTGGTAAAAGGCTTCGTAGCTTTCAAATTTCACCTCTGGAATATGCAGGTGAATGTCGTGCCCTGTAAATTCGTGCAATAAACCTGCGGCACGGCCAAAGGCGATATTAATCAGTTCTTGAAAGTAATCAATCTGATCTTGGTCAAAAAAAACTTCTTGTTCGCTCATAACCAAATACTCATCTTTCGAGCAATTTTGTCGGCTGAAATGGGCTTGTTAATAAAGTCAATTGCACCCAGTTGCAAGGCTTTGTCGTGGGTACTTTTTTGAGTGTCCGCGGTGACGATGACAATTTTGGCTTTGGGATGACTTTTGAGAATGCGCTCTAAGGCTTCCATGCCATTCATTTTGGGCATGGTCAAATCAAAAAAACTGAGTGCGGGTTGGTTGTCCATAAATTGTTGAACGGCCTCTTCGCCATCAACCGCATAAATGATGTCGTGGGACTCTTTTACATCTGCGCCGATGGCGGCGGTCATCATCATTCTAGAGGTACGGGTATCGTCAGCAATCAGAATTTTGGGTTTCATGTTGGGAGTAGCCTTTTAACCGTATTAATGGGTGAAGCAGTCTATTATGCCGAGTTTTCTATGGGATTTCTATAAATAATGTTTCGAGTTGACTAAGCCAGTCTTTAGTTGGCTTGAACTTGGGTGTGAATATCGTGATGGATTCAAAAGCAGGCTAAAGCCTGCTCCCAAAATTGGACTAGAGTTTATGGGGCGAAGGCTTTAGCCTTCTATTTACGAAATCATTACTGTTAGCGTTTGATGGCTCTCAGCCACTTCCATAAATTAAAAAGGCTAGAGAGTGAGGCCGCCACATAAGTCATGGCGCAGGCACGCAAGATTTGTTTAGCCTTTTTTAAGTCGGACTTGTCGAGGTATTCGCCTTCTGCCAATAAAGGCAGGGCGCGTTTAAAGCTGGCATCCATTTCTACCGGTAGGGTACTTAGGTGAATGAGTACAGGAATGCCCATGCCGATAAAGCCAGCCGCAAAAGTGACTAAGCCAATCATGGGTGTGTGCATCAAGGGAATCAGCACCGGCGTTATCATCAGGGCAATGCCACTGAATTTTTGCATCCAACTGGCTCGTTGAATCATTAGGGTGCGTTGCAACAAAGGTTCGTAATGTGCTTGGTCTTGCAGGGCGTGACCAATTTCGTGAGCAACGGTGGTGATGGCGGTCAGCGAATTGCTGTGGTAGTTTTCTGAAGAAATGCGCACCACTTTTTGAATGGGGTCATAGTGGTCACCTTGCTGAGTTTCTTCTAGGGTGACTTCAAGCTGATATTTTTTGATGAGGTGTTCGGCAAACTGAGCGCCAGTGCCTGGAATGGTAGGGTGCGGCTTTTGGTGTTTTTTTAGAATGGCCTTAGTCCAAATATTGGGCAAGGACGTTAAAATAAAAAGGGCAACAAAGCCGATAATTAAAAAAGCCATTAGAGGGTTCTTAAATTGATGGGTTGCGGGTGACGAATGCCAGAATAACTAAGTGGCAATAAGGGCAAGATTAGGGGTAAAACAGATTGGTTCTTAACGCTCAATAACTGCCAAAAGGGCACTAAAAACAACCAGGCCTGGTTGTTTTTAGGCAGTTTTTGGGCTTTATTCTGGTTTTTTAGGTGTTTGACTCGCATCCACCTCAACCTCGTCATTATTAGCATGATTAGAGTCAGACTTGTTTTGTTCAGCTTCTTCTGCAGCTTTAGCAGCGGCATCTTGTTCTGCTTGTTCGGCCGCTTGACGCTCCATATATTCTCTTTCAAGCGTCATAAATTCTGAGTCAATTTGTTCGAACTCTTTATCCCAGTCTTTATCGTCATCTAATTGGTCGGCATAACGATTGTCAAACTCAGGTTCTGCAGCAGTCGCCGCCGCTGATGCAGCGGTTGTAGCGGCTGCGCCCGCAGTTGCGGTGGTTGAAGTGGATTCATTGTTCTCTTCTGCAGCCGCTTCTCTGGCTTCTTTACTAGCCGTGCGCGCCTTGAGCACTATGCCACCCACAATAATCCCAGCTTCATACAACAACCACATGGGTACGGCGAGTAAAGTTTGCGAAATAATATCCGGTGGTGTCAGCAACATACCGATCACAAAAGCGCCCACAACAATATAGGGGCGAATGTGGCTGAGTTTTTCAGGCGTTGCCATGCCCGTTAAAATGAGCAGGACCACAACAATCGGTACTTCAAAAGCGATACCGAAGGCGAAGAACATTTTGATTACAAAGTCTAGGTAAAGTGAAATGTCGGTGGCAATGGTCACGCCATCGGGTGCGGCGGTGGATAAAAATCCAAAGACTAAGGGGAAAACCACATAGTAGGCAAATGCGCCACCGGCATAAAATAAAAATGAGCTGAAAAACAGCAAAGGTGCAACCAGTTGTCTTTCGTGCTTATAGAGTGCAGGTGCTATAAATGTCCACACCTGGTAAAGCAACACGGGCATTGCCAAATAAACCGCTAAAACCATGCTGAGTTTAAAGGGTGTTAAAAAGGGCGATGCAACACCGGTTGCTATCATGCTGGCGTCTTGCGGCAAGAAACGGGTTAAGGGTTCTGCTATGTATAAATAAAGGTCATTCGCAAACGGGAACAGGCACACAAACAAAACAATGATGGCAATAATGCCTTTTGTTAAAGCATCACGCAATTCAAGCAGGTGTTGAACCAGCGTCATTTCTTGGTCGTTAGGCGGTAAGGCTGTTTGACTCATGATTTAACCGTGTTGTTTTCTGCTGGAGTTGGTGGCGCTTGGTCAGCAGGTTGTGTGGAAGCAACAGCAACTTTTGGCGCAGTTTGCTGCTCAACAGGCTTTTCGATGACTGGTTCAGGAGTCGCAGTTGCAGGAGCTTGTGGCGGTAGCGGTTGGCTGGGCGCTTTATTAAATTGGCTACCAGTGGTCGGCGCGGGGGCTGGTCCACCAAAAGTTGGGCGTTGAAACTCGTTCATGTCAATTTCTTGCGTCATGCTAGAAAAGTCATTGTTAAGGTCTTGGCTGATTTCGTGAAGTTGTTTGCGTTCTTCTTCGAGATTAATCGATGCTTGAATCTCACGAACCGTGTTTGAGAGTTCGCTGTCTTCTTTCATGGTGTTAATAAAGCGTTTGGTTTTGCCGACAAATTGCCCAATTTTTCGAGCGACTTCAGGCATACGCTCTGGGCCAATCACCAAGAGCGCAATAATTAAAACCAGCAATATTTCCATTAACCCAATGTCAAACATCGAGAATCTCGCTTTTTGGTATGAGAAGTGAATAACCCGGCGTCTGCTAGACGCCTAGGTTTAGGCTTTGGGTGGCGTGGTGTCAGCAGGCTTTTTTTCTTCTGCTTTTACATCAAACACATTTTCGCCTGGCTTTTGTTCAAGCTTTTGCTCACTAGCGGCTTGTGCTGCATCTTTATTGTCTTCGTCTTTAACAGCGCTTTTGAAGCCTTTAATGGCGTTTCCAAGGTCGCTACCAACATTGCGAAGACGCTTGGCGCCGAACAAAACCAAAACGATTGCTAAAATAATTAATAATTGCCAAATGCTAATGCCCATGGGTTTCTCCGAATGTGTTCTTGCTTATGAATATGAATGCTGTGTCAAAATGACTGGCAATAATATCAGAATGTTCTAATGAATCCAATTAAGTTGTTTAATTACCTAATAAGTGAATATGGATATGGAACACTTCTTGGCCACCGGCTTCGCCGGTATTGATTTGCGTTCTAAAGCCTTTTAATCCTTGCGATTCCGCTAACTGGGGCAGTAATAACATCATGTGTCCCATCAAATCTTTATCTTCTGGTTTAAGATTAAATAAAGTTGGAATGGCCTTTTTAGGAATCACTAATAGGTGGATTCGGGCTTTGGGGTTGATGTCTTTGATGACGATGCATTTTTCATCTTCATAAATAATATCGGCCGGAATTTCACGGTCGATGATTTTAGAAAAAATAGTCGGTTCGTACAAAGTGCTCATGGATTATCCTTTAGTTGGAACGGTTAGCTTTTTCTTCATGCCCTGAGAGGCCAAAGCGGCGTTGTAATTCTTGGGTGATGTCTTGACTAGAAAGGTTTTGATGAGCCAACAGGACTAGGGTGTGAAACCATAGGTCTGCGACTTCATAAACCAGGTGATTTTTATCACCATTATGCGCTACATCCTTGGCGGCCATAATGGTTTCGGTGGCTTCTTCGCCAACTTTTTTCAAAATTTTATCCAATCCTTTGGCGTATAAACTGGCGACATAGGATTCTTCAGCGGATTGGCTTTTACGGGATTCTAAAATACCATCTAATTGTTGCAAGATATCGTTCATAGTCGTACCTCTATGCCTTGTTGTTGCATGGCGAGTTTGGCCTCTTCAACGGTATGTTGTCCAAAATGAAAGATACTGGCCGCTAAAACGGCTTCGGCATGACCTTCGGTAATGCCCGCAGCCAGATGACTCAATTCGCCGACACCCCCCGAGGCGATGACGGGAATTTTAACGGCATCAGCGATGCCGCGAGTGAGTTCTAAATCAAAGCCAATTTTAGTGCCATCGCGATCCATACTGGTCACTAATAATTCGCCAGCACCCAAATGCTCCATTTCTTTAGCCCATTCTATGGCATCAATGCCAGTAGGGTTGCGGCCACCGTGGGTAAAAATTTCCCATTTGTCGGAATCACCGGGTAAAGATACTTTTTTGGCATCAATCGCCACCACAATACATTGTGAGCCAAAGGTGTCACTGGCTTCTTTAACAAATCCTGGGTTAAAAATGGCCGCAGAGTTAATAGAAACCTTGTCTGCACCGGCGTTGAGCATTTTGCGAATGTCTTCAACGCAGCGAATCCCCCCGCCAACCGTCAGTGGAATAAACACTTGGCTGGCAACTTGTTCGACAACATGCACTAAAGTGTCACGATTGTCTGCAGTGGCTTTAATGTCTAAAAAAGTGATTTCGTCTGCCCCTTGTAAATCGTAGCGTTTGGCCACTTCGACTGGGTCGCCAGCATCACGAATATCAACAAATTGCACGCCTTTGACTACGCGACCATTGTCAACATCTAAACAGGGAATAATTCTTTTGGCTAAGCTCATGAGGTCACTCAGTTTTGGCTGGATAATTGGTCAGATAATGCCTGACCTTCTTTGAAGTTCAAAGTGCCTTCGTATATGGCGCGACCCGTAATCGCACCACTCACACCATCTTTTTCAATCGTGGCTAGGGCCTTTATATCATCAAGGTTGGTAATGCCACCGGATGCAATAATCGGAATGCTTAGCGCTTTGGCGAGCGCTTGAGTGGCTTCAATATTAACGCCTTGCATCATACCATCTCGACCTATGTCGGTATAAATGATGGCTTCGACGCCGTCATTTTCGAATTGTTTACCAAGGTCAATTACATGATGGTCAGTCACTTCTGCCCAGCCATTAATGGCAACCATGCCTTCTTTGGCATCAAGCCCTACCATAATGTGTCCTGGGAATTGTTTGCAGGCTTCGGCAACAAACTCTGGGTTGTGAACCGCTTTTGTTCCGATAATACAATAGCTGACACCGGCTTTTAAGTAGGCTTCAATCGTTTCTAAATCGCGGATTCCACCCCCAATTTGAATGGGCAGGTCTGGGAAGGCTTCGCGCACTTGATAAACGGCTTGCCCATTAACAGGCTTGCCTTCAAAAGCGCCGTTGAGATCAACCATGTGTAGACGACGCGCACCTTGAGAAACCCAGCGCTCAGCCATAGCAACGATGTCGCCAGAAAATACAGTGGCATCTTCCATTAGGCCTTGTCTGAGTCGAACACATTCGCCATCTTTTAAGTCAATTGCAGGTATTAATAGCATAAAAATCCTTATTAAATTCTGGGTGCTTTAGCTTAACGCTGGCCATTCCAGCTGAGAAAGTTTTTAAAAAGTTGAATGCCGGCTTGCGCACTTTTTTCTGGATGTGCTTGAATGGCAAACAGTTGGTCTTTGGAAAGGCAGGCCACAAAGGGCGTTCCATGTTGGCAAGTTCCGGCGATAAGATTTTGATCTTGTGGGGCAACATGGTAACTGTGTACAAAATAAAAACGATTGTCTTGTTCAATGTTGTGCCAAAGCGGATGGTCAAGGGTTTGATGAATTTGGTTCCAGCCCATGTGCGGCAATTTAAGTTCTGGGTAGTTATCTAGTTCGAATTTTTTGACCGTTCCAGGAATGATATCTAAACAAGTCACGCCATTATTTTCATCGCTGTGCGTCATTAATACCTGCAAGCCCATGCATATACCTAGAAAAGGTTTTTGAGCAGCGGCTTCAATCAGTGTATGGGTCATGTTGGTGTCTGCAAGTGCTTGCATGCAGGCTTTTGCGGCTCCTTGGCCAGGAAAAATGATCGCATCAGCATCTTTAACCACCTGTGCATCACTGGTGACAACAATGCGAGTTGAGTCTGTGGCAACATGTTCGGCTGCTTTGGAAACTGAGCGTAAATTCCCCATGCCATAGTCGATGACGGCAACCAGTTTTTGATTGGCCATTTACAAGGCCCCTTTGGTTGAGGGCAATTGGCCAGCCATACGCTCATCCGTTTCTAAAGCCATGCGCAATGCGCGACCGAAGGCTTTAAAAATGGTTTCGACCTGATGGTGTGAGTTGTGGCCCTTAAGATTGTCAATGTGCAGAGTTGCTTGGCTGTGGTTGACAAAACCTTGGAAGAACTCAAAAACCAATTCGGTGTCAAAGCGACCAATCGCAGCGCGGGTAAATTTTGCATTAAAGTCTAATCCTGGGCGTCCAGACAAATCAATCACAACGCGTGAAAGTGCTTCGTCAAGCGGAACATAGGCGTGACCATAGCGTTTAATGCCGCGTTTGTCGCCAACGGCTTTGGCAATGGCTTGACCGAGCGTAATACCTATATCTTCAACAGTATGGTGGTCGTCAATATGGTTGTCACCATTGGCGTGAATGCTTAAGTCAATCAGTCCGTGACGAGCAATCTGGTCAAGCATGTGTTCCAGGAAAGGAACGCCTGTATTGAAGTCAGTTTTACCTGTGCCATCAAGATTGACGGTAACTTGGATTTGCGTTTCTAGGGTGTCACGATTGACGGAAGCTTGGCGCATAACATATCCATTTTATTTCGTAAATTGTTGAATATAAATAACAAAGCCTTGATGTCGTATGGCATAAAAAATTATTTATAAATTTATTCAGACAATGATAACCGAAACTTAAGCATTTTTCATGTAATAACAGAGGCTGGCTTTAATCGGTTTTATAAGGATATAAGTAAATACTTAATTGAGTCATAAAAATTTCTTGTTGATTGAATACTAGGATTTGAAAGGCTTCTTTGCGATAATCATTTAGTTAAATTTTAACTTTAGTTTGCTTAAAGAGTCTTTTGAAGTCTGAATTTTGTCAAGAAATTGATTTAGGTTAAGTTTTAAAAAGCTTTTGGTACGGGCAAAAGTTATTGGCGTTCTATAATTGCGTCGAGGAATTTAGCTCTGTATTTAAAGCCTAGGCTTTGGAGCGGAACTAACTATTTAAACTATAAGGGGGAATCCAACTGATGGATACTACAGCAAAACCACAATATGATAATGGCGTCGTCCAATATCTATCGGTCGGTGCTATTGTGTTTTTGGTATTGGGTACTTTAATGGGTACCTATGCCGCGGCAGAATTAGCTTGGCCAGTATTGAACTTTGATATTGCTGAAATCACGTTTGCACGCTTGCGTGTAATTCATACTAACACCGTAATTTACGCGTTTGGTGGTATGACATTGATGGCAACAGCTTTCTACACAGTTCAAAGAACCAACGGTGTAAAACTTTGGTGTAATAAGATGGCATGGTTAACCGCCATTCTTTTCACAATCGGTTTACTAGGCGTTGTTATTACTCTAGCTTTAGGGATGACAACTGGTAAAGAATACCACGAACAAGAATGGCCGTTAGCTATCGCTATCGCTGTTGTTTGGACGCTTTACACCATGAACTTCGTTATGACGATTGCTTCGCGTGATAAAGAAAAATATCCAAACGTTTATGTTTCTAACTGGTTCTTCATGGGTATGATGATTGCCATCACTTACCTCTATGTTGTAAACGGTTTAGCATTACCTGTTTCTTTATTCCGTTCATACTCTATGTTTGCCGGTGTACAAGATGCCATGATTCAGTGGTGGTGGGGACATAACGCAGTAGGTTTCTTCTTGACTGCAGGTTTCTTAGCAATCATGTACTACTTCGTGCCTAAGCAAGCTCAACGTCCTATCTACTCTTACCGTCTATCGGTTATCCACTTTTGGGCATTAATGTTCGGTTATGTATGGTTAGGTGCTCACCACCTTCAATACACAGCTTTGCCAGATTGGACAGGATCTTTAGGTGCTGTAATTTCTCTAGCGATGATCATTCCTTCATGGGGTGGTGCGTTAAACGGGATGTTAACGCTTTCAGGTGCTTGGGATAGATTGCGTACTGACTATATTTTACGTTTCTTAATTATCTCTTTAGCTTTCTATGCAATGTCAACTTTTGAAGGCCCAGTAATGGCTGCCAAAACTGTTAACGCACTATCTCATTACACAGACTGGACAGTTGGTCACGTTCACTCAGGTGCTCTAGGATGGGTTGCAATGGTTTCAATCGGTGCTTTGTATCACATGGTTATGAAACTATGGAACACTGAAATGTATTCAATGAAGTTAATTAACTTCCATTTCTGGTTGGCAACAATCGGTACATTGTTCTATATCGTTGCTATGTGGGTTTCTGGAATCATGCAGGGTCTAATGTGGCGTGCTTACGATGAGTACGGTACTTTGGCTTACACATTTGCTGAATCAGTTTCTGCCATGCATCCTTACTATGCGTTGCGTACTTTGGGTGGATTCTTGTTCTTCTCAGGTGCGGTTATCATGCTTTATAACGTAGTGATGACAATTCGTACTGCAAATGCAAAACAAACTGCTGGTGTTTCAGTAGCACACGCTTAATTTGATTAAGTGATAAGGTGTGAGAGCGGAGCTCTCACACATTTAGAAATTATGAGTTGAGGAGCAAAAACTCATGTCAGATCATAAAGACGGAAAATTAAATGTAATTGATTGGCTGGAAAAAAACGTATTTGCCTTTTTCATGGTAACTGCGTTAACAGTCTCAATTGCAGGTATTGTTGAAATTGTACCGTTGTTCTTCCTTAAAGAAGCAAACGACTTTACAGAAAAAACAGATAAATATGGTAACGCCAAAAACGAAAAATTCCCTGAGTTAATCTGGGAGCGTACATTTACACAAGATGCTGATGGCAAATTGGTTTCTGAGAAAGCTTTATACAAGCAAGATAAGAACGGTAAATGGGTGATTGGTGATTGGAAAGCGGGTGATGGTGTTCGTCCTTACACGCCTCTTGAATTAGCGGGTCGTGATATTTATTTGCGTGAAGGTTGTTATATTTGCCACTCGCAAATGATTCGTCCTTTCCGTGATGAGCGTGAGCGTTATGGTCATTTCTCTCTAGCAACTGAATCTATGTATGATCACCCAATGCAATGGGGCTCAAAACGTACTGGTCCAGATATGGCTCGTTTGGGTGGTAAATACTCAAATGAATGGCATGTTATGCACTTAACACGCCCTCAAGACATGGTTCCTGAGTCTGTTATGCCAGCATACCCTTGGTTGAATGAAAACAGCATCGAAAAAGATTTCTTCGGTACTGAGCGTAATATGTCAACGCGTTTGTCTGTTATGCGTACCCTAGGTGTTCCATATACCGATGAAGAAATTGCCAATGCCAATGAAGCGGTCAAAGGTTATACAGAGATGGATGCTCTTGTAGCTTACCTTCAGGTACTAGGCACAATGGTTAAACTAGACGATAGCAAGGCTTACCGTGAGTAAGATTCAAGAGTATTTCAGCACAGATTGGTCTGCTATGACAGGCCATGACTGGGTTGGACTAGTAATTACACTTTTGGTGTTTTTCGGAATGGCTTATACCTTCTACCGTGCGCTAAAGCCGAGTAGAAAGGAAGAGCTAGAAAAAGTAAAACACCAGATGCTGGAAGATTAAAAATTATTCTGAGGAGAATAAACTATGGCGCATCATAATCCATGGCCAGATGAAGGGAATACTGGACATATTTGGGATGAAGATTTAAGAGAGTTAGATAACCCAGCACCTTTATGGTGGATGTTGTCTTTCTATGCTGGTTTCGTGATGATTGTATTTTATGCAATCTACTACCCAACTATTCCATTAGCAGATTCTTACACTAAGGGTGTTGCGGGATGGACTCAGGTTGGTGAATACCATGAAGACTTCAAAGTTCTAAAAGATTGGAGACAGGCTAAGTTTGCTGATAAAGAAGAAAAGTTAGCAGCGCTTTCTGTTGATGAAATTTTAAAAGATGATGACCTAAAAGCCTATGCAGTTGCGACATCAAAGGTATTGTTTGGTGATTACTGTGCGGGTTGTCACGGTGCTGGTGGTCAAGGTAATCCTAACTTCCCAGTATTAGCTGATGATGATTGGTTGTGGGGTGGTAAGCCTGCACAAATTCAAGCAGCTTTAGTGAACGGTCGTGTTGGTAATATGCCAGCGAAAGGCATGATGGGTAACTTGAATGATCAAGAAATTGAACAAGTTGCTGATTATGTGATTGCCTTGTCAGAAGGTAAAGCAGACGATGCCGCATATGCAGCTGGTAAAGCAGTTTATGCAAAAGGTATGTGTTTAGCATGTCATGGTCCAGTGGGTAAACCTTTGGCTCCAGCAGGTGCTGCAAACCTTACTGATGGTATTTGGCGTTTCTCTGGTGATCGTGATGATGTTGTTGCGGTTATCAAATATGGTGTGAATGTTAAAAAAGCTGGAGAACTTATTCCAGGTACAAAACAAGCTTACATGCCATCTTTCAAAGAGCGTCTACCTAATGCAGATGTAAACATCAAACGCTTAACCGTTTATGTTCACGCTTTAGGTGGTGGTCAATAATCAAAAAAAGAGAGGGCGTAAAGCTCTCTTTTTTTATTCTTTCTATCATTAGACTCTAAAACTGGGAGAATTTTATGAATGATTTAAACAATGATTTCGTTCTTTGGATTTCACTAGGTGCTTTGGTTTTATCCATCGTTGCACTGGTGGGATTTGCATGGAAAGCAACACGCGGTATTGAAGGCTTGGAAAAAGGTAACGATACCGTTCCTCCTGTTGATAACAAGTAATTGTTAACTCAAGAAAGGCTTAGAAATAAGCCTTTTTTTTTAACTAAAAAATTCTTATTAACTTTTGTTATTTGGCTAAATGAAAGTTAAAAAGAATTTTATCATTAAGTATTAATAGAATCTGCTTATGCAGAACAAGATAATCTTATAGAATGTATGGAAACAAGTTAGTTATGCAAGGAAAGCATTATGTCTGATGAAAATAAAAAGTCCGGTTATAAAGATAACGGCCAAACCGGTTCATTGCTAGATGGGGTGGATACCGCTAATAAAAATCTCCAAAATATTGGTGTTGAGTTATTAACAGTCCATACAGAAGGAACTGTTCACGCCAAGCGAATGCCAGGAGCCTTTAGAACCGCTAAATGGGTTATTGCGTCTTTTTGGATTTCTCTTTTTGTGTTCCCTTATCTGCAATGGAATGGTCAGCAAGCGTTATTGTTTGATTTGGCTGAAAGACAATTTCACATCTTTGGTTTAACCATTCTGCCGCAAGACATTTGGGTGCTGGCGATTGGTTTATTGTTTGGTGGATTATTATTAGCCGCCTCTACAGCGGTTGCTGGTCGTGTTTGGTGTGGATACTTCTGTTTCCAAACAGTATGGACCGATGTGTTTACTTGGATTGAAGAAAAAATTGAAGGTCAACCTAACAAACGCGTCAAATTGGATAAAGAGCCAATTAGTTTTGCTAAGTTAAAATTAAAAATTCCAAAATGGATTGCTTGGTCTGCCATAGGTTTTTTAACGGCTTTCAGTTTTGTGGCTTATTTCGACCCAGCCATTGATTTATGGGTTCGTCTATTCTCATTGGAGTGGACATCGACCGAAACCACTGCAATTTTAAGTTTAACCGTAGCAACGACTTTCTTTGCTGGTTTCTTGAGAGAGCAAACCTGTATCGGTTTCTGCCCTTATGCCCGTATTCAAGGTGCAATGATTGACTCAGAAACCATCGTTCCCACTTATGATCAAGACCGTGGTGAACCTCGTGGCCGTATCAAACGCGTAAAACCTGGTGAAGAAGCCCCTGTATTGGGTGATTGTATTGACTGTAACTTGTGTGTGGCTGTTTGTCCGACAGGGGTTGATATTCGTAAAGGTCAACAGTTTGGTTGTATCACTTGTGGTTTATGTATTGATGCCTGTGACTCTGTAATGGAAAAAATTGACAAGCCAAAAGGATTGATTCGTTATGCGTCCTTAGCTGAATTTATGGGTAAGCCAACCGTACCTTTCTTAAAAAGACCGCGTGTATTGGTTTATACCGGGATCATGACTGTTGCGGCTGCTGTGTTGGTATGGGGTCTAGCGACTATGTCGCCCATAGATGTAAAAGTACTGCATGAAAGAGCGCCATTATTTGTTCAGATGTCTACTGGTGAGATTCAAAATAAATATGTGGTTAAAATCGTCAATAAATCTGCGGTGCCTATGACGGTGAATATTGTGGTTGATGGCGTAGATAATTTGGTTTATATCGCTGATCAAAACATTTCAGTACCTCCAGGAGATGTTGCGTCTTCTGTGTTATTGGTGAGATTACAAAAGAAAGAACTGACAGATGCGAATACGCCTATCAATATTCACATTCAAGATTCAGAAAATCCAGCCATTAAATCAACCTATACCAGTATGTTTATCGCACCAAAACCGCGTTAAAACTTTTAATACTACCTCAAGTTTTCTAAATTAACTTGAGGGTTCTTTAAGGTATAATCAAGCCTTTCATCAATGTCGATGAAAGGCTTTTTTGTTTGTGGAGAACGATTGTGGCAGAAGAAAAAATAGATACTCGTAATTGGAGCGTCGCTTGGAAGAATCCATTTGTCATAGGTTGGTTTGTGATTCTAACCGTGGTATTGGCGGTCAATTTTTTCATGGTGAGCATGGCGATAGTCACGGCTCCCGGTTTAACGGTTGAAGACTTCTATGCCAAGGGCAAAAACATTAACGAAATTATTGCCGCTAGAAAACATATGGAAAATCTTGGCTGGGAAATGAAAGTTGATTTACCCATTCTGGTTCAAAACAAAGAGCAAGCCGTGACAGTTACGGTTCTAGATGACAAAAAACAACCTTTAGTTGTCGATTCAGCAGAGTTTTATTACTACCGTCCATCTAACAAAGACTATGATGGTCAAGTGACCTTAGTAGCAACCTCCCAACCAGGTGTTTACACGGCTAATCTAAATTTGCCTTTAATGGGCAAGTACGATTTTATTGTTGAAATTTTTGCTAAGGGTGAAAAATTTAACATCGGCCGTTCCATCATGGTTCAATCAGCCAATCCTGCTGCGCAATAAAGGTCAGTATGCAAATTAGCTGCTTTCACTGCGGACAAGCCATTCCTGAAGGCGACTTAATTTTACGCCCTATTCAAAATCAACAGCGTGAGTTTTGTTGTCATGGCTGTGCCGGTGTTTGTGAAGCTATCTACGAAGCCGGTTTAGAAAGTTTTTATCAGCGGACACCTGATGGCGAATTGCTAGAGCCGCCGCCACCACCCAACAAAGATGTTGAATTTTATGATTATGATGAAGTTCAATCTCAGTTTGTGGGGGACTTATCGCAAAGACGCGAAATTACACTGATGTCTGAAGCCATTCATTGTGCGGCTTGTATTTGGTTGATTGAACACAGCTTGGCTAAAATTGACGGCATCTTATTGGCTAAAGTTAACTTTACCAACAAGCAAATCAAAGTGCGCTGGGATAACTCAGTTTTACCTCTTTCTAAAATCATCCAGGAACTCAATCGCATAGGCTATGACGCCACGCCTTATGATCCTTCGGCCAGTGATGCTGCCTTTAAAAAAGCCAATCGTGATTTACTCTATCGCCTGGGTTATGCCGCATTTGCCATGATGAATGTTATGTGGTTTTCAGTGGCCTTGTATGCGGGGGCAGATGAAGACAAAGAGTTTAGGCACTATTTCCATTGGTTAGAATTTTTCATCGCAACCAGTGTCATTATCTATTCTGCCAAACCCTTTTTTCAAGGCGCTTGGAGTTCTATTAAATCACGTAGTGTGGGGATGGATGTCTCTATTTCTTTGGGCGTTCTGACCACTTATTTTTACTCATTTTGGGTAACCATCGATATTAATCATCCTGGTAATGTCTATTTCGACACCATGATTGATTTTATTTTTCTGCTATTGATTGGGCGTTATCTTGAAGCCATTTCCAAAAACAAAGCCATCGATGCTACGCGTCGACTCATGGATTTACAATCAAAGATTGCGCGCTTTTTAAGCAGTGATGGCGAAGAACAAATCGTGCCGGTTCGTAAGCTGATGAAAGGGCAAATTGTATTGGTTAAACCCGGAGAAAAATTTCCGGTCGATGGCAAAGTTATCAAGGGCGAGGGTTCGGTTAACGAATCTATGCTAACGGGGGAGTCCAGAGAAGTCTTTAAACAAGTGGGTAGCTCAGTATCCGCCGGAACAATTAATATAGACAGCGCCTTTCAAGTTGAAGTTGTCGCGATTTTGCAAGACACAACTCTGGGCAAAATTGTTCATATGGTGGAGGATGCGCAGGGTTCAAAGGCGCCCATTCAATGTACCGCAGAAAAAATTATGCCCTGGTTTGTGTCGGTGGTCTTGGCTTTAGCGACCTTAAGTTTTGTGTATTGGATTTTCGCCGCCGACCTTGAAACCGCGATGATTGCGGCAACTTCAGTGTTGATTATTACCTGCCCATGCGCCTTTGGTTTGGCAACACCGATGGCGACCGCTGTCGCGGCAGGCGTTTCTGCACAAAATGGTATTTTGATTAAAAATGGCGCAGTCTTAGAAGTGCTTAATGACATTACCCATTTTGTGTTTGATAAAACGGGCACACTGACCAAAGGACAAATGCAGCTCAAAGGTAAAATCATTGTTGAAGGCAATGAAGAAGCTGAGGTTTTAAAAGTTGTTGCCTCAATAGAGTCTCAGTCTGAACACGCCTTAGCAAAAGCCTTAACGCAAGATATTTTAACGGACTACAAACATTTCAAACAAAACTTGTATGAAGTGGATGCCTTTTTAGCGCACGCTGGCAAAGGGGTAAGTGGTTCTATTCAGGGAGTAGCTTATCAAATTGGAACCGCCGCTTGGTTGACCGAGCAACAGGTGGCTTTACCGCAACACCTACTCGAACAAGCTGAAGCCGCCGCCGAGTTGGGGCAAACCAGTGTGTGGGTCGTGCAAAACAATCAAGTGATTGCAGTGCTGTTTTTAGTGGACGAAATTCGTGCCGATGCGAGATTATTAATTGATCGCTTGAAGGCGCAAAATAAAAAAGTCATTATTTTAAGTGGCGACCGTCAAAAAGTAGCTGAAAAAGTGGCTGAGCAATTGGGCGGTATGCAAGTCATCGCAGAAGTGCTGCCCCAAGATAAAAACCAAGTGATCCGCGATTTACAATCCCAAGGTCATAAAGTGGCCATGATTGGCGATGGTATTAACGACGCACCAGCTTTGGTGCGCGCGGATGTGGGTATCGCTTTGGGTTCTGGTACCGATGTGTCAGCCGACAGCGCCGATATCGTCTTGTTGAATGATGAATTGCTCGCCGTTGATACGGCCGTTGGCTTGTCTGCCAGAACGCTAAAAACCATTAAAGAAAACATTGCCAGCTCGATTATCTATAACGCGTTGTTTGTACCCTTAGCCATGGCGGCATTACTCACACCTTTAATTGCGGCAATCAGTATGCCTTTGAGCAGTTTGGTGGTGATTGGTAATGCTGCGCGCATCCGAACCTATTTCAATCCTAAAGCGGTTGCCAAACGCAATCAACTGCTTAAACAAAAAATGCAGCAAGGAGAACACTAATGGATGTGATCTATGGCTTAATTCCCATGATGTTATTGTTTGGGGTTTTAGTAGTGGCAGTATTTATTTGGATGGCCAAGACAGGACACTTTGATGATTTAGATGGCGCGGCGCACAGTATTTTTATGGATGATGATGTGCCAGCTCCCAAGCCTGAACCTAACAAAGAATCTCAAGTCAACGAATTCCAAGCTCAAGAAATCAATAACCCAGAAGCACAATCATTAAACGAACAAACCCCTCCGAAAGCCTAAAAAACTCCAAAACAGCTCTAAAAATAACCAGGCCTGGTTGTTTTTAGGCGGTTTTACACAATAAAAACCTGTTTAGAAAGCTTTTCCTGTAAGCTACCGCAAAATCAAATTAAACATCGAGAACTCCATGACATTTAACGACCTAGGTCTTTCCCCCAATATTCTCAGCGCCGTCACCGCTGAAGGTTATACGATTCCAACTCCAATCCAAGCCCAGGCAATCCCAGCCGTTTTAGGTGGCAAAGATATTATGGCCGCCGCACAAACTGGAACCGGCAAAACCGCTGGATTTACCTTGCCAATGTTAGAGTTGTTAATGAAAGGTGCTGGCGCTAAAAATAATCAAGCACGCGCCTTGGTACTCACCCCAACCCGTGAACTGGCCGCTCAGGTGGCAGACAGTGTGCAAACTTATGGCAAAGATTTACCGTTAAAATCAACGGTGGTATTTGGTGGCGTAAAAATCAATCCGCAAATGATGCGCTTGCGTGGTGGTGTGGATATTTTGGTCGCAACGCCGGGTCGTCTATTAGATCTTTATCAACAAAATGCCGTGAAGTTTGACCATCTTGAAATTTTGGTGCTGGATGAAGCCGACCGTATGTTAGACATGGGCTTTATTCACGACATTAAAAAAATCATGGCGCTCTTACCGAAGCAACGCCAAACCCTATTGTTTTCAGCGACCTTCTCGCCAGAAATTCGTCAGTTAGCCAAAGGTATCGTGAATAATCCGGTTGAAATTTCGGTGACGCCAGAAAACAGTACCGCCGAAACGGTTAGCCAAAAAGTGTATCCAGTGGATAAAAAACAAAAAACACCCTTGTTGATTAAATTGATTGGCGAGCACAATTGGTTTCAAGTGTTGGTATTTACCAAAACCAAACATGGTGCCAATAAACTCACCACCGAACTGGAAAAAGCCGGCATTTCAGCAGCCGCCATTCACGGTAATAAAAGCCAAAACGCTCGTACCAAAGCGCTTGCGGATTTTAAAGCCAACAAGATTCAAGTGTTGGTGGCCACCGACATCGCCGCGCGCGGCATCGACATAGACCAACTGCCGCATGTGGTCAATTTTGAACTGCCCAATGTGTCAGAAGACTATGTTCATCGTATCGGCAGAACAGGTCGTGCCGGTGCCAGTGGTGAAGCCTTATCATTGGTATGTGCTGATGAGTTTGATTTCTTAAAAGACATAGAGCGTCTTACCAAACAAGTCATTCCCCGTACACTGGTTCCTGGATTTGAGCCCACGCATCCATTGCCAGAGTCGGTGTTAGATTTGCGTCCGTTTAAAGCACCGCGCCCTAAAAAGCCAAAAGCGCCTAGAACAGAACACCATGATGGACAACGCTCCGGCGAAAATGCCCGTGGTCACCAACCTCGTTCAACCCGTGCGGGTGGGGCTGGTGGTGCAGGTGGCGCAAAACCACAAGGCGGTAATCCTCAAAATCGTAACCGTCGCCCAAACCCGAATCGTTCAGGTAACAAACCCGCTTAAGTTTGTAGCAACTCGTCAAAAGCGTTGAAAATCACACATAAGTTTTATTAAGTGCGACAATAGACTCAATGCTTTTTGCGAGGGATTTTCATGCAAACGCACACTAAAACCCGTTTAACGGTCGGCCTTTTGGCTGTCATAGCCCTACTACTTCTCACCAGCATCTACATCAATACCCGCTCAACCACGCCCGATCATCTGCTAAAGGTAAACGGACGAATCGAAGCCGAACACTATCTCGCCTCCACCAAGGCCGCTGGCAAAATTTTGCAAGTCAGCGCACAAGAAGGCGATTGGGTCAAAGCGGGTCAGGTGTTGGCAGTTTTAGACGATGCCCAAGTTCGAGCCAGAGTTACCCAAGCGGCTGCGGCTTATGGTGCGGTGTTAGCGCAATATAAAGCCGCCCAAACCGGATTGGAACTCCTAAAAAAACAAGTGCCTTTACAAGTCGCTTCTGCCCAAGCCACCGTCGATCATGCCAAAGCCATGCTCAATTCGGCGCAAGCCAGCAGCCTGCAAGCCAATAAAGATACCGAGCGTTATCGTCAGTTATACGCCAAAGGCACCATTGAAAAACATCAACTAGAAAGCAGTCAATTAAATGCCGAAGTCTTAAGGGATCAAGTTCAAGTGGCAGAAATGGCTTTAATTCAAGCACAAAAAGCCTTAGCCGAAGCAGATTTGGGCGATGACCAAGTCTTAGTGAAAACCGATGAAGTCGCCGCCGTCAAAGCCTTAACCTTGCAAGCCCAAGCCTCCTTAATGGAAGCCATGAGCGTGTTCGAGGACATGAAAATTACTGCCCCCATAGACGGCGTCATCACCAAGCGGCTGGTCAATGTGGGCGAAGTCGTTTCGCCAGGGTCTGGCTTATTCGACCTGGTGAATTTAGATGCGTTGTATTTAAAAGGCTATGTCGCCGAGAATCGCATCGGACAAATTCACCTCAATCAAAAGGCGGATTTAAAAGTGGATGCTTTCCCGAATCAAACCTTTGCTACTACGGTGACTTACATCGCATCGCAAGCCGAATTTACCCCTAAAGAAGTGCAAACTCAGGATGAGCGCGTTAAATTGGTTTATGCCGTTAAATTGTTGTTGGATGCCAATCCTGAGCATCGTTTAATGCCCGGCATACCGGCGGATGCTTGGATTAACTTGCCAGAATCTCACTAGGCATTGCCATGATTAAGGTCACCGACTTTTGTAAAACTTACGCCAAAAAAACGGCCGTTCAAGGCGTGTCGTTGCAAGTGCCCAAAGGTCAAATTTATGGGCTGATAGGGCCAGATGGTGCCGGTAAGAGCAGTTTGCTAAAAGCCATTGCCGGTGTGATGACCTATAACAACGGTGAAGTTTGGGTGGATGATATTCTGGTTGATTCAGAAGCCAGTGCCGAAAAAATCAAAGGGCGCTTAGGGTTTATGCCGCAAGGCTTGGGGCTTAATCTCTATCCTGAACTCAGTGTGGCTGAAAACATTCAGTTTTTTGGCGAACTGCGCGGCGTGCCAGCCAAAGAGTTAGACGAGCGTAAAGCACGCCTGTTAGAGATGACGCAACTTACTCAATTTGTCGATCGGCCGATGAAGTTTTTATCCGGCGGTATGAAGCAAAAACTGGGCTTGATTTGCACCCTCATTCATCGACCACCTCTAGTCATTTTAGATGAACCCACCACTGGGGTCGACCCCTTATCGCGGCGCGATTTTTGGACCATCTTGAATCAACTGGTTAAAGAGGAGCGGATTACCGCTTTAGTCTCGACCGCTTATATGGATGAAGCCAGTCGTTTTCAACAGTTGAGCATTTTGCATCAAGGTCAGGTGATTGCACAGGGCAGTGCGCAAGCGATACTAAAGCAACACCCAGGCTTTGCCATCGAGTTTCAAGTCGACGAGTCCTCTCATCAAATCACCCAAACCCTCAATGCGATAGCCTGCCAATTTGCACGGTTTGAGCGGCTAGGCAGTGTGTGGCGCGGTGTGTGTTTTCACGCCCAAGCCGATGCGCTCAGACAAGAAATCACGCACATGCTCAGCACTTTTCAACATCTGCCCAGTTGGCAGTTTGTGCCCTTAACCCTAGAGGATGTGTTTGTTGAATTATTAACACCGCAGTCGGATAAGGTAAAAAAGGCTAAAAAGGTTAAAGGCTTAACCGAACAGGTGCGGTTGCCATCAGCAACATCCTCGCTCAGTAATCCGCAAGTCTTAATCAAAGTGTCGGAGCTCAGCAAACACTTTAAAGAATTTGTGGCCGCAGACCAAGTCAGTTTTGAGGTAAAAGCCGGTGAAATTTTAGGCTTGTTAGGGGCTAATGGCGCTGGAAAATCCACGGTGATTAAAATGATTACCGGCATTTTGCCAGCCACCAGTGGCGATGCTGAAGTGGCAGGTTTGTCGATGCGCACTTCAGCGCAAGCCATTAAGCAACAAATTGGCTATATGTCGCAATCCTTTTCGCTCTATTTAGATTTAACCGTTCTGGAAAACATCCAATTATTTGGCCGCATCTATGGTTTAGGCAGCAAAGCCTTAAAGCAACGCTGCGATTGGGTTTTAAATATGGCGCAATTGCAAAAGGTGCAGGACGATTTGGTAAAAGATTTACCCCTTGGGCAACGCCAACGCTTGGCATTAGGCTGTGCGCTCATTCATGAACCCAAGGTGCTATTTTTAGATGAACCCACTTCTGGCGTTGACCCTTTAGGTCGTGCGAATTTTTGGCGCATTCTGGTCGATTTAGCCGAACAAATGCAGGTGGCGATTTTAATCACCACGCACTATATGTCAGAAGCCGAACATTGCCATCAGTTGGTGCTGATGCAAGCTGGGCGGGTAGTGGCACATGATTTTCCGCGTAATCTCAAACAGGCTTTGGCCACAGAGCGTCATCAAACGCATCTGCCCAGTTTAGAGGAGGTGTTTATTGCCCAATTGGAGTCGCATCATGCAAGTGTCTAAAGTGCTGACCCTAGCGCATAAAGAAGTGCTGGAAATCTGGCGCGACAAACTCTATTTAGTGATGGCGTTTGTGTTTCCGTTTATGTTGATGAATGTCTTGGGGTTTGGCTTGAGTTTTGATGTAGAGCATATGCCCTTTGCGGTGGTTGACTATGACCAATCGCAACTCAGCCGCGAATACAGTCACAAGCTCATGGATTCACGCTACTTTGATTATCAAGGTCATCTGGCACAAGAGCAGGATGCCGATGCCCTATTAAAGCAAGGCAAAATTCGCTTTTTATTGGTGATTCCACCAGAGTTTTCAAAACGCCTATTACAAGGTCAAGCGACGGCTGTGCAAGCGCAAATCGATGGCATGTTTACCTATCGTGCCAATGTGGTAAAAGGCTATATTGCTGCCATTAATGGCAGTTTTAACCAGCAACTTTTACAGACTTGGTTAGCTAAAAAACAAGGCATTTCGGCACAGCAGCTACAAGCTCTGTTGTCGCCGGTTACCTTAAAAACCCGTTATTTGTACAACAACGAACTCAAAAGTATCTGGTCAACCGGTTCAGGAATGTTGATGCTGATTATGTTAATGGCGCCAGCCATGTTGACGGCTTTGGGGGTGGTGCGCGAAAAAGAGTTGGGCAGTATTTATAATATTTACGCCTCAACACTCAGCAAAAGCGAATACATTACGGGCAAGCTGTTGCCCTATGTGGCGATTTCATTTATTAATTTGCTCATTTTAACTTGGGCAGTCTTGGTGTTTTTTGACACGCCGTTTAAGGGCAGTTTGTCTTTGTATTTGGTCAGTGGACTGTTGTATGTCACCAGTGCGGCGGGCATCGGATTGTTGATTTCAACCTTTGTGTCTTCGCAAGCGGCCGCGGCTTTGATTGCCATGTTGGGGACGATGATTCCCGGCATGATGTATTCAGGCCTCTTAATGCCGATTTCATCGATGAGTGGTGATGCGCAAATTCAGGCGCATTTGTTTCCAGGGATGTACGAGTTGCAATTGGTCTGGGGCACTTTTCTTAAAGGACAAGGCTGGCCAGAACTCTGGAGCAATGTCTTGGTGTTAGCGGCCTATGCTTTGGGGTTGTGGTTGTTGGCGGTGTGGCGCTTTAAAAAGCGGGTGGCCTCATGAGATCGACTGTGCAAGGGTTTCGTTTATGGTGGTCGCAAATTTTTGCGCTGACTCGCAAGGAGCTGTTGCAGTTTTCGCGGGACTGGATTTTGCTGTTGGCGGTGGTGTACTTTTTTACCGGCGAGGTTTATGTGGCTGGTGCCGGTATGACCATGGACTTAAACCATGCGCCCATTGCGGTGATGGACCATGACCGTTCCGCGGCATCTCGAGAATGGCTGGCGTTATTGCGTGCGCCTTATTATGAGATGAAAGGCAGTATTCAAACTCAGCAAGAGGCTTTGCAATTGTTAGACCAAGGCAAGTTGCTAGGGGTGATCGATATTCCGGCACACTTTCAAGAAAACCTGCTCAAACAACAACCCACCGATATTTTCTTTCAACTGGATGCCAGTAATGTCATGCTCGGCAATTTGGCCAGTAGTTACAGTGGATTGGCCAATGCGCAATTTAATCAAAATTGGCAGTTAAACCTGCAAAACCGCATTGCTGAGCAAACCCAGAAAATGCCCGTGGTCGAGTTGAATTATTCAGTGCTTTACAATCCCGCCTTACAAGATACTTGGTTTATGCCGATTTCAGAAATGATGACGGTGCTCACCTTATTAGGCTTATTTTTATCGGCAGCCGTCACGGTTAAAGAAAAAGAGCGTGGCACGATTGAGCAGTTGTCGATTACGCCCTTAACGCCGTTTCAGATTTTGTTCCCCAAAATCATTGCCGTGGAATTGATTTTGCTCTCAGGGGTTACACTCTCCTTGTTTGGCGTGATTATTCCGGCGTTTAATGTGCCGTTTCAGGGGAGTGTGGCGTTATTTTTTGCGGCGGCGGCTTTGTATATTTATGCCATCTCTGGGCTGGGGTTATTGATTGCTACGCTCAGTAAAAATCTCTCACAGGTGATGATGGTGTCTTTTTTAACCATGATGCCGATTTTATTGCTCTCAGGTGCTTGGACACCGGCCGAAGCCATGCCGGCATTTGAGCAAGCCTTGGTAGGCTTTTCGCCGCTCTATTATTTTATTGAAATGGGGTATGGCATTATTCTCAAAGGTGCGGGCTTTAGCGATCTTTGGCAAAGCTTTGGGTTATTGTTTTTGCTTGGAACCGCATTATTTCTATTGGGCATTTATGCCTTCAAACGCCAGTTTCAACAGTCTAGCTAGTCAGCTCTAGATGCGTGTTAAGTAATTGAAAAACTTAAATTTATACAGATAGTTGTTCGGGTGTTATGCGATAAGTGATTTTTCGCATTTTTATGTTTATTTACTTTATAAACATGATTTCAATCAAGTTATTCGCTTTCCAAACCTTCAAAGTTCCGTTTTAATAGATTCTTTTAATTTTATGTTTTAGAAGGTTTTTGATGTCGAATAACAAAGAATATGTGTTGCCAGATGACCTTGTCATCCTTTCAACATCGGATTTACAGGGTAATATCCTTGACTATAACGATGGGTTTCGTGAAGCCTCAGGCTATACAGATGCGGAATTGAAAGGTAAACCACACAATATTTTGCGTCATCCAGACATGCCCAAAGAAGCCTTCCAAGACTTTTGGCAAACCCTCAAAAAAGGCGATCCTTGGCAGGGCATGGTCAAAAACAAATGTAAAAACGGTGACTATTATTGGGTCATGGCCAATGCAACGCCGATTATCAAAAATGGCAAGGTGACAGGGTATTTATCGGTACGCTATCCTGGCACGCAAGCGCAAAAGCAACAGGCTTCACAGCTTTATTCTGACATTAAGGCTGGCAAAGCCGCTTTTCCGTGGACTAAAAAACAAAGCTTTATCCAAAAGTTTGCCTTACCAATCATTAGTTTGGTGTTAGGCGGCATTGCTTTTGCAGGTTTAGCCACGCAAGCGGATATGAATCCGGTCACAGGCCTATTCTTTTTAATGGCAATTCTGTCCTTTGTAGGCACCCTAGCCTTTATGATGCGTTCAAGTAACATCTCACCAAAATTACGCGCGGGCATTGAGAATATTGCCAATGGCGAGGTACAAAATGCCATTCCAGATGCTTCTGAAATGGGCTTTTTAATGAATATGGTGCGCTCGCGTGTGGCTGAATCAGAAGCCAAAAATTACGATGCCGCCAAGTCCGCTGCGATTTTAACAACAGCCATGAACAGCGCAAGTACCAATTTAATGGTGGCGGATGTGGACTTTAATATTAAAAGCATCAACGCATCACTTGCCGCCATGTTTTCTCGTAACGAAAAACAATTACAAACTGCTTTGCCTAATTTTAAAGCCAGCCAAGTGGTGGGTTCTAATATGGATATTTTCCATAAAAACCCTGCGCATCAGCGTCAAATGGTGCAAGGATTTAGAGAACCTTGGACTGGCGAGCTGAAAGTGGCAGGCTTGGTTTTAAAGCTCACTGTGGTGCCGATTATGCGTAATAAAGCCAAAATGGGCTATGTGGTTGAGTGGTATGACAGAACCGCCGAAGTTAAAAATATCAACGAAATTATTGATGTGCTTAAAAAGATTGAAGACGGAGATTTTAATTATCGAGTGCAAGTGCAACCCGGTGATTTAGAAGCCTTAGGTAAAGCCATTAATCAAACCATGACCACCTTAGGGGATGTGATGGGTGCTATCAGTGAAGTGGTGGCGGCGCAAGCGGCGGGCGATTTAACCCGTGAGTTGCCTTCTGGTGTTTATAAAGGGCAGTTACATGACTTAAAAAATGCCATTAACTATTCCAGTGCCAAAATCAAAGAAGTCGTTACGGTGGTGTTAGAAGTATCCAATGTGGTTTCGGGGGCAGCCAAAGAGGTTTATCAAGGTTCGACTGACTTAAGTAATCGCGTGCAACAACAAGCGGCAGCTTTAGAAGAAACCTCGGCAACCATGGAACAGATGAATGCACAGGTGCAAAGCAGCAGTTCTAATGCGCAAGAAGCCAGCAAAGTGTCTTCACAGGTGAAAGGCAAGGTGGATAAAGGTGTGGTGGTGATGCAGCAAACCATTCAAGCCATGCAAGCCATTGAAGAATCGAGTCATAAAATTTCAGAGATTGTTTCTTTGATTGATGGCATCGCTTTCCAAACCAACTTGTTAGCCTTAAATGCCGCCGTAGAAGCCGCCAGAGCCGGAGAGCATGGCCGAGGATTTGCCGTGGTGGCCGCCGAAGTGAGAAGTTTGGCACAAAAATCAGCAGAAGCGGCGAAAGACATTAAAGGCTTGATTGAAGAAACCGTGACGCGTGTCAATCAAGGTTCTAACCTAGCGAGCGAATCGGGCAGTATGCTCAATGAAGTGAATCAGTCAATAGATGCAGTGACTGCCATGATTGTGCAAATTGCACAAGCGGCCAGTGAGCAGGCTGCGGGCGTGCATCAGGTGCATCAAGCCATTTCTGATATTGATGGTGTAACGCAACAAAATGCGGCATTGGTTGAAGAAACCAGTGCGGCGTCTGAAAGTTTGCGTGATCAAGCGCATGAGTTAGAAAGAGAAATGTCTTATTTTAAAATTGATGCCAGATCTTTAGCCTTAACGAATACCCATAAAAAGCATTAATCTTAAGCCTTAAATTTAAACCATAAAAGGCAATAAATCTGCCAAAAATGACCAGGCCTGGTCATTTTTGCGTTAAATTTGGCTTGCTTGTCACCTGTAACGAATAGGGTTAGAATGCCAAGACATTATTTCGAAAATGCCAACTCAAAGGGGAGCAGAATATGCAGTTAAAGCAAGGTTTAATGATTTTGTTAGTTTCGATGACAGCTGTGGCACAAGCCGACTCAGACAAAACACCTTTTCCCATGCAACCCAGTTTTTGGACCGATCAAATGCGCCAAGGTGGCGGGGACAATTCTATTAAAGATCGTTTTAATTACAATGCCAAAGCTTGGAATGATTGGATTGGCAATGGCAATACCCGTTATCGCTTTTACGGCAATATGGATTTAGAAATGCAAATGGATTGGCTGGCCAAAATGCAAGCCGACCAAGCGGCCAGACAACAACAATCTAGACAGGCTTCTGCCAATATGGCGCGTGGGCAAGGGTTTAATGGGCAGCAGGGTTATTATGGTCAGCCTTATTACGGTCAGCCTAATTTTCAACCCTACACTGCTCAACCCAATGTTGCCCAAACTTATCCTGCGCCCAATTATGGCCCGGCTTATCCCATGCCATATCCCGCGCCTTATCAACCCATGCCGATGATGCCACCTCAAGCACCCAATCAAATGATGCCAAGATAGCCAATTAACTTAAGTTGGCGCTTTTGTTGTTACTTTTGATTGCTGTTGGTTAGGTGCACTTCGTTATACTGTTTTAAAACACACTGTGTCGTCAAATGAAAACAACAAACCTATCGCCTCTTGTCATACACCTGTTACAAGCCATGCTGGCAATTATGCTGTTGTTTGCAGTGATGGGTTCTTGTAAAGCACAGACCTCCCTAAAATTAACCCCAGAAGAACAAGCTTGGTTGGCGGAGCATCCGGTGATTAAAGTCGGCAGTATGTTGGCGTGGGAGCCGATTAGTTTTGTCGCAGAAATGCCAAAGGGCATCAGTATTGATTATTTTGAGCGGGTGAATGAACAACTGGGTGGTCGGTTAATTTTAGAGCCCGATCACTGGGCGGTGTTAATGAATAAAATTAAGACACATCAAATTGATGTCTTAATGGATGTTAGCCCCTTAGCTTCTCGTTCGGCAGATATGCTGTTTACCTCGCCTTATCTAACCATTCCCCATGTCATCATTGCTCAAAAGGGCGCTGAACTCTTTCGCAAACCAGAAGATTTAAACAATAAGGTCATTGCTTTGGAGAAAGGTTTTGGCAATGTTGAGTATTTTAAACGCCAATACCCCAAAGTATTGATTCACGAATACTTGTCAACCGCAGCGGCGCTTGAAGCGGTTTCGAGCGGCCTAGCCGATGCTTATGTGGGCAATCGGGCAGTGGCGATTTATGTAATGCAAAATAAGGTGATGCAAAATTTAAAGGTGCACTCCGTTATTTCCGGTACACAATCTATTTTGGCAATGGGGGTGCGCAGTGATTGGCCGATTTTACAAAGCATTTTGCAAAAAGCGCTTCATAATATAACCCCACAACAACAGCGCAAAATTTATGAAAAATGGATCGACAACGAATTAGAAAATGCGTTTCGTTTGAGAGTTGCTTTGCCTTATTTGGCAGGACTGCTGGCTTTGTTGAGTATTTTTCTGTTTTGGAGTCTGTATCTTAAAAAAAAATTAGGTTCGGTTCGCAAAACCCTACACACCCAAATGTATTTCGACCGAGTGACAGGCTTGGCCAATCGCTATTTATTTCAAGATAGGTTGGGCTCTGCGCTCAATCAAGCCAAACGCCAAAATGGCCATGTGTGGGTATTGGCTTGTCAGTTAAATGGCTTGTCACAAGTGCATAAATTGCAAGGTTCAGCGCAGGTAGAAGCCGTGTTGATGATGGTTTCGCAGTCTTTAACAGAGGTATTGCGCGATGTGGATACGATTGGCCGTTGGTCTGACGATGTGTTCCTGTTAAGTATTTCTGGTTTAGAAAATGTGACTGAAATTGAAGTGGTCATGGGGCGATTACAATGGGCTTTAGCCAATAATACCCAACTCAAACCTTACAGTGCTAATGTGTCATTCAGTTGGGGTGGATGCGTTTTTCCGGATGATGCACAAGACTTAGAGGAACTGATTTATCAATCCTTGTTAACCGCAGAAGAAGCGGGGCAAAAAGGGCGCAATGCCTATGTGTTTTATTCACCCGGTATTCATGAAGCGGTCACCCGCCGTGTGGCGTTAAACCAAGGTTTGGTCGGTGCCATAGAACGCGGCGAAATTCAGGTGTATTTTCAGCCGAAAATTCGTATTGCGACGGGCAAAATTTGCAGTTTTGAGGCGTTGGTGCGTTGGTTTCATCCGAACTTTGGCAGTGTGAGCCCTGAGGAGTTTATTCCCATAGCAGAGGAGAACGAGCAAATACTGGCTTTAGGGGAATATGTTTTTCAAGTGGCGATTACTGAGGCACAGCAATGGATATTGGATTTCCCTGAGATGTCGTTAAGTTTGGCATTGAATTTATCACCAGTGCAGTTAAAGTCGGCAGATATTTTGGCGTTTATCGAAAGCCAATTAACGCGGATAAACTTTGATAAAGGGCGTCTTGAAATTGAAATTACCGAAGGCATTTTGCTCGCAGAAAAAACCTTGGGCGCTTCTAAGCTGTTTGACTTAAAAGCCTTAGGGCTTAAGTTGTCGATGGATGATTTTGGTAAAGGGTATTCTTCATTGAGTTATTTGCGCCGTTATCCATTTGATGTGATTAAAATCGATAAAGAATTTATTGATGATTTAGACACCAATCAAAGTAATCAGCAATTGGTCTTGTCCATTATTGCCCTAGCCAAAACCATGAATTTAGAAGTGGTGGCCGAAGGCGTCGAAACCCAAGCACAATTAGACTTCTTAAAGCGCCATGGCTGCGATATTGCGCAAGGGTTTTATTTTAGTCCGGCTGTGGATGCGCAAACCGCTAGACAATTCTTAACAAAAGACACGCTTTTACCCCCGACCCTTTGATGTTAAGTGGTTAACTAAGCGTTTAACTAAGGGGTTTTGCCTCTTGGTGTGGTCACAATATTTGCGCTATATCAATTTTTACCGCAACTATCCCATCTTTAGGTTGTATGAGACTTAAGATATCGCTAGAGTAATGTTACTTATAGGTACATTGGAAAACCGACGGAATGGCTGACCTTCTTAAAAACTTAAAAACCTCTAAAGGGTTGTTATTTTTATTGCTAACCGCTGCGGGCTTAGCGGGTAATTACTTTAAGTGTAGAAATTCAGACTTCATCTGACAGTTCCCCGTTTTTTATGAGTGTCTGTCAGTTTAAGTTTAAGCTACGAACTTTTCAGCCCATATCTTTTTGCCATCTTCCAATGTTTCCATTGGTGTTCTTCCACAACACATTTTACCTTGATGAGTTCTGTGATGGTTGTAAAAATGAATCCACTCATCCAGGTCCGTTTGAAGTTGTTCAATTGATGTGTAAATCTTTTTGCGGAAAGTGATTTGGTAAAACTCCTGCAAAATGGTTTTGTGAAAGCGCTCACAAATGCCATTGGTTTGCGGTGATTTGACTTTGGTTTTAGTGTGCTCAATATCATTTAGCGCCAAGTATAATTGATAATCGTGCTGCTCCGCTTTACCACAATACTCAGTGCCACGGTCAGTCAGGATTCTGAGCATGGGCAGTTCGTGTTGCTCAAAAAATGGTAGCACTCGATCATTAAGGGTATCTGCCGCTGTTATCGGTGTTTTGGTGGCATAAAGCTTAGCAAACGCTACTTTTGAGTAGGTATCGACAAAGGTTTGTTGATAGATTCTGCCAACACCTTTTAAGGTGCCAACATAGAAGGTATCTTGCGAACCCAAGTACCCTGGATGGGCAGTATCAATTTCACCGCTGACTTCATCGTCATGCTTTTTCTTTTCAAGGGCTACGACCTGCGCTTCGGTCAGAATAATGCCGTCGTTGGCAACCTTGTCTTCTAAAGCTTTTAAACGGTCTTTGAAGTTAGCCAGTTCATTTCTGATCCAGATACTGCGCACGCCACTAGATGAAACGAATATACCGAGTTTTCTGAGTTCATTGCTTGCTCTAAGTTGACCGTAAGCAGGATAGTCAATCGCATATTGAATAACGGCTTGTTCAGTTACTTCATCTACTCGGTTTTTAAGGTTGGGTTTCCGGCGGGTTTTATCGATTAGAGCATCAACACCACCGTCATCAACGGCAGCTTTATAACGATAGAAAGTATCTCGAGATAAGCCCATTACTTTGCAGGCTTTTGAAACATTGCCAAGTTCTTCTGCAAGATTGAGTAATCCGACTTTATGTTTGATGATTTTTTGATTAGTATTAATCATGTGAGTTTCCTTTGTTTTGATTTTGATTAGACACCTAATATCAAAACGGGAAACTTGCTCTTTTTCAAGAGCAGTGTCAGATGAAGTCGTGACTTTTACACTTTAAGTTTCCACTCTTTCTGAATATCGATTTTCTATTCGGCAGTATCTTTGCCATGTTGGTGTTGCAATTTATGGGCTTTACGCGCGCCCTATTGGCAGCCGCCATCATTTCTAGCTATACCTACATTCTTTGGAATCACCCCTATGCCATCATTATCATGACGGCAGAACTCTTGGTGGTGGGCTATTTATACCAGCATCGCAAAATGGGGCTGGTCATTGCCGATTTACTCTACTGGCTGTTGCTGGGATTGCCCCTAGTGGCGCTGTTTTATTATGGGGTTATGCAGTCTTCTGTTGATAATACTCAAATCACCATGATGAAACAGGCGGTCAATGGCTTAGCGAATGTGATTTTTGCGCGTTTGATATATATGGGTTATGGGTTTTTCTATCGTAAGCACCGTTTTCAATTTCGGGAAGTCATTTATAGTTTATTGGCTTTTTTTGTCTTGTTCCCCGCATTGTTTATGATGGCGCTGGAAAGTCGGGTCGATTATCAGCGTATCGATGATTCCGTGCGCGCTGAGTTAATCACCGAAAAAGAGAACAGTTTAAGATTTATCCACCACTGGATTGAAAATCGACAAGGCGTTATTGCTCACTTAGCCAGCAAAGCGGCGCAATTACCTCCCCAAGAAATGCAAGCTTATCTGGATTTGGTGCGCCAGTCAGATGCTAACTTTTTACGCTTGGCTTTGGTTGATGAAAGCGGTAAAAGTATGGCATTTTCTCCCATGATTGACGACCTAGGTCATAGCAATTTAAACAAAGATTTCTCTGATCGCTCCTATATCCCACTTTTAAAAACGCATCTAAAACCTATGTTGTCGGAAGTCTTTTTATCAGCAACCGGTCGGCCTGAACCTATCGCTTTAATGTTGGCGCCGATAGTGGTGAATGGACAATATCATGGATACATCTCAGGCGTTTTGCGTTTAGAAGAAATTAAATCTTCGTTGATGGATAACCTTAATTTCACGCTGTTGGATAAAAACAATAAAGTGATTCTCTCCGTGCGAGCAGACCAAACCACTCTGCAACCGTTTAACTTAGAGCAGGGACAATTTTTTGAGGTAGATCATCAGGTTAAGCAATGGGTGCCCAAGCTGCAAGCGAATATGCCCATTTCACAACGTTGGAAATATTCCAGTTATGTCACTGAGTTTCGGGTGGGCGATTTTTCGGAATGGCGTTTAGTGATAGAAAAACCCATAGCCCCTTTTCAAAAAGAACTGTTCAACAACTATACTCAAAAATTTACCATCTTATTTTTTGTGCTGGTGTTTGCCTTAATTTTTGCCAAAGTATTGGCGCGCAAAGCCACCGCATCAATCAGCAGATTAAACCAAATTACCGATAATTTACCGGCTAAAATTGCACATAATAACCAGGGTATTGTGTGGCCAAAAAGTGGGCTGATAGAAGCTCAGCAGTTGATTGGTCATTTCCAAGAAATGGCCAAGTCATTAGAAGGCAAATTTCACGATATATCCGAGCTGAATGCTTCTTTAGAAGAACGCATCGTACAGCGTACCCTAACGCTGGCGCAAAAAGAGGGCAGTTTACGCACCTTAATTCATTCGATTCCAGATTTGGTTTGGATGAAAGATATGGAAGGTCGATATCTGATGTGCAACCATCGTTTTGAAGCATTTTTTGGGGCGACAGAAGCGGAAATCGTGGGGCGCACAGATTATGATTTTGTGGATAAAAACCTGGCGGACTTTTTTACAGAAAATGATCGAGCCGCCATCCTCAAAGGTCAAAGTGTTAATGAGGAGCAGGTTACTTTTGCCAGTGATGGACATCAAGAGTTACTCGAAACCACCAAAGCGGTCATTTTAGACGCACAAGGACGAGCGCTGGGTGTTTTGGGTATAGGGCATGACATTACCGAAAGACACAAAATGGAATCAGAGCTGCGTATCGCGGCCACGGCTTTTGATTCGCAAGAAGGCATGATGGTGACCGATGCCAATCAAGTGATTTTGAGAGTCAATCAGGCCTTTACACAAATTTCAGGCTTTAGTGCCAAAGAAGCCATAGGCAAAACTCCTCGTCTAATGAAATCTGGGCGCCATGATAAAGTTTTCTATCAGGATATGTGGGCAAGTATTCTTGCTACCGGATCTTGGCAGGGCGAAGTGTGGAATAAGCGTAAAAATGGTGAAATTTTCCCCCAATCACTCAATATTACCGCTGTTAAAGATGCTAAAGGGCAAACAACTAACTATGTTGCCAATTTGATGGACATTACCCTGCGCAAAGCCACAGAAGAAGAGATTAATCGTCTGGCATTTTACGATGCCTTAACCCAGTTACCCAATCGTCGTCTATTACAAGACAGACTCAATAAATCGCTTGAAAGCTGGGCACGGCATCATCAAATTGGTGCGATTATGTTTATCGATTTGGATAACTTTAAACAGATTAACGACACCCTAGGACATGATATGGGCGATGTCCTATTAAAACAGGTTGCGCAGCGTTTAACAGCCAGTGTGCGTCTTGAAGATACCGTGGCGCGTTTGGGGGGCGATGAGTTTGTTATTTTGTTTGAAAACTTAGGTGAATTTCAGCGTTTTGCCAAAGAGCATATCGATGCCATCGGTCAAAAAATACTCAAAGCGTTAAATCAGCCCTTTGAGTTAGGCGAAGACAGCTACACGAATACACCCAGTATCGGAGTTGCTTTCTTCAATACCTCCTCCAATTCAAGCGAATTGTTGCGCCAGGCGGATATTGCGATGTACCAAGCCAAAGAATCGGGTAAAAACAAATTGTGCTTCTATGACCCTGACCAAAACAGTGGCTTGGCTGAGACCCATTAACCTGGTTTTTTGGGGCAATAAAAAACCGCAACAAGTGCGGTTTTTCTTTGGCGGTAAAGTTGTTCTAGATTAAACCTCTAGGTAATCTAAAATCCCTTCAGCGGCTGCACGACCTTCGGCAATGGCATGAACCACTAGGCTTGAACCACGCACCATATCGCCGCCGGCAAAGATTTTTTCATTGCTGGTTTGGAAAGGGTATTGCGTGCTTTCAGCAGCCACGACAGTTTGCCAATCGGTTAGGTTGATGCTGTAATCTTTAAACCAAGCCGGTGGATTGGGTTGGAAGCCAAACGCCACAATCACCGCATCACAAGCAATGATTTGCTCTGAACCTGGAACGGTTTCAGCGCGTTGACGACCTTTTTCATCCGGTTCACCCATGCGGGTTTCAATCACTTTAATTCCGGTCACTTGTCCATTTTCACCGATGACTTCAACCGGCGCTAGGTTAAACTTAAACTTCACGCCTTCTTCTTTGGCGTTTTTCACTTCGGCACGCGAACCTGGCATGTTGGCCTCGTCACGGCGATACACACAAAACACTTCCGCGGCACCTTGACGAATCGAGGTACGCGTACAGTCCATGGTGGTGTCACCACCACCTAACACGACAACACGCTTACCTTTCATCGATACAAACGGCTCTGGGCTTTGAATCATTTTAAGTTCATGTTTAACATTGCCGATTAAGAAATCCAAGGCTTTGTAGACTTGAGGTAGGTCTTCGCCGGGGAAACGACCCGCCATGGGCTTGTAAGTTCCCATGCCTAAGAAAACTGCATCATAGTCATTAAGTAGGGTTTCAAAGGCAATGTCTTTACCGATTTCGGTGTTGCAATGAAACTCCACGCCCATGCCTTCTAAAATAGCACGACGCTTTTTAACCATTACTTTATCGAGCTTGAATTGTGGAATCCCAAAAGTCAGCAGACCACCAATTTCTTGTTCTTTTTCAAAAACGACAGGCTTAACACCATTACGAATCAAAATGTCCGCACAGCCCAAACCAGCAGGGCCAGAGCCAACGATGGCGACTTTTTTGTCAGTCATCACGATGTCAGATAGGTCTGGCGTCCAGCCCATTTCAATCGCGGTATCGGTGATATATTTTTCAACCGCACCGATGGTCACCGCACCAAAATTGGTGTCGTGGAGCGTACAGGCTTGTTCACACAAACGGTCTTGCGGACAAATACGACCACACATTTCAGGCAGTGAGTTAGATTTGTGCGATAACTCAACCGCTTCCATAATATTGCCTTCCGCCACCAGTTTTAACCAGCTTGGAATATAGTTGTGTACCGGACAAGCCCATTCGCAATAAGGGTTGCCACAATGCAAACAACGGTCTGCTTGTGCCATGGCAGCTTTTGGATCAAAAGGCGTGTAGATTTCAACAAAGTTGGTTTTACGCTCTTGCGCATCCAACTTGGTTGGCAGTTGACGATCAACTTCTAAAAATTGTCTTACATTTCCCATGATTCTGCTCCCTTAATTGCCATCGCGGCTGTTGGCAAATAGGCCTAATAATTGATCTATGCCAATGGCTCGTGATTTCACCAGCCAGAAGTTGTGTAGGTAACGACTAAAATCGTTTAATACTGTTTTACCGTAAGCACTGTCGGTTTTGGCGACATACTCGGTGAGTAATTCTTTTAAGTAAACGCGGTAGGCTTCGGTTGACTCGGTATCAATACGAATCACTTCAACCATTTCTGGGTTAACGCGGTCTGCGAGCGATCGGTTTTCATCCAAAATGAAAGCCATACCACCAGACATACCGGCACCAAAGTTAACGCCCACTTCACCTAAGCTGACAACAACACCGCCTGTCATATACTCACAGCCGTGGTCGCCCAAACCTTCAACAACTGCGGTTGCCCCAGAGTTGCGCACGGCAAAACGCTCACCGCCGGTTCCATTGGCAAACAGCTTACCGCCTGTGGCACCGTATAAACAGGTGTTACCTACAATTGGCGTTGTATGAGGGTCAAAGGCTGATCCTTTTGGTGGACGAATAACCACTTCACCACCGGCCATACCTTTACCGACATAATCGTTGGCATCGCCTTCAAGGTGCAGGTTTAAACCATCCACGTTGAAAACCCCAAACGATTGTCCGGCAATACCAGTAAGTTTAAGGGTAATAGGGGCATCTTTCATGCCGTTGTTGCCATAACGCTCTGCGATTTCACCTGCAACACGCGCACCGATTGAGCGGCCAGTGTTAATCAGTTTAAATTCAAAAGTACCGCCAGTTTTGGCTTCAATGGCTGGCAAAGTGGCTGCAACCATTTCTTCTGCAATATTACCTTTATCCCAAGGATTGTTGCGTTGCACTTGTACCGTTTGAGGTTTGTCTGCAGGTACGCCACCATCTGACAAGAAGGCAGATAAATCAATGTTGCGTTGTTTGTCGGTTAAAGGGTTGTCAATGACTTTGAGTAGGTCGACGCGCCCCACCAATTCACCTAATGAACGCACACCTAATTTGGCCATCCACTCACGGGTTTCTTCGGCCACAAAACGGAAATAGTTCATCACCATTTCAGCTTTACCAATAAAGTGATCCTTACGCAAACGCTCATCCTGAGTGGCAACACCCACTGCGCAGGTATTTAAGTGGCAAATACGCAAATATTTACAACCCAAAGCAACCATGGGTGCAGTACCAAATCCAAAAGACTCGGCACCTAAAATGGCAGACTTAATGACATCTAAGCCAGTTTTTAAGCCACCATCGGCTTGCACAACAACTTGTCCACGCAAATCATTGGCGCGTAATACTTGATGCGTTTCAACCAAGCCCATTTCATAAGGGTTACCTGCATATTTCACCGAGGTTAGAGGAGAAGCGCCTGTACCACCGTCATAACCTGAGATGGTGATTAAATCCGCATAGGCTTTAGCAACACCGGCGGCAATCGTTCCAACGCCAGGTTCGGCAACGAGTTTGACCGATACTAAGGCATTAGGATTGATTTGTTTAAGGTCGTAGATTAACTGCGCCAAATCTTCAATCGAATAGATATCGTGATGAGGTGGTGGAGAAATCAGGGTTACGCCAGGTACAGAATGACGCAATTTTGCAATGGTCATATCTACCTTGTGACCAGGCAACTGACCACCTTCACCGGGTTTTGCACCTTGAGCGACTTTGATCTGTAAAACTTCGGCATTTCTAAGGTAGTGAGCCGTGACTCCAAAGCGCCCAGAAGCGATTTGCTTAATTTTAGACATTTTATTGGTGCCATAACGCTTAGGATCTTCTGCGCCTTCACCTGAGTTAGAGCGAGCACCTAGACGGTTCATGGCTTCTGCGAGCGCTTCGTGCGCTTCGGGCGATAGGGCACCCAAAGAAATACCGGCTGAATCAAAGCGCTTATAAATGGCTTCTAGAGGTTCTACCTCGCTGATGTCAATGGCTGTTGTGTCTTTAAAGGTGATTAAATCACGCAAAGTCATCGGCGCACGGGTATTAACCAATTCACGGAAAGTATCGTAATAGCGTTGTTCACCGGTTTGTACGGCATTACGCAAGTTTTCAACCACATCGGGGTTATAAGCGTGAGCTTCACCGCCGTGAACATATTTTAACAATCCACCTTGGTCAATCGATTTGCGTGGGTTAAACGCCATTTTCGATAAAGTGATTTGATCGGCTTCTAAATGGTCAAATTTAGTCCCTTCGATGCGCGTTGGCGTACCTTTAAAACATAGGTCAACAATTTCACGGCTCAAACCAACGGCTTCAAATAACTGGGCACCACGGTAAGAGGTGATGGTTGAAATCCCCATTTTTGAAAGGATTTTCAATAGGCCTTTGTTAATCCCTTTACGGTAGTTTTTGATGTAATGGCTGGATTTATGAGCGCTGGATAATTCTTTGGTGCGCACCAAATCTTCAATGGCTTCATAGGCCAAATAAGGGTAAACCGCCGTTGCACCGTAACCAAATAACACGGCAAAATGATGTGGGTCACGCGCCAAACCAGTTTCAACGATGATGTTGGCTTCTGGGCGTAAACCTTCTGAGATTAAACGATGGTGTACCGCACCGGTAGCCATTGCTGATGGGATACTGATCAACCCTTTTTCAATGTTCAGGTCAGTTAAAATCAACAAAGTCACGCCATCTTTAATGGCTTGCACCGCTTGGTCGCAAACATTGACGATGGCTTGTTTTAGATTGCACGATTCAGCGTTGTAATGCAGCGAAATTTCACGGTTTTGGTAGTCATCATGAACCAGACCTTTCAATTCTTTCATCATAGAAGGCGATAGAATCGGTGATTGAACTTCTAAACGGCGCGCATGCTCAGGGCCTTCTTGGAACATGTTCATTTCACGACCAAAACAGGTATTCAGCGACATAACGATGCTTTCACGCAAGGGGTCAATCGGAGGATTGGTGACCTGTGCAAACATTTGACGGAAGTAGTCAAAAATAGAACGCACTTTTAACGAGAAGACAGGCAGTGGCGCATCATCGCCCATAGAGCCGGTGGCTTCCATACCCGATTCAGCCAAAACACGAATGATTTGGTCGCGCTCTTCAAAAGACACTTGGAAATATTTTTGGTAGGTATCTACTTGTTTGCTGTCCCAACCGCGTGCGGATTCTTCAGAATCTAGACGCTCTTCAAGGTGCATATAACCCTTGTCCATCCATTCACGATAAGGTTTAGCGGCTTTTAAAGCATCGTCAATTTGTTCTGGTTTTAGGAAAGTACCGGTTTCTAAATCGACGGCAACCACTTGTCCTGGTTTTAGACGACCTTTTTCAACCACATCTTCTGGCGCGTAGTTATAAACCCCAATTTCAGAGGCGAAAGTAATATGACGGTCTTTGGTAATGACATAACGCGTTGGGCGCAAACCGTTACGGTCAACCCCACAAATCGCGTATTTACCGGTGTTGATAACCATACCGGCTGGACCATCCCAAGGCTCCATGTGCATAGAGTTGTATTCTAGGAATGCTTTTTTGTCTGGGTCCATGTGTGGCATATTCTGCCAAGCTGGCGGAATCAATAAGCGTAAGGCTTGAAATACCGGCATATCACCCATCATCAAGACTTCTAGCATGTTGTCTAAAGAATTAGAGTCAGAACCTGACTGAGCAACCAAAGGCTTTAACTGCGAAAGTTCAGGAATTAAAGGTGTTTCAAATTTGCTTTGACGCGCCAATGCCCAATTACGGTTGCCGCGAATGGTGTTTAACTCACCATTGTGCGCCAAGAAACGGAATGGCTGCGCTAAACGCCATTGTGGCATGGTGTTGGTTGAAAAGCGCTGGTGATAAGAAACCAATGAAGATTCAAATTTTTCATTTTTTAGGTCAAGGTAAAACTCAGCCAATTCGCGTGGCATAACCAACCCTTTGTAAGATAGCAATTGGCTGTGCAAAGAGGTGATGTAGAAAGTATCATCATTTGGCTCAATCGCCATTTCGGTTTTGCGGCGTGCCACAAACAGACCACGGTTGAAATCCGCTTCGCTCATATTGGCAGGCGCATTAACATAAAGGGTTTCTATTAAGGGTTCCATGCCAGCGGCTTGTGCACCCAACACGCTTGAATTCACGGGCACTTTTCTCCAGCCAGCAATCGTTAAGCCTTTAGCCACGATTTCGTTTTCAAGGGTGGTGCGAGCCAATTGCGCTTTATTCGCATCTTGGCTTAAGAAGATAATTCCAGCGGCATAGAGGTCAGCAATGCTAAAGCCTAAGCTAGCGGCTTCTGAGCGCAAGAAGGAGTCAGGTTTTTTAAACAATAAACCACAACCATCGCCGGTACAGCAGTCGGCGGCCACCCCACCACGATGCGTCATGTTCGATAACGACTCGATCGCAGTTTGAACGGTCCAGTGACTGGCTTTATCGTCCATTTGGGCAATGAGTCCAAATCCACAGTTCTCTTTTTCGAATTCTGGCGAATAGAGACCTTGTAATTGGTTCAGTGAGTTCATAGTTAATTCCTGTTAATATTCTGATACTTAGGCATCATAAGCTAAGTAAATGCTTGTTACACTTAGCAGCCGCAACCTTTTTTATAAAGGCGTGCGTAGGCGCCTTAAAACGGAAAAGGGTGCGAGATTATACTGTTATTGGTTTTTAAAATCAATGAATCCGCATCCTTGCGGGGTGATTAAGCATGACCCAGAAAAGTCATTATAACGATTATTTGAGGTGAAATTTGACCAGGCCTGGTTAAAATTAGGCCTGGTTTGGGGTTTTAAAACGCTTATTTTTTAATGCAAATGCTGGTGCCAGTCATTTCTTCTGGCTTAGGGATGTCCATTAATGCCAAAAGCGTTGGGGACACATCGGCCAAGATGCCGCCTTCACGCATGGTAATGTTTTGGTTGCCAACATAAACAAATGGCACAGGCAAGGTGGTGTGAGAGGTTAAGGGTTCACCGGTTGAAGGTTCAACCATCATTTCCATGTTGCCATGGTCAGCAGTAACCAATAAGTCTCCGCCAGCGGCTTGCATGGCGGCCACAATTTTTCCTAGCGCTAGATCAACCGCTTCTGCCGCTTTGATACAAGCCGGAATCACGCCAGTGTGACCCACCATGTCTGGGTTGGCGATATTACAAATAAAGGTATCGTATTGGTTAGATTCTATGGCCGCAACCAACTTTTCGGTGAGCTCTGGTAAGCTCATTTCGGGTTGCAAGTCATAGGTGGCGACTTTGGGTGAATTGATTAGGGTGCGATCTTCATTTTCGTTAGGCTGTTCAACGCCACCATTAAAAAAGAAGGTGACATGAGCGTACTTTTCGGTTTCGGCGATGCGCAGTTGCTTTAAGCCTAGCTTAGAAACATATTCCCCGTAGGTGTTAAGGAGTTTGGTCGAGCGATAAGCGACTAGAACACCAAATTTTTCAAAGGTCTTTTTGTATTCTGTGAGGGTAACAAACTCTGACAGAATAGGGGCGTTGACTTTATGAAACTCAGAGAAATCTTCATTAATAAAGGCTTCAGTCAACTGGCGGGCACGGTCAGAGCGGAAGTTCATGAAAATAACAGAGTCACCGTCTTGAATTTTGACGGATTCTGCGCCGGCGGCTTTGATTTCGGTGGCTTGCACAAATTCATCATTTTCATCACGCGCATAGGCCGCTTCAACGGCTTGTGCGGCTGTTTCGGCAGTAAACTCACTGATGCCCGCTGAAATAACATCGTAGGCTTTTTTAACACGATCCCAACGGTTATCGCGGTCAAGCGCAAAATAACGCCCAGTGATAGACACGATTTTGGCTTTTGGATAGGCTTTTAAAAAATCTTCCAGTTCGGCAATATAAATCAGTGCGCTTTGAGGAGCAGTGTCGCGACCATCGGTAAAGGCATGAATAAACACTTCGGCACCGCGTTCGCACGCCAGCTTAATTGAGGCTTTAATGTGGTTGATGTGAGAATGCACGCCGCCATCTGATAACAGCCCTAAAATGTGCACTTTCTTTTTACGGCTCACGGCGGTGTCGATGGCTTGTAGGAGTGAGTTGTTATTAAAAAAGCGACCGTCGTCGATGTCTTTTTGAATGCGAGTCAGTTCTTGGTAAACAACTCGCCCAGCGCCTAAGTTCATGTGGCCGACTTCAGAATTGCCCATTTGTCCGTCTGGCAAACCGACATTCATACCAGAAGTAAAGATAGTGGTATGAGGGTGGTTTTCTAAAAGTGCATCCCAGTTAGGTGTGTTGGCCATGGCGATGGCATTGTTTTCGGTTTCTTGGCGATATCCCCAGCCATCTAAAATAAGAAGGCCAGTTGGGCGGTGTTTGATAGTGGGCTTGTGGCTCATGAATTTGAATCCCCATTAAAAATATTTATAAAATTGGATTTATTGTAACCAGTTTCACTGTTAAAATCACTAGACTTTGAAAATGACAAACCACTCTAAAAGGCTTTAAAGCTGTTTTGGGGTACGAATTGGGATAAAAAAATGTTTATAGAATTTGTTGAACAACAGGCCTTGTTATTTATCGCGCTGGCCGTGGTAACCGCAATGCTGATTTATAGTTATGTCGGTGATAAGTTGGCGGGTTATGAGTCGGTGGGTGCTGACGAAGCGGTTCGTTTGTATAATCAAGATGCGTTGGTGTTGGATGTGCGCACCGAAGCAGAATATCGTGGCGGTTTTATTGGTGAAGCGCAAAATATTTCGTCATCCGAGATAGCGGCAAAAATTGGATCGCTGAGTTCACGCAAAGCAGATCCCGTTTTGGTTTATTGCCAAAGTGGCGCTCGCTCGGCGGGGGTTGCTAAGCTGTTGGTAAAAAATGGTTTTCAAAAAGTCTATAACCTTAGCGGTGGCATTATGACTTGGAAGTCTGCTGGTTTACCAACCAATACGCCGCGTTCTTTGAGAAAGCAGAAAAACGAAAAAAAGTAATTCAAAAGGATTTGAAAATGGCCAATATCATGTATTCAACCAACAGTTGCCCCTATTGCAATATGGCAAAACGCCTTCTAGATGCTAAAGGTGTGCAGTACGAAGTGATTGATGTGACGGGAAAGCCTGCGTTATGGGACGAAATGTCCGCCAAAACAGGGCGCAATACCGTGCCACAAATTTTTATTGGCGAACACCATGTGGGTGGTTTTGATGACTTATCAGCCGCAGATAAGCGTGGTGAGTTGGATAAGTTGCTTGCAGCTCAGTAAGTGGCTTTGTAAGCAGTTAAATAAATTAAACAGTTAGGAAGTTAGCATGTCGGAAGTACAAAAGGTTTTTCAAATTCAAAAAATTTACACTCAGGATGTTTCTTTTGAATCTCCGAATTCGCCTGCCGTTTTTACCAAAGAATTTCAACCACAGCTTGATGTGGATTTAAGTGTCGATAGCCGTCAGTTAGAAGAAGGTGTTTTTCATGCGTCAGTGCGCGTGACAGTGACGACTAAAGTAGAAGATGCCATTGCGTTTGTATGCGAAGTAAAACAAGCGGGTATTTTTACCATTGTCGGCTTTGATCAAAATGAATTAGGGTATTTGCTGGGTTCACAGTGTCCAGCGGCTTTATTTCCTTATGTGAGAGAAGCGGTGTCTGATTTGGTGGTGCGTGGTGGTTTCCCACAATTATTATTAGAACCGGTTAATTTTGATGCGATGTTCGCTGAGCACGCACAGCGTAAGCAAGCTGAAACAGCTTCCTAAACCCTTGCGATGAATTCAAAAGGATTGTTTTTTTGAAGTCACAACGCATTGCGGTTTTAGGCGCGGGCGCCTGGGGAACTGCTTTGGCGATTCACTTGGCAAAAGTTGGCCATAGCGTTAACTTATGGACTTATCGTGCTGAGCAAGCTCTGCAAATGCAAGCCAGTCGTCAAAATGTCACCTATTTAAAAGACATTGTTTTCCCAAGCGGATTAAATGTGACGGCGGATTTTGGTGAAGCACTTAAGGATGCGGATGCAGTGTTGGTGGTCGTGCCAAGCCATGTATTTAGAGAAACGCTCACTGAGCTGGCAAAACACACGCTAACACCTAATTGTCATATTGCTTGGGCGACCAAAGGGTTTGAAATCAGTTCTGGGCAGTTATTGCACCAGGTGGCGCAACAGGTGTTGGGCAAGGATGCACCCATTGCCGTGTTATCTGGGCCAACCTTTGCCGTTGAGGTGGCTAAGGGCTTGCCAACCGCAATGGTGAGTGCCGCATTTGAAGAATCTGAAGCCTTGTATTGGGCGCAAGCCTTTCAAAATGAACGCTTTAGAATGTATACCCAGTCTGATATGACGGGCGTTGAAGTTGGCGGTGCTTACAAAAACATTATGGCGATTGCCACTGGGTTGAGTGATGGATTGCACTTAGGTGCTAATGCCAGAGCGGCACTCATTTCGCGTGGTTTGGTGGAAATGATGCGTTTTGGTCAAGCCATGGGAGCACAAACCGAAACGCTGATGGGTTTGGCAGGTTTGGGCGATTTGGTGCTCACTTGCACGGATGATTTGTCCAGAAACCGTCGTTTCGGGCTAAATTTAGCCAGGCCTGGTCAAAATACCGATTCGGTAATTGCGCAAATCGGCCAAGTGGTGGAAGGGGTTAAAGCCGCTAGAGCAGTCAAGCAAATTGCTTTGGCTAAAGGGCTTGATTTGCCGATCATGATGCAGGTGCTGGCGATTATAGAAGGTGAGATTGCACCGGCCGATGCCGTTAAACAACTGATGTCGCGTGATGCAAAGGCCGAAACGGATTTTTAAACCCTTTAAAGATTCATGAAAGGTTCATGTTAAAACTGAGCTGGCGCCAGGCTTCATAAGCCATCACAGAAACCGCATTGGCCAAGTTCATACTGCGACCACCCGGTATCATCGGAATGGTGAGGCGTTGAGATTCTGGTAGGCTTTCAATAATGTCTTTTGGCAGACCGCGAGTTTCAGGTCCAAATAAAAAGGCATCGTTATTGACGAATGTTTGCGCAGTGTAATATTGCGTGGTTTTGGTGGTTAGGGCGAATACTCGGTTGGGCTTAACGCTTTGCAAACAAGCTTCCAGAGATTCGTGTTCATAAAGATGCGCCAATTCGGCATAATCGAGCCCCGCACGGCGCACCTTTTTTTCGCTCAAGTCAAACGCATAGGGTTTGATGAGGTGTAAATGTGCTCCCATATTGGCACTGAGGCGAATCAGTGCGCCGGTGTTTTGTGGGATTTCGGGTTCGTACAGAATGATATGTATCATAAAATTAACTTTTTAAACTTTATTTAGGTGAAGTCCGTTGACAGATTTATCCGTAGACTTATGTGGTATTCATTTTAACAATCCCATTGCCATGGCGTCTGGTAATGCTGGTTACGGCATAGAATACCAAGCTGTGTCGGGTTTTTCCAATCGAGATGTGGGCGCTGTCTTTTTAAAGGGCACAACTTTATTACCTAAGTTGGGCAATAAGGCTGAGCGCGTGATGGAGTCGCCCTATGGATTGCTGAATTCTATCGGCTTACAAAATCCTGGAGCGCATAAAGTTATCTCTGATTATTTGCCAAAGCTCAATCATGATGAATCGCGTTTTATTATTAATGTGTCGG